>LJVD01000135.1 GCA_001304225.1 candidate division Zixibacteria bacterium SM1_73
ATTTTTCCTACTCGGCTTCATCTTTTTCTCAAGAACCAATTGGTGAGATTAATTATCAAAAACGCAGATAGGATAATCTCTGCCAATCCATGCATCACTGAAAGAATGAAGGAACAATATTTGAGGCCCGAAAAGATCGAGACGATAAGTCAAGGCTACGATGAAGAGGATTTCGAAACCGATGTTCCCCAAAGATCAGAACTTTTCACCATAGGATACCTGGGAACGTTCAGTCCAGATTGTAATCCTGAGCCTTTTCTTTTTGCTCTGAAAAGTTTGATAGACAACAGACTGATATCAAAAGATAGGATAAAGTTGCTTCACGTCGGACTCTCCGTCGCGATCAATTGGGATAATTTGATTGAAAGATATGAATTGAAGGAAGTGGTGGAACTGCGCGGTTATCTTCCGCACAAAGAGGCTTTGAAACAGATGGGCAAAGTTTCTCTCTTTCTTCTGGTCACCTCAGAGGATCCGGCGATTTTTCCTGCAAAAATCTTTGAATATCTTCCTTTCAAAAAACCGATCCTGGGAGTGGTTCCCAAAGAAAGCCAAGTTGGTAAAATGATTTCTGAAATGAGGCCGGGCATGGTGATATCGCCCAAAGACTATTCCGGAATCAAAGAAGCTTTGCTTTTTTATTATAAAGAACATGCTAAGGGAAATCTCAGTGTAGGTATCAACAAAGAAAATATGAAAATATATGAAAGGAGATTTCTGACTGAAAAATTAGCTTCAGTTTTTGATAAGACAATCTGATATTTGATCAGTATGGGCTTCTTTAGCAGATGTGAAAATAGGCTTAGCCGGATAAAAGCTTATTAGTCGAACAATCATGGATCTCTCTATCATTGTTGTAACTTGGAACTCGCAGGAATTTATCCAAAATTGTCTGGATTCGATCTTTTTATCTCAGGGGAATTTTAGCAGCGAAGTTATCGTGGTGGACAACGGTTCCTCCGATGAAACCGCCAAGATTGTGGAAGAGCTTTATCCTCAGGTAAACTTGATTCAAAACAAGAAGAACTTGGGTTACGCTAAAGCTAACAATCAAGGGATAGAAGAAGCCAGAGGTGAATATATACTTTTATTAAATCCCGACACTCAGGTTTTAGAGGATGCTTTGTCTTTGATGTATGAGTTCGTGGAAGAGCATCCTGATGTTGGAGCATTGGGTCCAAAGCTTTTGAATCCGGATAAGACGGTTCAAGCATCTTGCAGAGAGTTCCCTGTTTTTTCCACACTGATCTGGGAGTTTTTCGGTTTAAGCTGGTTTTTCCCCAGAAGCAGGGTTTTCGGCAGATGGAGGATGGGATATTTTGATTTCGATAAGCAAAGGGAAGTGGATCAGCCCATGGGCTCATGCCTTATGTTACGAAGGGCAACTCTGGAAGATGTGGGAATCTTGGATGAGAACTTTGCGATGTTCTTTAACGACGTCGATCTGTGCTTTAGAATTAAAAAAGGAGGCTGGAAAATTTCTTTTTATCCGCAAGCAAAAGTGATTCACTACAAGGGTGCTTCCACCAGAAAAGCAAAAGTTAGGATGATTTGGCTGTCTCATTTAGCCTTTCACAAATTTTTCAAAAAACATAAGGCCAGTTTAGCAAACCGCCTTTTACTTTTTCTCTTCTTAATTCCCTTAGTCCTTTCCGCCTGGGTCAGGATTTTAGTTTTTCATTTAGGAAAACTTGCAGGCCGACCATAGCGAAGCTTGGTCGACATCACTTATTGTCAAGAAACATAATGAATCGGGAGATATATGACCTATCTCTGACCGCTCTCTTTATGTGATTCGCAGGGAGGAGGACCTCCTTTGAACAAATAATTGATCAGGTAAACCACATCCGCACTATTGATCAGCTCGTCACAATTAACATCCCCAGCATCGAAAGGATCAGGAGCAGGTCCACCCTTAAAAAGGTAATTTATCAAATACACAACGTCAGCTGAATTAATGGCCCCATCTCCATTGGCATCACCTCGGATGAACGTTATATATTCATAAGCGCCCATGTCGACATATTCGCCCATGATCCGTGGATTGCCGTCAAAATCGAAATCAGGTAAACCTGGAGCATCGTTATCCCCTGCATTAATACAGGGAGAGTTCTCCTGCGAGTGATAATCAGTGCCCGGATTGACAAACATAGGATCCCTGATAAGGTTGTAGAAACTGTCGCAAGGAGTGCCATTCCTATCAGTTCCCCAAGTAGTGTCTCCCATCTCAGGAGGACAAGACACAAAGTTATAGCCATCATTGTTCCAAACGTCATTGTATGTAATGCCATAACTATTGGGATTAGCCCGTATGCCGAGATCAGTGTTATTGGCAATGATGTTGTTGGTAATAACAAATGGATCAGAGACATTCCATACATATATTCCTCCTCTGACATTGTCTGATAACGTGTTATTAACAATTATAGGGCTACCCCCTTCTTTTAAACATATTCCACCACCAACATCGGAGCCGAGCACGCTGTTATTCAAAATCAAGTTATTAGCAATCGTGGGGCTTGATACAAGACAGCCTATGCCACCACCCCAGTCGAAGTCAGATCCGTGATCAGGGATATAATTGTCAATGATCAAATTGTTAATTATGGTTGGTGATGAATAAGAGCAAAAAATACCCCCTCCTCGATGCTCTGGTCTTCCCGGACCCCATTGCGAAGTGCCTGTGCCGCCCATGATGGTGAATCCTATCAGAATGGAGTTGGAGCCCTCGCCTGAAGCAAACGTCACCACACTTGCCGAATCTGGATTGTAAGGATAACTACCGTCAATTATGGTAGCTTCAATCATGGTGGGGTTGTAGTCAAGGATAAAATGGCTTGCTACTGTAATGGCTTTGCCAAGGAAGTTGATATTCTCGTAATAAGTTCCAGGCGCAACCAAAACCGTATCTCCATCCCAAGCTGCGTTAATAGCTTCTTGAATTGTGGGATACTCCGCAGGTACGTGTTTTATTCTTTCCCCTGAGTAGAATTCATCTAATCTCAACAGCATGCCTTCGCCCGGTCCTAAATAGATGGTGAAATAATCGCCGGTTCCATTGACGTAATCCACCACCGAATCAGTATAGATATCCCTTATCTGATAGGGACCACCAGATTTGGTGACAAAGACATCGTAGTTTGCTCCTTCGGTTTCCAGGCATTCACGGTTGACCAGCATGAAGTAACTGGTATCACCAGTTTGATTCTCAAAAAATCCCACCTGCACCCAATGCGGCTCATCCGCTGGATTATGCGACCTGATGCTGTCGATATAGCTTGGTCGGCCGTTCATTAGAACAAAACCATTCACCGTATCACAAGAGCATGCTCCTAACCAGTTAAGGTTATAGAAAGTTTCACCAAGTTTCTCTATGAAAGGTGTAATTTTATCACTTATCCAATGCCAATTTTCAGTTCTATTCCCAGCCGAGTCGATTAAACCACGAGATACCTGGTATAAAAATCCATCGTCGTAGTAAAGTCCATCCCAATACTTCCAATATAGGACTCCTTTTGCTCCATAGGCCAACGACAAGTTAGTTTGACACTCTATTTCGTAGGGAGTGGGTATCCTCCACACCCAATACCAAGTGAGTGTATCTCCGGGCGGCAAGTCTCTCCTATAAAAGGAGAATGCCTGCACCGTAGTTGAAAAATCGATACCTTTTTCAAGTGCGGCTCTTTGATTAACATCAAAACTTTGAATCATCTGGTTCCACGCTGTTTGAAGACTCACCGAATCCCCACAAGGGCAATCGCTGGAATAAGCTACAGGATCACCACCCCAGGGTCTTTTACCATAGAGCGGATAACAATCCGTATGATGTTCTTTGGGTTCAATTACGTTGAGAAGTTCCCGCGGTCCGCCTGAACCACCACAAAGCGCTGAGAAACCGCGTTTTTCCGAATCCACAGAAGCCAAAACGCTGTCAACATGCCTCCATGGTATGTAACTGTCAATGGTTGGGATTTCTTCCCTCAGATACCATGCATATATGGCTGGACTGTTTACAAAATAAGTGTAGACGTAATCCCTTATTTCCCGGTTATGCAGTCCCGTCATTAATTCCTGTCCTATCCTGTCACAGAGAATAACTTTGTCAATGTAAAAATCTCTTTTCCCGAACCAGTGCACTCTGAATTCGATTCCGTATATGGTCATACCTGTGTACTGGAGGCTATCGTGGAAATATCTAGAATAATAGTGCAAGGTATCATCCATGTAATCAAAACCAAGAAAATCGCTATCCACCAAAGTGTCGGTGACAACTGTGTACACTGTTGAGTAGTAGGTAACAGTAACCGACAGAGCTGCAACCGGGTCATCCCCGGGAGTGGTATCTGGTCCAGCTTTCACCTTAAAGGTTACCCAATAGTGGATAAACGGCGCAGACCATGGATCTCCGATAAATCTTACATCTTGAGGATAGTACGGACCGTACTGAAACAAGCCAGCTGTATCACCCAAACCAGAACTAACCATCCAGGCACCCACTTCTCCATCCTGAATGAAACGACCAATCTCATATTTGAGGCTATCATGGTAAAACTCATTCCCTTCAGCTTCCCATACTGAATAGTGGGAACAAGAATAGTAGTAGGGAACATCTATCAAGCTTGGAGAAGAATTTTTGGCAGCAATCTTTATCCCTTCTGCTTCTAACAGAGAAATAATATTGGACTCTGTTCCTTTCGTTATCAAAAAGTTGAATTTTAACGTGTCAGCCAAGAGTTCGAGGAATTCAGCCGGGGACTCGGTATATCCTGCGTATAGCCAGGTTCCGAATTTGAATTCATTTGCCATGGACAAATTCATGGCAGTAAAGTGTGATAGAAACAAAATTACAAACATGAACGGTTTTCGGATCATCTTAGCAGCTCCTATTTGTTTTGAGGTCATACGTTATTAAAGGTGAAAGGTGTTAGGTGGAAGGTGATAGGTTCCCCACCCCTCACCCAAGCAAACATTTTTCCTTAGCTCAAAGGGGGAATTCTTGATCCCTATTAATCCCCCTTAGTCCCCCTTTAGGAAAGGGGGATTTTATTTTTTACTCCCCCTTTGAAAAAGGGGTGTATAGACTGGGGACATAGGTAACACATGTTCGGAGACATAGGTAACAGTTATATTGGCATGATGGTTAACTATGGAAAGGAGCCTGGCGATGACCAAAGAGATCAAAATGCGGAGTTTGTGTCAACGCTTCGACATCAGTACGAAGACGGGTTATAAATGGCTTCATCGGTATGAAGAAGAAGGAGAGGAGGGACTGCAGGATCG
>LJVD01000031.1 GCA_001304225.1 candidate division Zixibacteria bacterium SM1_73
AGGAGCAGTGGGCGGTACGTTTGAATACGATCGCTACATTTGGGTAGCTCCTACTGCGATGCCGTGGCCGCCTGTTAGCCAGCCGGACATCAAGCCCATCGGAGACAACAACGGCCATGCTACCTATGTGTCATTCACCGATTGCCACTATTGTTGTGGCTTCTGGAGATCTCCTTTTGGTGATGATCAAGGGACTAATTCGGGAGCTGGAGGCGAAAGTTCCGATGATTGTTGCTTGAACACCGGCAGATGGGCCAAAATCAAGATGTGCTATGACACTTTGGTTACCACCTCCAAGGAGCATCTGACAGTGATGTGGTGGGATTGTAAAACAGGCCAATTTAAGTATGACGATATCGCCTTAGACATCTTGGGAGTGGAAGGATTCAACACCGAACAGCACTATGTTGAGTTCGCTACCACCTGCCTGGATGGTCCATTTGCGGTGGTGGAGATTCTGGAGCGTCCGTGCGAGGGCACCATCGTGGTGAGCGTGAAGCAGCAGGATCTATATCCTTACTACAACGGATACACAAGCACCAAGCCTAGATTGACCGGTTACATCGGTGACAATCATCCAGAAGGGACGTCATGGATCGATCGATCCAGCATAAAGTTCAAACTGGATCTCCTTGAGCCCGGTGATCTGATCACCATCTACGATGGAGGCCAATGGGCTGATGGCTTTGGCTCTTTCCCTTATTCGGGTTACGATACAACCTCTGGAATTTTCAGAGCAGGCTGGAGCGCCGGGGTTTATCCCTACGATAACCCGGCTAATCCGCTGCCAGGGGGCGATCATATCGCCACACTCACCGCCCAGAACAAGAACCATCAGACCTGCACCGATACCGTGCACTTCATGGTAGATGCCACCCCACCGCTCGTCATCTTCGAGCAGAAGTGTCTGGGAATACCTCCGGAGTTTGACATAGTCATAATTGACCGCGAATCGGGTGTGAACAGAGATTCAGTCTACGTGAGGTTTGCCGGTAATGACCTGAATCCGTCCCAGCTGGCATCAATGTGGGTCAACGACACCCTCTTGCACGTCAAATGGCCCTACTCAGTTTCTGGTGGAATTCGTGAAGCGAGGGTATGGAACGGAAGTTCTACGAGCCACGGGCCAGTAGATATGGTGGGTAATTGGTCGACTGCCCTCAAGCATGATTACCAGGTAGACGCTACCGCGCCCCACATTTCTTTGGTCAAGAACAGCTATCGTTACCGCCGACCGGTTCTATTTAATGTTTGGGATGATGGCGGGTGTGGACTCTACAAGATCATGTTTGATGAGTGCACCACCAGTCCGACCGGCGGATGCACACCGGCACCGGAGGAATCGCTGGTTTACGATCCCCAGACTGAGATTCTGCGCTACTATCCACCGACCAGTGGAGCTTGGATTCAGGCGACGGTCAAAGACTCGGCTCATAATACCACATTCCTGGATTCGATCTACTGCGTGGAGGACTACGATCCACCCATGGTCACCTTTGTTCGCGGCTATAATGGGTATCATGTGGGTCCGAATCCGACCATCAAGTTCGTGGTCACCGATGGTGTGGCTGGAGTGGACTGGGAGACGGTCAATGCGACGATATCTGGCTGTGGTAGCGGCCAGTGTTCCTATCCGTGGACTGAGGTTCTGAACCATATGCAGAATGACACCGTGACCCTCTCTTGTGAAATGGAGTGCAGTGATAGTAATTCGTTCACAGTCTCGGTTTATTGGAGTGGGAACTGGGGTCCGGCTGACAAGGGCGGGAATTATGGCAGCAAGGCGTCTTGGACTTACAAGGTGGATAAGGCTGGTCCTTCCATCACCCTGAAGACCCCATCAGACAGCCTGTGCTACCCACCGCTTGAGTTTGAGATCAAGGATAGCAAGTCCGGGCTTGCCACCATCTATGTGTATGAGGACAGCAGTCTGGTTACTGAAGATACCACCCTCACTCCGGACCCGCACATTCCATACTGGTGGAGATACTATCCTTCTGCTGGAGTGAGCAGGCTGGACTTGGTAGCGGTGGACAGTCTGGGCAATGAGACCCATTATGGTATGGAGATCAAGGACGACTGCACGCCACCTACGGTCGCCTTCGGTGGTGGATACGTCTCGTGTGAGAACCCAACCGTCTCCATCGAGATAACCGACGATGCCAGTGGGGTGGATTGGAGCAGCGTGCACGTCGATTTCTACACCTCCACCTACCGACTGCAGACCTTCTATCCAGAGGATCTGGCCGACCTAAGAGTAGGAGACGTCATAACCGTGACTGCAGATGGGGATCTATTCAGTCTCTCTGACGGCAGCCTATTGGATGTGGTGGTTTACTCCTACAAGACCTCAGGAACTGGCTACAGCAGGGGACCCGTGGATTCGTCCGGCAACTGGACCGAGACCATGTGGATTCACAAGCAGTATTTTGTAGACTGCAAAGGTCCGGCAATGTCGCTTCTGACGAAGAGCTACGATTCACCGGTCAAGGTCAAGGTCGAGGATAACCGCTCCGGAGTGGATGCCAACTCGTTTGTGATCACGGAAAATGGCAACGAGGTAACGTCATACTCCTACGATGCCTCAACCGGAGTCTTGAGCTTCACGCCAACTCTTGGCACCAAGACCCAGGTGCACATAAGCGCCAGCGATAACGTGGGCAACATTGGATTCCTGTCATACCACAACTATGATAACGATTCTAAAGGCCCCACATTCAGTTTTGCTTCCAAGTATAAGACCGACGGGAACATCATGTATACCACAGAGGTTCCTGTGAAGATAAAGGTCGCGGACGCTGCCTCAGGTATCGATTGGAACAGCCTGGTGCTTAAGGTGGACGGCGAGGAAATGTTCTATTATGAATCCGAGTGCGAGTCCTTGATAGTTGAGCAGGATCAGGGTCTGGTGGAGTACTTCCCTGGAGCTGGGCGCAAACAGATCGTGATCACGATAACGGATAACGCTGGCAACATATCGGATCCGTTTATCTTCTGGACTGAGGCTGGCGAGCTTTTCCTCACCGATGTGGAGCATGGCCCGCATAACTACCCGAATCCATTTGATCCACGAGAGAGGTACACGACCATAATTCTTGGATTAAGCAAGTCAGCTGAGGTTACCGCCAAGATCTATGACTTCGCCGGTGAGTTCGTGCGAACCTTGGTCAGAGATGAGTGGATTTCGCCGCCTGGGAAGTTATATTGGGATGGTAAGACGGAAGACGGAGAAACCGAGGTTGGCAACGGTACCTATCTGTGCCACATCAAAGCTCGAGATCCAGAGACCTCCAAGACCGTGACAGCAGTAATAAAGATTACGGTGCTGAAGGAAGATAAATAAAGTTTCGAGGGAGGGTGCCCGAGGGGCACCCTCCCAGAAAAAAAGAAACTTTGTTAATTCTTTGGTGAAAGGAGAAGATAGAAAAATGTTAAACAAAACAACAAAATTCCTAGTGGTCTTTTGCCTGCTGTCAGTGATGTGCTCAACCGGTGCCTGGGCTGATGACAATCACCTGCTTCCCATGTTGAGGATGGGAGTGGATGCACGCGCTCTGGCCATGGGTGGTGCCTACGTTGCCGAGGCCAGCGACGCTTCTGCCGGATACTGGAACCCAGCGGGATTGGCGGACATCGAAATGGCGAGTTTGACCGCCATGTACTCTGCGGATATGTCTTTTGACCGCAGTTATAACTACTTCGCTTTTGGATACACCTTTGATTTCGGAACCATCGGCATATCATGGCTCAATGCGGGGATAAAAGACATATTGAAATTTGGCGACTCGCCTGATGACTACCAAGGCACCTTCAAGGATATGAACAATGTCTTTTTGCTCTCCTATGCCTACAAGTATCCTGATAAGGAATTCGCAGTGGGCGGAAGCTTTAAAATAGTCAATCAGAAGATTGATGATTACAACAAAACCGGAGTTGGCGGAGACGTCGGCTTTAAGTTTCGCGCCACTGATAATGCGGCCGTAGGCGTAATAGTGAGAGACCTCGGGACCCAGGTGGACGGTTGGACCGTTCCCGCCAGCATCCAGGCCGGAGTGGCCATTTATCCCATGGAGGGTTTCAGCTTCCCGGTTGATGTGACCAAAACCTTTCGCAGAGGCGATATGGCCTACCATATGGGCGGTGAATACATGTACGAGTTCTGTCCAGACTATTGGGCCAAAGTCAGAGCTGGGGTCAACGACGGCAGGTTTGCCATAGGGACCGGGTTTCAGTTCTCCAAGGTCATGATTGACTACGGGTACGTGGTTGAAAAGCAACAATTCATGAACGAGAACCACAAGATCTCACTGTCAGTGGAGTTCTAAGTAATTTTTGCCCATTCGGGCGAGAACACTAGGAAAAAATGTAAAAGCCCTGCCAAAAACGGCGGGGCTTTTATTTTCTTCAATTGATTAATTCCAACAGACTAAACGGATTAAGAGGACTAAGGTCTGTCTTCATTGTAGGGGTTGAATTTATGATACCTTACTGCTTTGTGCCTCTCAATTTTTGAAGGGAGGGATGAATGAGATAAAAAAAATTCTGAAACCATTTCACGTCCATTTATTTGCTTGCTTTTTGGGCTGTTGATTCTTAGATTATATGGTGATTTTTTTATGAAATTCACTCGTGTAGTGGAAATTTCGGGATTCCACCCAGATGCTGATGCGACTTTTAACAGCGAAGGAAAGATAAGGAGGATAGTATGGAATTCAGAGTTTATAAACTGCCGATGCCGGAGAAGACCAATGTGATCGTGGGACAGACCCATTTTATCAAGACAGCTGAGGATTTATATGAGATCCTGGTTGGTTCCGTCCCGGGGATGAAGTTTGGTCTGGCGTTCTGTGAGGCTTCGGGACCATGTCTGGTCAGGTCTGAAGGCAACGAGACAGAGTTAAAAAAATTGGCTACCCAAACCGCTTTTGACATAGGTGCAGGTCACACATTCGTGATCTACATAAGAGGTGCCTATCCCATCAATGTGCTCAAAGCAGTCCAGAATTGTCCTGAGGTTTGTGTAGTCTTTTGTGCCACCGCTAATCCGGTGCAAGTGATTATTGGTGAAACAGAACAGGGGAGAGGAATTTTGGGGGTGGTTGACGGCTTCATCCCTAAAAGGATAGAAACTGACGAAGAGGTTAAAGAAAGGAAACACTTTTTGAGAAGAATAGGATATAAGCTATAATTGGTTCAAAGATTACAAGGTTCAGAAGTTCATAGGTTCAAGGGTTTAAAAGTTTAGGGTCTGAGGTTCATGATCGAGTATCAAAATGGAATACATATAACAGGAACCGGGCTGTGGTTGGATGCGAAAAGAGGTGTCGATTTTTCCTTTGTATCCCATGCCCATATTGATCACGCAGTAAGACATAAGGAGATTTTAGCTACCAAAGAGACGGCAAGACTATATGAGCATCGCTTCGGGAAAGCGAAATTCAATATCCTGGAGTACAATCAACCTAAAAGGTTTAGCCGCAAATTTAAGTCCCATTCCGGAATAAAGGTTGAGCTCTTCCCTTCAGGTCACATCCTGGGTGGAGCCCAAATTCTTCTGGAAATGGGAGGAATAAGGATAGTTTATACCGGAGATTTCAAGCTGCGCAAGTGCTTGACCGCCAAAAAAGCTGAGGTGAAGAGGTGCGATATTTTGATCATGGAATCCACCTTTGGGCTGCCGCGCTACATCTTTCCTGACCGAAACGAAATTACAGAAGAGATTACGGCATTTGTGGAGCGGGCTTTCTCTTTAGGTGAAGTTCCCATCTTTTTGGCTTATTCTTTGGGCAAAGCTCAAGAGATAATGAAGATATTGGGAAATAGGGGATATAAGATCAGTGTTCATGGCACAATATTTAAGCTGGCCAAGATATATGAGGAGCTCGGGATAAAATTCAAAAATTACAGGCCTTATAAAGCAGGAGATTTGGAGGGAAGAGTGTTGATTGTCCCTCCCTGGGTGAGAGGTTCTGCTATGATCAAAAGCATTCCCAGAAAAAGAATGGCAGTCTTAACTGGATGGGCTTTAGATTCCGGGATCAGAAATCTCTTCGGGACAGATGATGCTTTTCCTTTAAGCGATCATGCCGATTTTTCCGAGCTTATGGAATATGCCAGATTGGCTGAGCCCAAAAAAATTTACACGATGCATGGTTTCTCGGAGTTTCCAGAATTTTTGAGAAAAGAGGGATTTGACGCCGAACAGCTCAAGGAGACGACTCAAGTTAGAAACAACTTCAGCAAGGAGCTTTTGCTAAATTATGATTTATTTGTCAAGGCTTGAAAATCATCTTTTTAGAAATTCGGTCAATAGTCTTCCGAAACAGCCAACCACACCGTAGAGAGTTATAAGGGCGATCCAATATTAAACTCTTTATTTTTGAGTTTAAGCACTACAAATGTAAGAGAAAACAGGCTCTTTGAGAAGAATCAATGGTTCTGAATCATTCAAAAGCTTTTCCTGGGTAATTTTTTCAGGATTTCATTTATAGGAGTTAACTCTAACAAGCATCGACTCCCTTTTGCCTTATTTCTGGGAAAGGTAAGTAATGGATGAAAAAAAGCCTAAAGTTGTAGTGGTTATGCCGGCTTATAATGCTGCCAAGACCTTAAACGTCACCTATAGAAATATACCCATGGATTTAATAGATGAGGTAATAATGGTGGACGATGCCTCAATAGACGAGACCGTGAAGATCGCTAAGACCTTAAACATGAAACTTATTACCCATCCTCACAATGTGGGGTATGGGGGGAACCAGAAGACCTGCTATATGGAGGCTTTGAGGGATGGGGCTGACATAGTGATTATGCTTCATCCAGATGGGCAATACGATCCCAGCTTTATTCCCCAAATCATTGAGCCAATAAAAAAAGATCAGGCGGATATGGTGTTAGGCTCCAGACTTATAATTAAAGGTTCTGCCCTTAAAGGCGGAATGCCCATATATAAGTTTGTCGCCAACCGAATCTTAACCACTATCGAGAATTTCATATTAAGGGAGAAGTTTTCAGAACTTCACACCGGCTACAGGGCTTACAGTCGAGAGTTTTTGGAGAAAGTTCCCTTCCTGCGGAATTCCAACGATTTCGTTTTCGATAGCCAGATAATTGCACAGGCAGTGGGGTTTGGAATGAGGATAGCCGAGGTGTCGGTTACTACTAAGTACTTCAAAGAGGCTTCTTCGGTCAACCTTAGAGTATCCCTGATTTATGGTATCAAGACTTTATGGACCATGTTGAGATTTTTTCTACATAAAAATCGTATTTTAAAATGCCGACGATTTAATCCGTGACCCGAAATCCTTCCGGCAGGTAGTAGACACTGTAGTAAAGACAGACCCTGGCTATTCTCAAGCTTTTGAGGTTGGTTTGGCCAAGAAGAAGAAAAGCAAAAAAAGAGAAAAACCTTCAAAGGTTGAAAAAAAAGAGTTCGATTTTTTTTCTTCCCCTTATATTAACTATTTTCTTTTAGCTGTAATTTTACTTTTTTCTCTGTACCTGCGTCTTGATCACCTAAATGCAGATCCTCCTTTGAATCTTTCCTGGAGCTTAGGCCCCTTTACTGATGAAGGTCATGTGACCATCAATGCCCGGAACAAGCTTTTTTTCGGCGAGTGGAGACTGGATGATTTTTTCCGAATGGGCATCTCTTCCTTGGTCACTTTCTTAACTTATCTGGTTTTCAAGATCTTTGGATATGGATTTGCCCAGGCCCGGTGCATCCCCATCCTTTTTAGCCTTTCCACTTTGTTTTTGTTGTTTCTGGTGATCAAAAGGGAAAAAATGACAAAGTATGCTCTTTTGAGTGTCTTTCTTTTGGGTTTTAACTTCGTTTATCTTATGCATAATCGCTTAGCTTTAGAAGAGACGGATATGCTTTTTTTCGTGATTTTGAGCATATATTTCTGGCAGCTGGGAAAAGAAAAAGAGATCTTCTATGTTTTTGCCGGACTGTCTTTAGGTATTGCAACTTTCTTTGTCAAGATATTGGGTCTGTTTTTCATTCCCATCCTGATCTTAGATTTCATTAGACTAAAATGGAGCTTTCTTTTCAAAAACTTCAAACTGTCAAGATTTAAACCACTCTATTATCTTGCATTGGGTTTTGGCCTGGTGCTTTTAGGTTGGATTGTTCTTATCTTTCTTCCCTTCAAATCTGATGTATTAAATTACATCATCGCCAATACACTCAAATCTCCCGCTGGAAAACCTGAAACGATTTTCGAATTTATCGAAAACTCTCTGACGTTGGGAACTTCGGATAGGCTTTTTGCAAGGATGCCCTTGCTCTTTATCTTGAGCTTTTCCTTTTTGCTTTTTTGGTTCAAAAATCTAAAAGAGAAATTAAAAAGTTCAAACTCCATTGAATTCATATCTGTTCTATGGCTTTTCTTGGGGATGCTTTTCTTATCTTCCACCGACTATCATCCCATTCGCTATCAAATGATTTTGATACCACCTATATGTATGTTAGCCGGTTTCTCAATTGGCAAGTTATCGGAGATAAAGACTTTGAAAACTGACAAGAAGTTGCCTCTCTTTACATTGATCATCTGGTGGGCGCTCCTATTGATGTTTAGCTATAGCCTGATTTATATGCTGATGGGTTACGTTCTCACCCACCATCAATCCTTTGTTCCTTTGGTTTCTGTTTTCACCTCGGATGTTCAAGGATGGTTTTACCGTCTTTCACTGCTTATAAGGGATTATCCAGCTTTGGTCTTAAGGTCAGTTATTTTAGCCTCCGTTATGCTTTTTCTTTTATATTTTGTTCGATCTTTACCCATATTCAAGAGAGGGATCAAAATCAAAAGAGCTTTTGCACTTTTTCCTTTTATTGTGTTGATTTTACTTTTTCTTTTAATCCAGTTAAACCAATATAATGCTTGGGCTTCAGGTGCCCGATATGATTTATATAGCATCTCACGGGATTTAAGGGCATTACCTTCTGGAAGCGTCATTGCCGGACCCTGGACTGGTGCGGTTTGCCTGGAAAATAGTCACCGCGCAATAGTGATGCAGGCTTTTGCTAATAAAGATAAGGTTTTGGAAAGATTTGAGATCAGCCATCTGATTGTCTTTAAAGGGGGATGGGAAGATAAGTTCTTTGAGCAAGACTATCCGGATATAATGAAAGAGGCGACTCTGTTAAAACAATACCCGGTGCGAAACAGTCTGCTTCTGCTATATAAGCTTTAGAAGTGTCCATGGGCATCAAACGGACTACCCAATTTACCTGGATCACTGTCTCCCGGGTTTAGATGTGGCTTGACTTCTAAAGGTAAGTTGATATAATATTGTCAGCTGAATTGAAAGACCAAAGAGGATATTTAGGAATGCGAGTCTCAAGACACAGATTTCGTGGAGCAGAGGGAAACGTAAAAGTTTCGGTGGTGGTGCCAGCTTATAATGAAGCTGATAATATACCCGTTTTGATGCAAGAGTTTTCCAAGATGTTTTCCGATTCAAGGTTGAATGGAGAGGTGATCTTGGTAGACGATGGTTCCACCGATGGAACCTTCCTGAAAGCTAAGGAGTGTCAGGGGAAATACAACTTTCTGAGAGTGGCAGTTCACAAGAGGAATCTGGGATTGACCGATGCCTTGATGACCGGCTTTTCAAAAGCTCGAGGAAGGATCTTTGTATTCTGGCCAGCGGATTTGCAATATCTGCCTGAGGAAATCCCCAAGCTTGTGGGGAAGATCGACGCCGGCTACGATGTGATCTGTGGATGGAAACAGGGACGTTATGGGATAAAAAGGCTCGTCTCTTTTGTTTACAACTCTTTGTCGCGGATCTTCTTTCGGGTGGGAGTCCATGATCTGAATTCGGTCAAGGCGTTCAGACGGGAGATCGTGAGTGACGTTCCTTTGCGTAAGGATTGGCATCGGTATATGGTGGTGATGGCGGCGGATAAAGGGTACAAAGTCGGAGAGGTGAAAGTCAAATTATATCCTCGAAGGTTTGGTCAATCGAAGTTTGGATTCTGGCGGATCCCCATCGGCTTTTTGGATCTTCTCTCCGTGAAATTTCAGCTCTCCTTCATGAAAAAACCTTTACTTCTTTTCGGGTTTTTGGGAATGATTCTGATACTTCTTGGCATTTTGACCGGAGGAGTGGCGGTCTATTTAAGAATTGCAAAAAATGAGGGGTTCAGACCGCTTCTCTATCTGGTGATTCTTCTGGTTTTGTCGGGCTTATCATTTTTTGTGTTGGGATTTTTGGCAGAAGCTATAGTTAGCGTAAAAGAGGAAATCAGAAATCTGGGAAAACAGATTTTGGTGAGAAGAAGAGAGGCCTCCACAAAAAGATTCGATGAGCACAAGACAACCAAACCTTCTGCGAATGAAAAGAGATAGAAAATGTGTGTTGCTCATTTTAGGACGATTTATCTTTATAGCCTTCTTTAAAGAAGATTAAGTGTTGCCGAAAAGAAATTTACCCCTCAAGATTCTGATTTTGACTCATAATTATATAAGGTTCAGAGGTGATCACGCTGGGCTTTTTGTGCATGTTCTGTCAACGGGATTACTTAAGAGCGGTCACCAGGTTTTAATTTTAGCTCCTCATCAAGACAAGCTTAAGGCCAAAGAAATTTTAGAGGGAGTAGAGGTTAACCGTTTCAGGTACGCCTTTCCCAAACTGGAGAGGTTAGCTTATGCGGGCAACATGCACGAATTGGTGGAAAGAAGCTGGATCAATAAATTTGTGTTTTTATCTTTCCTTTTTTCTTTTGTCATCTGTGCCATTCACCTGATTTTCAAAAAGAAGGTGGATGTTATATGTGCTCAGTGGTGGATCCCAGGAGGGCTGGTAGGATATCTGGTATCCCTTTTGACAAGAAGACCGTTGGTGGTCACGGCGCACGGGACGGATATCAGGATCCTGGTAAAATCGAGAATCTTCTCTGACTTAGCTTCTCTAATTTTCAAAAGGGCGAAATATGTAACAACCGTCTCCAACTTCTTGAAAAAGAATTTAACCCGTCGAATAGAATTGGACGCCGAAAAGGTGAAGGTAATTCCCATGCCGGTGAATCCGAAGACGTTTGACCCCTCGCCTTTGCCCCAGCAAAAAAGGAAAAGGACACTATGCGTGGCAAGATATACTCAGCAGAAGGGACTCGAATATTTCACCAAAGCTTGCAAAATCCTAAAAGAGAAGGGAATCGATTTCGAGGCCCAGATAGTTGGAGAAGGACCCTTGAGGACACAGCTACAAGAAGAGATAAATAGCTTAAACTTAGGCGACCAGGTTTCCTTGCGGGAAGTAGTCTCTCAAGAAAAACTTAGCCAACTTTATGCTGAAAGCTATTTGTGTGTTCTCCCCTCCATAGAGGAGGGTTTTGGCCTGGTTCTAGTAGAAGCACAGCTGTGCAAAAGACCGGTGATCGGAACCGCATCAGGAGGGATTCCAGACATAATCGAAGATGAGGTCTCCGGACTTTTGGTCCCCCCAAGGGATCACATCAGTCTGGCTTCCGCGATGGAGAGAGTATTGACTGACGACAATTTGGCAGAGGGTTTATCAGAAGCCGGTTATCTAAGTGCAAGCTCGAAGTTTTCCCCGGAAACAATTCAAGCCAAATATTCGGAACTCTTAACATGAAAACAAAAAAGTTCCTGATCAGATCCGCCCAGGTAATTATAATCCTTTTGATATTCTATTTTCTGATTAAAGCCCTTGTTTCCAACTGGACTCAGGTGAAGGATTTTGATTGGAAGTTTAATTATTTTCTTTTGACCACCTCCTTTGTAATTCAGATTCTAACTCTCTTATGGTTACTCAAAATCTGGAAGTGGATTTTAAGAAAAACCGGAGCCTCCATTCCCTTTCGAAAACTATTTAGAGCTTGGTTCATATCCAATTTGGGAAAATATATTCCTGGAAAAGTGTGGCAGTTTTTGGGAATGCTCTTTTTGTTGGAGAAAGAGGGAGTCCCCAAAAAAAATACCTTTTCCACCGGAGTTTTGGGACAGACACTTTCGGTGATCTCCGGTTTGCTCATCGCCGCCCTGTTTTTGGGTTCTGATGTTTATTCTGGGATTTTGTCCAGAAATCCAGTTTTAATGACGATCTTGATCGCGTTTTTTATAGGAGTTTTAGCTCTGATTTTTTATCCTAAACTCCTGGAGAGGATCATAAACTTTGGTTTGAGGATTTTGAAAAAGGATCAAATTCTTCTTGATCTTTCAAGCAAAAACATTTTTTTGTATATTTTATCTTATTGTTTAGCGTGGTTTTCCTTTGGGTTGGCGTTCACCATATTTATCAAAGCTTTTACCCCGGCCCCTTTGGGGATCTATCCGGGCCTGACCGGAGCATTTGCCTTCTCTTTCAATATCGGCTTTTTGGCGTTGTTTGCTCCGGGAGGCATTGGAGTGAGAGAGGGAGTTTTGGTTTTGTTGCTTGAATCACATTTCCCTGCACCGGTGGCTATCTTGATTTCGATTTTATCCAGATTATGGATTAGCGTGGTGGAGGTTTTATGTTTTCTGATCGCATTGCCTTTGAAATGATTCTGATCAAAACTTAAAGGTTTGTCCTAGCCAACAGTTCATAACTTGGCTAGTCGCGCCGATGGCGAGGCCTGTGCGTATATCTATGGATTTAGTGTTATGGGTAAAAAAACAAAAAGGAAAAAAGTCAAAAAGGTCGAAAAGCCAAAAGTGGTTGGCTTGGATTTAGAGAAAAGACAGAAGCTCTTTAGGTATCTGCCAATAGCCTTATATTTTGTTTTGAGCATACTCCTGTTTAATGGCTTTATCTTTTCAGGACAGATGCTTTATGGCACCGACTCCATGAGCTCCGGAGTCTTTTTCCGCAGCTTCTATGCCGATTTCTGGAAGAGTTATCATACCATGCCCCTTTGGGAACCTTACATTCATGGAGGGATGCCCTTTGTGGACGCCATGCACGGGGATATTTTTTATCCAGCAACCATTTTAAAATTTTTCCTTCCGGTCACCTATGCCATGGGCTTGAAGTTGGTTTTGCACGTCTTTTTGGCCGGTCTCTTCATGTTTTACTTTCTAAAAGGTTTGAGTTTGAGAACATGGGTCTGTTTTTTGGGCGGGTTGCTTTATATGTTCTCTCCGTGTTTAGTATCTTTGGTCTATCCAGGACATGACGGCAAGATGTATGTGACGGCACTCACACCTCTGGCTTTCTTGATCCTTCATCGAGCTTGCAAAAGTGGAAAACTGCTCCACTTTCTTCTTTTCAGTTTGGTCTTTGCTCTGCTTATCCTTTCTGCCCATATGCAGATGACCTATTTTGTCTGCTGGGGGTTAGGTTTGTTCTTCTTGTTCCAGATCTGGAACATTTACCGAAAAGAGAACAGAAAAATCCTGAAGGTTATAGCATATTTTGTGATTTCCATTATCCTGGGTATCTCCATCTCCATGATTCAGTTTCTTTCACCCTATTTTTATCTTAAGACCTACTCCATGCGCACCATGCACACAGAGGAGAGGGGGTATGAGTATGCCACCTCCTGGTCTATGCATTTGGAGGAATTAGCTTCGGAGATCGTTCCGGAATTTTGTGGGGATAACATTCATACCCGGGGAAATTTCTATTGGGGGCGAAATCCTTTCAAACTGAATAGTGAGTACATTGGGCTTGTTGCCCTTTTCCTATCTGTGGTGATCATAATCTATCGACGCAGCCGTTTGATCTGGTTTTTCATAGGGTTGGGCGGTTTAGCCTTCATTTATGCTCTGGGGGGCACGACTCCATTTTTCAGGATCTTTTATCATTTGGTTCCTGGAGTCAAAAACTTCCGCGGACCCAGCATGATAAATTTTCTGTTTTGTTTCTCCACGGTAACCATCGCCATGTTGGGTTTGGAAAAGTTCTTCACCTTAAAAGATCATCCGGATGAAGCCAATAGATTTCTTAAGATAGCCTTCATTTTTGTGATTGCATATTCGGGTTTGGCAATTTTGGTGAGCCTATTGGGTAAATCATTCTTTGATCTCTGGATTGCCATTTTTTATAACGGAATCGAACCAGCAAAAATAGCTGCTTTGGAGCGGAATGTTCCTCGTCTCATTGGAGGATTGTGGATATCCACCTTTCTTCTCTGGCTGGGCTACGGCATTCTTCGTCTTCATCTAAAGGGAGCTCTGAAGGAAGGTGCGGTTGTGGGGGCTTTGGCAATTATTTCTTTAGTTGACCTTTTTCGCTTCGACTCCCGTTTCCTGGTGGTCGTCGATCCCGACCAATATTATAGAAAATCTTCGGTGGTCGATTTTCTTAAAGAGAGACAGAAGGAGGAACCCTTCCGGGTTTTTATGCTTCCGAATTCTTATCAGGATAACTACCTTGCTCTATACGGGATTGAGGAGGTATCTCTCACTGCCATGCACGGAAATCACTTGCGCATCTATGATGAGTTCGTGGGACGCCATCAACAAAATCCCAATTTAACCCATCCCAATTTCGTGAACTTACTGAACGTCAAGTATGTCCTAAGTTCGTCGCCGCTAAATACTCCCTGGACAAGACAGGTTTTTGAAGCCGAAGGAATATATGTTTATCAGAATCTTGATTATCTTCCTCGGGCTTTTCCGGTATATTCCTGGGAAGTGGAGAAAGACGAAAGCAAAATCCTTGCGATGTTGAAAAATCCGGAATTCGACATCAGGCAGAAAATCATTTTAATCGAGGCACCTCCGAATATCCCATCTGATACCGCAAATATTTTATCCAACCGCATAATCCCTGCTAAGGTATATGACAATAGAATAAACAGCTTTAAGGTGGACGTGGAGATGCGACAAGATGGCTTCCTTTTCTTAAGCGAAAATTACTATCCTGCCTGGAAGGCGTACGTGGATGGAAAGGAGGCCAAGATCTATAGGGCAGATTATCTTTTCAGGGCGGTATATCTGGACAAAGGGAAGCATGTGGTGGAATTTGTTTTCGAGTCGGGTCTGTATAGAATCGCAAAAACCTGCACTCTGTTGACATCATTAGGGGTATTGGTTATATTTGTTTTTTACTTGATAAAAGGGGGTGTATCTAAAAAGGTCATTCGAAGTTAAGGAACGACAAGAAAGACATGAAAACTTTAATCATCATCCCCACCTATAATGAGAGAGACAACATCGAACAGATCGTTGCCCAGGTGCTAGAAAAGCATTCCAGCATCAATGTGTTGATCGTGGACGATGGCTCACCGGATGGCACCGGAAAGATTGCGGACGCCATGTCCAAGGAAAACAGCCGTATTTCCGTGCTTCACCGCAAAAACAAAAGTGGCCTAGGGACTGCCTATATCGCTGGCTTTAAATATGCCATTCAAAACAGATATGACTATGTCTTTGAGATGGATGCTGATTTCTCCCACGATCCCAAATATATTCCACACTTTTTGGATGCCATAAAAGAGGCGGATCTGGTCTTAGGCTCCCGATATATTAGTGGAGTAAATGTGATCAACTGGCCCATGTCCCGGCTTCTCCTTTCTTACTATGCCAACGTTTATTCGCGCATAATCACCGGGCTCCCGGTCAAAGATGCCACCGGAGGTTTCAAATGTTTCCGCCGGGAAGTTCTGGAGGCAATTGATCTGGATAAGGTCAAGTCCAATGGATACTCCTTTCAGATCGAGATGAGTTTTCGAGCCCATAAAAAGGGCTTTCGGATAAAGGAGATACCCATCGTATTTGAAGACCGAAGAGTTGGACAATCCAAGATGTCCAAAAAGATAGTAAGAGAAGCAATCTGGATGGTTTGGAGATTGAGACTTATGAGCCTTTTGGGTAGGTTATGATTTTTGTCAATCAGCCGAGTAAGCTGCTTTCCATTATTATTGTCAACTACTGTGCGAAAAACCTGCTCAAGAAATGTTTAGAATCGATTTTAAAATATGAAAAGGACACAGAATTTGAAGTGATAGTAGTGGATAATGACTCGAAGGATCATAGTCAGGAGATGGTGAAAAGTAATTTTCCCCATGTGAAACTGATCGAAAATAAGCGAAATTCAGGCTTTTCCCATGGTTGCAACCAGGGGATCAGAGAGAGCCAGGGAAGATATATCTTGCTCTTGAATCCGGATACAGAATTGACCCCAGGTGGCTTTAAGAAGATGATAGATTTTATGGATTCAAGGCCGGAGATAGGCATCTGTGGTCCTAAGATGGTGGATAGGAATGGAAATCTTCAGTTCTCATGTAGATCATTTCCCTCTTATCTGACGGCCATATCATCCAGTCAATCGGTTTTGAATCGAATCTTTCCCAAGAATCCTTTGTCCCAAAAATATCTTTTGAAGGATCAGGATCATTCGCAAATCCGGGAGGTGGATTGGGTCTCCGGCTCCTGCCTTTTAGTAAAAAGGGAGATGTTGGAAAAGGTGGGGCTTCTGGACCAAAGATTTTTCATGTATGTGGAGGATGTGGACCTGTGTTATCGGGCTAAGATGGCCGACTTTTCCGTATTTTATTTCCCACCAGTGTTAGTGATTCACTATATTGGCAAAAGCACCCAGAAAAGAAAATTAGCTATGCTGGTGGAGCATCACAGAAGCATGTATTATTTTTACCGTAAACATCATGAAGCTAATGTTTTTCTAAGGGGAATAGTTTTCTTAAGCATCTGGATGCGCTTATTCTTTGTGGCGGGGATGAAGTTTTTATAAGTAAGGACACCACATGTGTTGTGATAGGGATGGCTTGGTTCGAAATTATCAAGTCGGAAGGGGCGATCGAAGATGAATTATTGGCTGGTAGTAGGTGCCCGTGAGAATTGGAAAGAAGCATTCCAAAAGGGTAATATTTGGGGGATTAAAGAGAGGCGAAAGCAT
>LJVD01000136.1 GCA_001304225.1 candidate division Zixibacteria bacterium SM1_73
TAGGTGTGGTGGGCTATTCCACTCAACTTTATATTCCCATAAGGTCCTCTTTAGATCCAGCCATAGATGAGAACGATCCTTCCGATTGGCGAAGCTTCAAGGCTTTTTTGGAACGGAAACAGTATGGTCAGCAGAGCATGATTGCTCGCATGTTTTACCGCAGAGGAACCTGGGCCAATCAGTTTGGCATCAAGGAGAGGATGGGATTCTGGGGATTTTTCCGGGAGCAGTTTTCAGATAAAAAGCTTTGGTTCATTCCCATATTTCTGGGGATTTTAGGCATTTGGGAGCAAATCAGGAGAAAGAAAAGAGAGGGGACGGTTTTGCTCTTTCTTGTCTTAGCTTGCACCGTGGGTTTGGTCTTGTATATGAACTTTGCGGATGGAACCAAGCCTGATCTTCTAACCGGAGAGATAATTCATATCGAGGTGAGGGACCGAGATTATTTCTTTACCCCGGGATTCATGTTTTTTGCTCTGGTCATGGGATTGGGTATTTCGGCGCTTTTGGTTAACCTGGGCAGTTGGCTGGAGATGAAAAGACGGGCTCTGGCTAAGCCCTCGGTTGGAGTCTTGTCTGTTATTGTCCTGGGCTTGACCATTTTGCCCCTTAATAAAGGTTTGCATTCCCATAATAACAGAAGTGGAAATTATCTTCCCTGGGATTATGCCTGGAATCTTTTGAATTCATGCGACAAAGATGCCATCATATTTACCAACGGTGATAACGACACCTTTCCTCTGTGGTTTCTACAGAGCGTTGAAAAGATAAGAGAGGATGTGCGGGTGGTGAATCTGAGTTTGATCAATACCAATTGGTATATTAAACAGATGAAGCATCAATGGGGTGTTCCCATCAGCTTTACCGATAAAGAGATTGATAGGCTCAGTTTCAGAAGAACCGAGGATGGCAAAATCTTAAGGATCCAGGACCAGATGATAGACAATATCCTGGAGGCCAATAATTGGGAATATCCGGTATACTTTGCGGTCACCGTCTCCAGCGAGAACAAAGTTTATAAAGGCAAATCCATAGAAGATCATCTAAGGATGGAGGGGATGGCTTACCGGGTGGTTAAGGAGACTGGGGAGATGATGGTCGAGCCAGATATAATGAGAGACAAGCTGTTTAACGTTTTCCGGTTTAGGGCGGTAAATGATCCCAAAGTGCACAAAGACGAAAATGATAACAGGCTTTTGGCTAATTACACCTCTTGTTTTCTGGCATTGGCGGATACTTTAAGAAAGGCGAAAGAATACGGCGAGGCGATCCAGGTTACCAAGAAGGTTTCTGAGTTGCTTCCCGAGGATTGGCGTCCTTACGCCTATTTGATGCAACTTTATGGGGAGTCCGATCAACCACAGGATTCAATAGATAAGGTTTTCGAAAAAGCTAACCAGGTGGTCCAGGCTTCTGAGGAATTGAAATCTGAGGACTTCATTGAGAGGTTGTATTTCAATTTAGGGTATACTTATAAACGGACTGGGCAAACTCAAAAGGCCATAGATTCCATGAACAGAATACTTGCCATGAACAAGAGCTTCCGCCCGGCTCTGGATGCCTTGGTCAACATCTATTATACCAACAAAGACAAAGAGGCGCTCACAGAGCTTTTTGAAAACTGGATTTCAAACAATCCCACAGATGCTCAGGCGGTAGCCATGCTAAACCAGCTGAGATCGCCGGACTTCAAATTCTCCAGTCCACCTAAATAGGAAAATTCAGGAGTCGACAAGTTTCAAGGTTCATTTTGAAAATACTGACAATAAATTGGGAAGACTTAAAAAATCCACAAGCAGGGGGGGCAGAGGTTCACCTGCAGGAGATACTGAAAAGAATCGCCCGACTGGGACATGATATCACCCTGCTCTGCAGTAGTTTCCCTAAAGCAAAACAAACAGAAGAATTCGATGGAATACGGATAATCAGAAAGGGTTCCCGTCATAATTTCAATTTAGTGGCTCCTTTTGCTTTCAAGGCTCTCTTAAGGGAGCAAAAATGGGATATAGTAATCGAAGACATAAATAAGATCCCCTTTTACACCCCCCTTTATCATCGCCTTCCTCTTCTGGTGGTCATACCTCATCTTTTTGCTGATACGGTCTTCAAGGAGATAAATCCAATCCTGGGTTTTTACATATATCTCTCCGAAAAGCCCATTCCCACTATTTATAAGGGTTTCAAGTTCATGGTCATATCCGAAAGCACCAAAGAGGACCTGGTTAAGAGAGGAATTCCAAAAGATGATATCTTCGTGATAAAATGCGGGATCGATCAGGCTTTGTATCATGCTAATCCTCAAATCGAGAAATATCGGACTCCTACTGTCATCTATTTGGGAAGACTGAAGAAATACAAGAGCATCGAGCATCTTTTGGCTGGGTTCTCTTTGGTGGTTGACAAAATCCCTGAAGCTCGATTGCTCATCGTGGGAGATGGCGATTATAAAAACAATTTGATGGATTTTGCCAAGAAATTGAATTTGGGAGACCGAGTCGAATTTACCGGATTTGTAGATAGAGAAGAGAAGGTAAAAAGGCTACAAAAGTCCTGGGTGGCAGTATATCCTTCCTTAAAGGAGGGATGGGGTCTGACCAACATCGAAGCCAACGCCTGCGGCACTCCTGTCATTGCCAGCAATGTCCCAGGCCTGAAGGATTCGGTAGTTCGCGGCAAGACCGGACTTTTGTTTGAATATGGGAACGTGCCAGAACTCTCACACTGCATAATAAAGATTTTGTCCGACACAGATTATAGAAAAAATCTGATCCAGGGAGGGCTTTGTTGGGCAAAAAGTTTCAGCTGGGATGAAACGGCCACAAAGACTCTGGAGTTGATAGAAGATATTATAAAAGAAAGATCGAGGGGCGACCATCGAGGGCCGCCCTGAGCGGACTCGAAGGGGCAAGATGAAAAAGAAACTTTACATCGGAATATTAGTCAGTCTGGTATTTTTATATCTTGCGTTCCGTAAGGTGGATTACACCGAGCTTTGGCAGGCTTTAAGAGGTGCCAACTACTGGTTTATCATTCCCAATGTAATCTTGGTGGTCTTTAGCATGTGGATGCGGGCATTTAGATGGAAATACATGGTCAATCCCATCAAGAAGGTGGGCTTGGGGCGACTTTTCTCTTCGGTTATGATCGGATTCATGGCTAATAACGTTCTGCCTGCAAGACTGGGAGAGTTTATCCGGGCTTATTCTTTGGGAACCAGGGAGAACATTTCTAAGAGCGCTTCCTTTGCCACCATAGTTGTGGAAAGGATCTTCGACGGGTTCTCCATTCTCTTCATTTTGTGGGCCACCTTGCTTTTGTTCCCCTTCCCGGATTGGATCAAAAAGGGAAGCAACCTCTTTCTGGCGATGAACTTGGTAATCCTTTTCTTTTTGATCTTTTTGGAGGTGAAAACCGACTCCACCTTGAAGCTTTTCCAATTCATGTTTAGATTTCTCCCTCGTAAGCTGAGGATAAAAGCGGAGGAAATTCTTTTGAAATTTATCAGCGGCTTAAAAGTGTTTAGAGATGTACCCAGTCTGATTTGGATTTTGACCTGGTCGATCTCAATCTGGGTAGTCACGGGAATCGGCAACTATTTCGTTTTTCTGGCTTTCGGTCTTCACCCACCCATACAAGCTTCTTTCATTCTTTTGGTCATCGTTTGTTTAGGAGTGACGCTGCCCGCATCTCCTGGATTTGTAGGGACTTTCCAGTTTTTTTCCATAGTCGCCCTTAAATTATTCGGATATGACAAAAATGTAGCTTTGCCTTTTTCCTTGGTACTTCATGCCTGCCACTATTTTCCGGTAACTTTGCTTGGGCTTTATTATTTGAAAAAGGAACACCTCTCCCTTAAGACACTGGAAAAGGAATCACTTGAAGGCGAAGAGAACAAATGATGGAAAAGAATGACAAGGTAGCACTAATCCGAAGGCAAATGCCAAAAGCTGTTCAGGACAATTTTCTTGACAGCAGGTTGAAAATAGTTATATTTTTTTCGTAATAACGAGCAGTTCATGGTTCATGAACAAATCATGTAGACTCTTACTATGAACTGTTAACCATTTACTATTAACTGAATCCGGGGTGTAGCGCAGCCTGGTAGCGCACATGGTTTGGGACCATGGTGTCGGAGGTTCAAATCCTCTCACCCCGAGAAAAGACAGTGAGAGAGTGATTGGTGACAAAGTGACTAATCACTTCGTCACTTTTTCACTTTATGACTAAATTCGCCCCCGTAGCTCAGGAGGATAGAGCATCTGCCTTCTAAGCAGAGGGTCGGGCGTTCGAGTCGCCCCGGGGGTATTCAAGGGCAGTGAAAAGGTGACCTAGTGAGATAGTGATTGAAAATTGCCGGGGTAACGGTGACGGAAATAAGAAGCTACAAAGATCTAAAGATGTGGCAAAAAGCAAATATGCTGATAAACAAGATATTTGACTTAATCGAGGTTTTTCCCAGAAATATGGGAGGCGATGTGGTGGCCAGGCAAGTGATTCGTTCCTCCACCTCGGTTGCGGCTAATATTGCGGAAGGCTATGGCGGGAGAAAAGGAAATGAATACATAAGTTATCTCTATCAGGCAAGACGATCCATTCCGGAAACTGACAATTGGCTATATTTGGCTTCCCAAAGAAAATTCATCACCGAGCAAGACTACGAAGAATTATCAAAAGAATATTCTGAAGTTTTATTGATGATAAATAGTGCGATTTCAAAATTGAGGAGACAGTCAAAAAAGTAGCGTTTTATTGATTTTCGATCACTCAGTCACCTTTTCACTTAGTCACTGATTCTCGTGGTGGATGTAGCTCAGTCGGATAGAGCACCAGGTTGTGGCCCTGGTGGTCGGGGGTTCAAGTCCCCTCATCCACCCCAATTTTGAGTTTTGACCCCTTCGACGATCAGGTCGAAGGGTTTTCTATATGTGGGATAAAGAGTTCCGTCAATGATCTGGCAGTTCGAAAGTACATGGTTCAGAAGTTTCCTTTTTTCTTTTGCATCCGCCTTCCGATATAGAGAATACGCCTTGTTGGACAGTTCTAAAATCTTTATTCCCTCATCGAAGTAGCTCTT
>LJVD01000137.1 GCA_001304225.1 candidate division Zixibacteria bacterium SM1_73
ACCACTCTTTCTCCCTTTACCCACTGAAAAGCAACACCGATCGCCGACTCTTTAGGATCGAAACCGTAAATAACCTGATGACCTTTGCTAAACCTTATCCTTCCGATGGCGCCTATCATATCCGTCTTCTCCAAACCCTTAACCAAAGCTTCACTCTCTAGTGTTCCTGCTCGTTCAATGGCATTAACCAAAACGTAGACCGAATCATAGGCGGTTGCAGCCCCAGTCTGACTTAATTTGCCCTGTTCGGTTTTCCCCCATTTCTTCCCATAATTTTCATAGAACCCCACAGATCTAGGGATTGCTTTTACTGGGATATGACCAGCTGTGAATATCGTGTTTATAAATCCCTCCACTTCACCTCCAAAAACTTTCCAGGCTTCTGAGCGAGCAGCAGGTTCTATGCCGCCAGCAATGATGGCAGGTACTTTCATTGCCCTGGCTTGCTTTAACAAGACAGCCGCTTGAGGCATATCAAATACAGGGATAATCACTTGAGCTTTTGTTTCTTTTACCTTTGCAAGAGAAGCGGAGAATTCAGAAGCACCTGTTGGGTAGACATCCTTCCCCACTATTTCCCAGCCGGTGGCTTTCATTCCTTTCTCCAACCCATTGATGGTAGCCTTAGCCCATAATACATCTTGACAAATTAAATACGCTTTCTTAAACCCAAACTCCTTACCCAAAAACCCCATAACTTCTGAAAGAAGCTTGACAACATAAATGGCGTTTGGGTTTATCCGAAAAACGTACCTATATTTGTCATAATTTTCACTGATTTTCGCCTCTAGAACAGGTGTCATAGCAATAGTAACCATATATGGCAACTTGTATTTATAAACAATAGCATCTAAAGCTGCCAATAGAACTTCGGACCGCATAGGCCCAGCTGCGATGGCATGGGGTTTCTTCTCCAGAATTAGTTTTTCAATAGCCATAAGAGCATCATGGATTGGAATGCCAGGCTCATGTTCCCGAGTATCAATGGAGTAGATTTCAATAGGTCGTTTTACTCCGCCTACCAATACTCCACCTTTGGCATTGATTTCCTCAACCGCCATTTGCGCAGCTCTCCAGCCAGAAATAGATGCAGACTCACCCAATGGAGCAGGCATTCCAAAGACAATAGGTGAAGCCGCTGGTTGTGAAAAACAGACCCCAGGAAAAATAGTTACGATTAGCCCAATTACCGATAGATAGAATAACCAATTCTTTTTACTCCTCTGTTTTGTACACATTTTCTAAACCCTCCTTTCAAAATTAATAATAGATCAAATATTACTCCAATTTCTCTGAGGCTTTTGTGCTTCAGTAAAAGAATTTTTTAATTTTATTCCTCACCCCTTTTTAGAAGGGGGTATAATCTGTTTGATATTTAAATGATCATATTTCTTAATCCATTCTTTTTCCATCTCTTTCCTATCTCTGGTGAATGATCTTATAGAATTCTCGTGCCATTCAGATAGCCTTTCAGGAAATGCTTCATCGTAGAGCCCTTTACCATGGTAAGATACCCCGAAGCCTTTTCCGGTCGTACCTATTTCTGCGACAGTTCCGCAGAAGGCACATTCCACCTGGCTCACTGGTCTTAGGCCTGGAACCGGAAGATCGGTTTCAGATCGAAATTTAATCATATTGCTGAAACAGTTAGGACATTCCATCTCTCTCTGTTTTCTTCTATAGGATGGGTCGAAAAGTGCCTGTCCCATTTGTTTAGCCATCTCCAAATTTTTTCCATATTTCAGCACATCTCCTGGTAAAGCTCCTAAGAAGGCAGCGCTCTCTTTTAGCCGGAGATTCAACTGTCTTACCAGTCCATTAAGAACCATTAAGGCATAACCCTCTTCATAGGGTAAACCGTAGGTCACAAAAGTGACACATGGTTTATTTTCAAACTTATCTTTCCAGTCTCTGAATAAAAAGGCCCTGTCAAATATTCTTCTGATGCCAATGTTTATTCCCCAATTATATACAGGTGAACTCAGGATGATACCCTCTGCCTCGGCAATTTTACGAAAAAAAAACTCCATATCATCATCTCTGGGACATTTCTTTCCTGGTTTCATACATGAATAACATCCCTTACAGGGATCGATATGCAAATCTAACAATTGCAATATCTCAAGCTGACTATCACCGCCGATATAGCACATAATCTCTTTAGTCATGATCTCACTATTCCCTTTTTTCCGCGGTGATGAAATGAGTCCCAAAACTTTTTTCATAGAATAATCTCCCTGCGCCTCAGGAGATCCTCAACGGTCTTTGAGTGGTAAAAAAGAACGCTTTCTAATTCTATACTATTTCGCACAAGAACCTAATTCTCTGAAAATCTAACGTAACAAGAGGATTCAATTTTGTTCATTCGCAGAATAGAGCAACCCCTTCAGGAAGATTTGAACCAAGCTATCAGATAATTCTTGAGCGTTAGCCTGTCGGTCATAGTCCCACCAGTAGACTATCCAAAATACCATGCCGGTCCCAAGGAAACTCAGAAAAGATTCCCTGAACTTACGAGCTTTACCCGATTGCTGGAGTTCTACAATAGCCCCACGCACAAGTTCATAGCCCCTTCTCCAGATCGATTTGATTTCATTTTGATGGTCTTTTTTGAGACTGCGGATTTCGTGAACAAATACTCTGGAAGCTGGGCTGGAGGTACACATGAGTGTGAATTTCTGCAAAAAAAAGGCTATTCGATCTTTGGGATCAGGTAACTTCTCAGCCTCATCAAGGATTGGGATGAAGCGTCTCTGTAAATCATCCAAGTGGATTTGATATAAGAGGTTCTCTTTACTGGAGCAATAATAATAAAGATTGGCCTTGCTCATGCGTAGGGCCCTAGCGATCATGGACATCGATGTAGCATCGTATCCCTTTTTCACAAAAAGATCTAAAGCTTTGCGGTAAATTTCCGATTGCCTATAGAGATTTCTGTTTTTTTTGTAGGGAATGGGTTTTCAACCTATGACGTTAAAGCCAAAAAATATTTCACCGTTTTCACACAGGATTCAAGGGAAATATGTGTGCTATGTTTCGTACTTTGCTTATTGTCTTCCGGTAAAGGTTTAGGAGGAAGTGTTTACCAACCGGTCAGTAAATTACCAAAAATATAATTTCTTGTCAACAAAAAACCTAAAGATAGCTCAATATATTCTAAGTTACTGAAAAGGTTAAGAATTTCGTCTTGAGAGAATTTTAGTTAAACGGCCTTGGGATGACACTCAAAGAGGAGTTTCTACCTATTTAATTAGGGAAACGTTATAGAAGAAACTTTCTCAGATTCTTCCTTTGGACCTCAAGTATTCAATTTATTCCTCTCAAAAATTGACGTGCGATGACTAATTTTTCTATTTCCTTTGTCCCTTCATATATTTCAACAATCTTTGCATCCCTATAGAAGCGGCTAATATCATATTCCTCCAAGCCTCCATATCCTTCGTGCAGTTGTAGGGCTTCATTGACGACTTTTACTCCCACCTCTCCAGCATACCATTTTGACATAGAAATGAGAGCAGGTTCTATTTTCCCTCTATCAACATTCCAAGCTGCTTTGTAAACCAGATTTCGAGCTGTCTCGATCCATGTTGCCATTTCTGCTAATTTATACTGAGCGATATGGAATTGGGGAAGGTTTTTTCTCAGAGCCTTTCGTTTCTTTACAAAATGGACCGCTAATTCAAAAGCCCCCTGGGCAACCCCCAACCCTTGTGCCGCTACATACGCCCTTGAGCGGTTGAAGAAGGCCATGAAACAACTGAATCCGTTTCCCTCTCCCCCAATCAGATTTTCCCCGGGCACCCTTACGCTATTAAAACTGATTCTTGCTGTGTCATGGGCCCGTATGCCCATCTTTCCCCTAAGCTTGTCTCTTTCAAGGCCAGGCCTATCCGCTTCAATAATCAGGACACTGTGCCTTTCATGCTTTGAGCTTGAACTTGGATTGGTCAGGCAAAGAGTAATAAAAAAATCTGCAACCGTCCCATTGGAGATAAACATCTTTGAGCCGTTGACAATATATTCATCCTCTTCCTTTTCTGCTCTGGTCGAAATGGCTAAAACGTCGCTCCCCGCATCGGGTTCGGTCACACCAACCGCACTAATCGCTTCGCCCTTACATAAAGGCGGGAGGTACTTTCTTTTCTGATTCTCAGATCCAAAGAGAAGTATCATCTCGCTTCCGAAGGTCACACAGGTAAGGGCCCCTCCCAAGCCGGGATCAACTCGCCAGAATTCCTCCATGACAAAGGCATTTTCGAGATATCCATACCCTAATCCCCCATAGGCTTTATCGATGAATATCCCATTCAACCCCGCATCACAAGCTTTCTTGATGAGTTCAAAATCAAACACTTCTTCCTGATCACACTTCTTAGCAACTTTTGGGAATTCCCTTTCTGCAAATTCCCTGGCTAATTGTTTAATCTCGTGTTGTTTCGGTGTTAGACTAAAGTCCATTTTTCTTTAAGGAATCTTAGTAAAAGGCATTACCTAATTCATTACCTGACAAAGGTTTGAGGAAACCACAAAATGATTTCTGGGTATAAAATACACAATAGCAGGGATATCGCTTGCAGGCCCACAAATGGCGCTATTGATTTGTATATGTCCATCATGTTTATCGTTTTGGGAACGATCGCTTTCATGTAAAAAAGGTTGAACCCAAAGGGCGGCGTCAGATAAGCCATCTCCATATTAATGATAAAAAGGACTCCAAACCAAACTGCGTCAAAGCCCAGCATTTTGATGATCGGGACAAAAATGGGAACGGTGATCATTATAATACCCCCAGGATCCATTAGCATACCCAGTATAAAGAGGCTGAACTGCATTCCGGCAAGGACAAGATAAGGTGACACCGGTAGCGCGCCTACTACCCCTTTTATAAACTCCAGAGCTCCGATATAGGTGTAGAGGGAAGCAAAGCAGGAACCTCCAATGATGATCCATAAAACCATGCAGGAAAGTCTTAGCCCTTCATAACAAGATTCTTTGAGAAGTGTCCAGTTAAGTTTACGATAAATGGCAGCGCAGAGTAAGCTGCCCGCACAGCCTATAGCGGCCGCTTCGGTTGGGGTACAAACTCCCTTAAAAATCGTTCCCAGAACGATAATGATCAGGGCCATGGGTAGAATCACCGCTCGGAGAGAAATAAGTTTCTCCCGCCAAGTGGCTCTTTCTTCCGGCGGGATTGGGGGACCTAAGTGTCCTTGGAAGTAACATCTTATTGCTATATAGATGATGAATAAAGTGGCAAGGAGCAATCCTGGAAAAACACCTCCTGCATATAACTGGCCGATGGACTCTCCCGAAAAGATGCCATAGACGATCATCAATACACTTGGAGGGATAAGGATTCCCAGAGCTCCCCCTGCAGAAATGCAACCAACTGCTATAGATTTGTGATAGCTATACCTGAGCATAGCAGGAAGGGCTATCACTCCCATCGTTACAGTAGCTGCACCGCTTATTCCTGTGCAGGCAGCAAATATTGTGCAGACTCCTACAGTCCCCATCGCTAAACCGCCTCTTATGCCTCCTATCCATTTGTACATCATCGCATAGGCGTCATCCGCAACGCCTGAACGCTGTAAAACCAGACCCATGAAGATGAACAAAGGTATGGCTGTAAGAATAAAGTTGTCCATCACTCCGTATGTGATGCTGGAAAGAATGGAAAGGGCATAGGGACCCTGCAAAACAAGAACAAACAGGGCAGCCACCCCCCCCATGGCGAAAGCAAGTGGTAAACCCGTTATAAGCAATAGAACAAGAGCTGCAAACAGGAGGAATGTGATTAGCTCAGTGCTCATCATACCCTCCCTTAACTACCGTTATTGCATCCCGGACAAATTTAGCCAGCCCTTGAAGCAAGAGCAAGAAAACCCCGGTGGGCAATATGAGCTTAAAGGGATAGATGGGCGGGTTCCAAAGACTACCTGAGTGCTCCAAATTCCTCAAAGCTCTCCAAGCTGAATCCCCTCCCATCCATAATAGTCCCCCACAAAAGAGGAGAAAAAACCAAAACGTGATCACGTCGATAAGTGCTTTATTCTTTGGTAGAAGGCGCCCGTATACCACATCCATGTTGACATGTCCTCCAGTGTAAAGGGTGTAGGCTCCCCCAAAGATAATGTAAGCTCCCATAAGCATTGCCGAAGTCTCATGGACCCAAATCGTAGGACGGTTTAACAAATACCTTGCCACCACCTCAAGGCAAATTAGAAAGGTCAAGGCAACGATTAAAAAGCTAACAACTCTTCCTGTCCACTTACTGATATTATCAACAAAATTTAGTAAAGAGCTCACCCCTTTGCCCCTTTCTTTGGCTGCGGCCATCATTATTTAAGTTTAGGGGGAGGAAAGTTCTCCTCCCCCTAAACTCCCCTCATTTTTACCATGGATACTTTTTTATCTTTTCCGGAATTTCTTTTTCTTTGATATAGGCTTTTACCATGTCTACAATTTGGGCGTTCCTGGGATTTTTCTTGGCAATCGCATCCCACGTTTTCATTGCCAGGTCTCTTCCTTTTACCACCTCTTCTTGAGGTAGAACAGTGACTCGAACGCCATGATCTCTCACCATGCTTTCCAGAGATCGCTTGGATAGCATTTGAGTGTGGAAAGTAGAAAAGTAGGCAGAAGCCTGAGCCGCTGTTTCAACGGCTATTCTCTGCTCTGAGGTCAACTTCTTCCACAAATCCATATTTACATATAACTGGTTCCAAGAACCCCATAGAACCGGGGGCCTCAGAAAATACTTCAAAACCTCGTGAAATTTCATTTGGTACTCTGGCCCTGCATGGCCCCAATGGGCTCCGTCAACAACACCGGTAGCCAATGCCGTATAAAGCTCACCCCCGGGGATGAACACAGTCGAAGCTCCGCACGTTTTAAACCACTCGGCTAAGGAACCAGAGGACCTTAACTTCATTCCTTTCAAATCTTCTATTTTGTTGATTGGCTTCTTTGTCATGAGCTCGGTCTGAAAGGCCTCCCATGGGATATAGTAAACATTATGTTTAGCATATTCTTCCCGCATGACATCCACAAGCCCACCTTTCCACATGAAAAACCAAGCTTCCTCATAGCTATGGAAGGCAAAAGGCAAGCCGTTCGCTGCCTCGCTTCCCGGAACCTCACCGGCCCAGTATCCCTCCATGCATTGGACCATATCAAGCACTCCCTTTCTTAGGGCCGTAAGCATTTCTTTGGCTGGCACGATTGCTCCCACAGGATATAGCTTAATCGTGATCTGCCCTTGGGTCAACTTTTCCACCATGTAATTAAAATATGCCACTGTGCGGTCTACCTCAGGCTGTATGAGATGACTCTGCAACTTCAACTCAAGTTTTTGGGTTTGTCCCAAAGCTTTCCCGAGTCCCACCGTTCCTAGGAACATAAGCGCAATCATTAAACCTACGATCCATCTCCTAGTTTTTTCCATTTTCTCCACCTCCTCTATTTGATTTTTCCCCACTTCGATACCACGTTGGCAAGAATCGTTTTGTTTTCACCTCCTTTCCGGGCCCAATGACAACACGCTCAACTGATTGTGCAACCACCGTCCACAAAAATTGTCTGACCCGTTACAAAATCTGAGGCACTGCTGGAAAGGAATATCATTGCCCCAACCAAATCAGAAGGGAGACCGAGACGGCCCATGGGTATGGTTGAAATAATGGATTTCTTCATCTCCGGGTCTGAAAGGACATCCTCGCTCATTTTTGTCAGAGTAAAGACGGGAGCGATCGAGTTGATCTGAATGTTATTCTTTGCCATTTCTACAGCCATGGTCCTTACCATTGCATGGACTCCTTTACTTGCAGCATAGTGTGCTGAGAATGGCCTTCCTATTTGGCCAGAAACAGAACCGACCAGGATGATTTTTCCAGAGCGCTGCGGGAGCATCATGGATAAACTCTGCTGAGCTAAAATAAAAGAACCTTTAAGATTAATGTCGATAATCTTTTGAAACTCTGTCACTCTGATTTTTTCAACAGGTGTTGGCAAGACCACACCGGCAAAGTTGATCATAATGTCCAGCCGGCCAAATTGCTCACGCAGGTCCTTTATTAGTTTCTCAACTGAGGTTACATCCGATACATCTACTATCTTGGACCATGTCTTAAATCCCTTTTTCTCCAAATCGTTACTAACATCTACTAGTCCTTCAGAATCAATATCTGCTAATGCCAGCGTCGCTCCAAATTCTGCCAGACCCAGACAGGTTTCTCCTGCCAGTCCACCTGCTGCGCCTACAACGAGAGCAACCTTATTCGCTAAGTTGAATAGCTTCTTGTAAGACATAAAACCCTCTCCCCCCCTTTTTTTATTCCACACCTTTCTTATATGGTTTTCATGTCTTTTCTTTTCCCTCACCTCCTCCAGGCCTTTTCTCTTCCTCTGCTAACATCCTCCGTAATATTTTTCCGGCGCCACTCTTAGGTAGTTCCTCTCGAAATTCAACAACGCGAGGACGTTTATACGCAGCCATGTTTTCCTTGCACCATTCGATGATCTCCTCTTCTTTCACCTTGCCCTTGTATTCCGTTTTTAAGATAATAAAGGCCTTTGGACTTTCACCCCTATAGGGATCAGGAACTCCGATGACCGCTACTTCCGATACTGCTGGATGTCTATAAAGCAGGTTCTCAACTTCTGAAGGGAAAACGCTGTACCCTGAGCATTTGATCAGTTCTCTTTTTCTTCCCAAAAATTTGATATATCCTTCCTCATCCATCAGACCAATATCCCCTGTATGAAGCCAACCGTCTCTAAGAACCTCTTTTGTCTCCTCAGGTCTATTCCAATAGCCTTCCATGACAGCTGGACCCTTTATGATGATCTCTCCCTCTTCGTTAGGAGGGAGTTCGATTCGTCCTGTCTCTAAATCTACTATTTTTATATCACTGATATGGGGAACACCAATAAACCCAGGTTTGTAGCGATAGAGGGGTGTGATCACCCCTCCTTGGGACACACACTCTGTTAAACCATACCCTTCACCAATAATGGCCTTGGGTGCCAAGTCTTTAACTCTTTTTTGAATCTCAACGGATATCGGAGCGCCTCCGCTCCAAATACAGCGGAAGGAACTAAAGTCGTATTGTTTAATATCCGGCAAACTGAGAAGAGCGATGAGCGCAGTCGTGGGTACCACCATAAAGGTGCATCGGTAATGGGCAATCGCTTTCGCGACAACATCTGGAACGAATCTAGACAGGATGACCACTTTCCCGCCAGACACTAAAGGCGCACACATCAACTGTTGTTGGCCCATTGTATGGAAGAAGGGAGTAACTCCCAGATGCACATCCTCTTCTCTATGATGAT
>LJVD01000032.1 GCA_001304225.1 candidate division Zixibacteria bacterium SM1_73
GAAATTGGACATCCATGAAGTAGCAAAGCTGGTCAAGTACGCCATTCAAAAGGGACTGGTGGACCTGACCACATAAGCATAAGAAGGATGATCCTTTTTCCTTTGTTTACGGAAGAAGAAGTAAGATAAAAGCTAAAAAACGTTCCACAAAGGAGAACCTAAGGACAATGCTGCATTAGGGGTTTATATCACAAAAATACAGTGTTTTGCTACTTGCCAAATTTTGGGTGACCTCTATATTTCAAGTTGGAATTTGAATTCATCCCGAGGGTGTGCCCTGTAGCTTTGGGTAGTTCCTAGCCCCCCTCTACCCTTACCATGCACACCCTCTTCCTCTATCTTGGTTTGTTTTTCTCTGTTACAAAAAGCAAACACTTTCCAGTTTCAATTAAACTATTTGAAAACTGGAAGGAAAGGAGGGGCGCATGGATAACTAACAACCAACAGAGCTGAGTTCATTTTTTCATTAATTGAGGAAAAGAGCTTCTGTATGCTGGACAAATTAAAAACAGAGCGATCCTTTGAAAAGACCGCTCTGTCCGGAACTGAAAGAATTAGTTGGGTTTTATCCCGATTGCTTTATCGGCACATCTTTGACCGGGCTTTAATTTTCCATAAGAATTCGTGAACCTGTATCCAATCAGAAGAGATTTAAGATACCCACTATAGCCGATTTGCTTATTCAGATTTTTGAAAAGAAAGAACAAAATTCGAGCCGAGGACAAGCCCTCAGGCAATCTGTAACTCTAGGAAGAACGGGACGTTGGACAGCTTCTGCATTAGCATGATTCCATAACGGATTCCTCTTGCACAAATCTACCCGCACCGACTTGAGCTTTGAAGATGAATAAAAGATTTTAAGAACTTGTCTGGATTGGATAATGAGATCTTTCAACTTTGTCTCTCAGTGTGGCCCGATCAAGAGAGATATTCCAAGATCAAAGAGAGGGTCTTTTTCAAATCCTTGCGGTGAGAAATCATGTCCAGAAAACCGTGTTCCAAGAAAAATTCAGAACTCTGGAAACCAGGCGGCAGCTCCTGTTTGATGGTTTGCTGGATGACCCGAGGACCGGCAAAGCCCAACAGTGCTTTGGGTTCGGCGATGATCACATCTCCCAAAGAAGCATAGCTTGCCATCACACCAGCGGTGGTGGGATTGGTTAGAACGGAAACGTAAGGGATGTTCCTCTCAAATAATTTTGCCAAAAGCGCGGAGGTCTTTGCCATCTGCATCAAAGATAAGATTCCCTCCTGCATTCTGGCTCCACCGGAACAGGAGACGATTACCAGAGGGATTTTTCTTTCCAAAGATCTCTCGATGGCGCGGGCAACTTTTTCTCCAACCACCGAACCCATGCTCCCTCCAATAAAGCCAAAATCCATCACCCCAAAGCTGACCTCCCTCCCATCAATTCTGCCGATTCCGGTAACGATGGCATCATTTAGATTGGTCTTCTCATGTGAGTTCTTAATTCTATCTGGGTACCTCTTTGAATCCTTGAACTGCAAGGGATCGGAGGCAACCAAGTCGGCGTCATATTCCTCCAGTTTTTCCTCATCCAGAAGAAGATTGATATAGTCTCTGCTCTTTATCCGGAAGTGGTAGTCGCATTTGGAACAGACCCAGAGATTCTTCTCTAACTCCTTTCTGTATATGATCTCTCCGCAGCTATCGCATTTGGTCCATATTCCATCAGGGATCTCTCTTTTCCTTTGGGGGACCAAACCCTCTTTTACTTTTCTGAACCACTCCATCGTCGATTTTTTCCTTTTGGCATATGGTGCCCGGAGGTGTGGCAACCGGATAAAATGGGTAGTCGCAGGCTTTGGCCGGCGTGAGAGAGATTTTTCAAAGAGTTTTAACCATGGTCAGGGCATCTTCAGTGGGCAATCGATAATATTTCTTCCTTCTGCCCACTTCCACAAATCCAAACTTGGTATATAGATTTACCGCCCCCTGGTTAGATTCTCTGACGCTTAACACTATGCTCTTGCAGCCCCTTTCTTTTGCTTCCATCAAGATTCTCTTCATTAATTTTTCACCAACTCCTTTTTTTCGATGATCTGGCGAAACTGCAAAATTGGCCACCTCGAGCTGATCATCCAAATGCCAAAGGCAAGTATACCCCACCACCTTTTCCTCCAATTTAACTACCAAAGGGATAGCAAGTTTGAGTTGCAATTCCTCCATGAACGTCTCTTTGCTCCAAGGATCGGAAAAACAGATTTTTTCCAATCCGGCGACTTGGTCCACATCCTCTTTGCTCATCTTTTGGATAACGAGATCGTTAGCTTCTTGGCACATTTCTAAATTTCAATTCCGCCTCCGACTTTCGCAGATACAAAGGTTCCAAAGTGACGATATCCTCCAACTGGCCCGAGATCAGTTTCTTTGAGCCTAAGAAAGCTACCGTTGCTCCGCTGGGTAAAGATTGTTCGGCTAAAGAAAAATAAGCTTTATCCTTCAAAAGCTCAATTAATTTTTTTCGATAAAGCTTAGCACCGGGTCCCACAAAGAGGGTCTTCTCTGAAATTTTTTTTACCAGATCTTCTACATCAAGAACCAGATACTCGCTTTGTCTTTTCAACTCCCCATCTTTGGTGTCATATATGGCCGCATATACCTGATTTTTTTTTGCATCCAACATCGTCACCACCGGATATTGGCAATATAAGGAGAGATAAGCTAAAGCATCTAAACTGGGAACAGACGCTAAGGGCCTTCCTGTAGCGAAGCTCAACCCTTTGAGTGTGGATAAACCGATTCTTAAACCGGTGAAAGAACCCGGTCCAATGGAAATGGCAAACCCATTCATCTCCTCTATCTTCAGACCAACGTTCTTCAAAGCCCGATCTATGCAGGAGACCAGTATTTCAGAATAGGTGATCTTCACGCTGAATTTTACTTCAACCAAAATCTCGTCCCCCTCCACAATTCCTATACCTGCGGTCATGGTGGAGGTATCAACACCCAGAACTTTCATAGTGCTGTGGCAACTATTAGTGGGAAAGAACAAGCCTCTCCCCTACTTTTTGTAAAAACTTATAATCTTCAAACTTTTGAACCTTTGAACCTTTTAACTGAAATCCCTCTTTTTTTTTCTGATAGGATCTTTAGATTTATCTCCACCCTCTCTTCGGGCAGAAACTTTTTTATTTTTTCTGCCCACTCAATCAGGGTGATGCCGTTGCCATAAAAATATTCTTCGTATCCCAATTTAACGAATTCCTCGATATTATCCAAGCGATATAAATCAAAATGATACACCTTGACTTTTCCCGGGTATTCATTGATGATCACAAAGCTGGGGCTGGTCACAAATTCGGTCACGCCTAATCCAGAACAGATTCCTTGAATCAGAACGGTCTTTCCACTGCCCAAAGGACCGCTCAAAGCTACCACCGAACCAGGCTTAAGCTCCTTGGCTAAGGCGTGGCCCAATTCCTTAGTCTCCCCTGGAGTAAAAGTTGTCTTCTCCATCATTGCTGTTGACTATAAAAATAAAGATTTAAGATAAAAGACAGTTGTAGCTCTAAAACCTTTGACCTTTCACCTTATCTTTTCGGTCTTAAGGTTATCACCGGCAGGATCATCTCCTCCAAAGAGATTCCCCCATGCTGAAAACTGTTCTTATACTCCCTTTCATACTCGCTGTATTTGGTGGGATAAACGAAGTAATAATCCTCCTTGGCGACGATGTAGGTGGTGCACATGGTGTATTGGGGCAGTTTATATTCTTTGGGATTTTTTATCAACAAAGCTTCCTTGGGGTTGCAGTTAAGATTATCGCCGTATTTATATCTCAAATTGGTGGAGGTATCCTTTTTGCCCAGAGCAATAGTTCCCCTGGTTCCCAAAACGCTTCCGTGATCAGAGGTTATGACTACCACGCAATCCTGAGTGGCAAGATGTCTTAAAATCCTCAGAAGAGACGAATGCAAAAACCAGGGTCTGGTCAAAGAACGGTACGCAGATTCATCCGGGGCCATCTCCTTCAAGATTTCGGATTGTGACCTCCCATGAGCTAAGATATCCAAAAAGTTGAACACTACGGAAAGCAGAGGTGTATTTTTATATGAAGATATTTTCTTAGCCAAATACTCACCTTCCCTTATATCCAACACTTTAACGTATTTGGTGTCGGATTTCAAAGAGAGCCCCAGTTTTTTAAGCTGGTCATCCAAAAGCTGATGTTCATACCGATTGCGGCTTGAGTCATCCCGCGTTCCCGCCTTCCAGAGCTCAGGATATTTCTGAGCCAACTCCGAAGGGAAAAGACCGGAGAAGATGGCATTTCGGGAATAGGGAGTGGCGGTGGGCAAGATGGAATAATAATACTCTCTTTCTATATCGAAATATTCATCCAGAACCGGTTCGATGGTCAGCCACTGGTCTAATCTCATACAATCCATGACGATGAAGAAAACCCGAATTTTTTGAGAGAGAAGCGGAAACAGAGATTTTCTTACCACATCCACCGAAAGTGGGGGAGAATCGACTTTGGACAACCATTTCATATAGAAAGTTTCAACATATTTGCCAAATTCAATGTTACATTCTCTTTTTTGACCCAGGTGGGTTTGCCTCAGATCCAAGTCACCGAAATCATCTATCTCCAAATCCCATTCGGACAGGGTGCGATGAATTTCTATCCAGTCTTGCCAACCCAAGGGCATGTACAAAGAAGACCTGATTTTGCTGGAGGCTTGCGCATAATCCCGAGCCATTCTCTCCATTCTTATCTTTTTACTTTCCAAAATCTTTTTAGCCGCAGAAAGTAGTTGGCTGGGATTAACTGGCTTGGTGAGATAATCGTCTATCTTTTTGCCGATGGCTTGATCCATCAGGTCTTCCTCCTCGGATTTTGTCACCATAATAACGGGAAGATGCGGTTTCTTCTCCTTAATCTCCTCCAAAGTCGTGAGACCATCTTTTCCCGGCATCATCTCATCCAGCAGTACCAAATCGAAATTTCTTTCCCCTACCAAGGCCACTGCATCGTCACCATTGGATGCCTGGGTCACCTCATAACCTCTGCCTTCCAAAAAGATTATCTGCGATTTCAACTGATCGATCTCATCATCTACCCAAAGTATGTTTTTAGTCTCTTCTTTCATCTCTATCGCCTATCCTTAAATAAATTAAAAAATCTCTATTCCTTCTGTATTTATCTTCTATTACAATATCGATTCTTTTTTTCGATTTTGACCTGTCAGAAAACTTTTTCCTCATTCGATAGGGATTATCATCAAGAAGCTGGTCCTTTCATTGGGAATAGATTCTTTCAAAAATATCTTCCCCAGATGATATTCCTCCACTATTCTTTTGGCCAAGGAAAGACCCAATCCCCATCCTCTCTTTTTTGAAGTATATCCTGGTTTGAAGATGTTTTTCTGTTCACGGGGAGGAATGCCTTTCCCGTTGTCGTAAACCTCTATTGTTATATTTTTTTTATCTTGATCCAATTTCGTGGAAACTTGGATGACACCGTTCTTAGGGTTCACCGCTTCTAACGAGTTCTTCAAAAGATTTTCTATGACCCAGCTCAAAAGTTCTGCATTAACCTTAACCGGAACCAAATCACCTAAGTTTTCTTTAATCCCTACCCCTGTGCCTGCGTGAGGAAGCCTTTGTTTGAAATATGCAACGGTCTCCGAGACCACCGCATTCAAGTCAGTTGGCTTCAACTCGGGTGTCGATCCTATCTGTCCAAACCGAGTGGCGATCCTCTCAAGCCTCTTAATGTCGCCCTGCATTCTCTTTATCATGTTCTTTATTTCAGAATCATCTTTTTCCAATTTATCTGATTCGCACTTTATCTTTAAAAGCTCCAGCCAACCTAAAAGGGAGGAGAGGGGTGAGCCTAACTGATGGGCGGTCTCTTTTGCCATTCCCACCCAGATAGAACGCTGTTCTGATCTTTTGATGTTCCTGAAGGTGATAAATCCGACCAAAACGAACAAAGACAAGACCCCCACTTCCACCAAAGGCATTAACTTCAACCTGTTGATCAGTTTGGAATCTCCATAATGGAGATAGTTGATGATTTTCTTTTCGTCCCCAAAATAGATGGGTATGGACTCTTTATGTTTATCCATCTCCTCCACAATTTTCTTTAACTTCTGTCTGGACTCATAGGTGGTATCATCCCAGTCCACCTCCACTTCTCTCCAAGCCTGGGGCTCCCCGTTTGCATCTGTCACCACTATGGGGAAGTCGCTTTTTTGGATGATCTCCTCAAAGATCACGTCTATCTCCGGTCCTCCGGCAGATTCTGAAGCTGCCATCTGCCACAACCTGGCGTAAGCGGTCAAAACCCTTTTGGAATCCTCTTTGATCTTTTCAATCACACTCTGAGTATAATAGATAAAAATGAAGGCAATCAGGATTATGCCGAACACCAAAAATCCTTTGAAAAACAAAGGGTATTCAGCATACCCGCCTAAGTATTTTCCCTTTCTTTTAGGCATCACTAAACCTTCTCTCTTTATTTACCATTATAACTATACGGAATTAAAATTAAACTTGCAGACTCCTGACGCTTGTCTCATCTCCCTTGTTTTAGCGGGATCGCGATCAAGACGAATCTCCAAATATAATCTAAGATTACCAGAGACCTCTCTCCGTTCATCGGAAGAAACAGAATGCCAGGGTCGCTACTCCAAATAAGAGCCTTCTAACTATCTAACTCTGAACCACATGGTTCAGGGCTAACCTTCCAACCTTCTGACTATTTTATCTCTTCCATCCCGCCCATATATGATCTTAAGGCTTCTGGTATTAAAATTGTTCCCTCTTTGGTCTGATAGTTTTCCATTAAAGCGATCATGGTTCGGGGCAGAGCTACACCGGAACCATTCAGGGTATGAACGTACTGAAGCTTGCCCCCCTTCTTTGGGCGAAATCTTGTCCCCATCCTTCTGGCTTGGAAATCCTCATAATTACTGCAGGAGGATACCTCTAAATATTTTCCCACCCCTGACGCCCAGGCTTCGATGTCATAACATTTGGCGGCAGCAAAACTCAAATCACCTGTGCAGAGAACTCTCACCCTATAGGGGAGTCCTAAAAGCTGTAACACCTCTTCAGCATCTATGACCAAGCTTTCCAGCTCATCATACGAAGTTTCCGGTTTTACGAATTTCACCAATTCCACTTTATCGAATTGATGCACCCGGATCATCCCCCGGGTATCCTTTCCGTAGGCTCCCGCTTCCCTTCTGAAACAAGCGGTGTAGGCGGTGTAATAAACGGGTAGTTGCTCAGCTTTAAGAATTTCCTCTCGGTGCAGATTGGTCACTGGAACCTCAGCGGTCGGGATCAAAAACAGATCTTCCCTCTCACAAAGATACATGTCATCTTCCAATTTAGGTAATTGTCCGGTGCCGGTCATGCTCGGTCGGTTGGCCATAAAGGGAGGCAACACTTCTTCATAGCCATGCTTTTGGGTGTGCAAATCCAACATGAAGTTTATCAAGGCCCTCTGCAATTTGGCTCCTTTTCCGGTCAAAACCAAAAATCCTGTGCCGGAGACCTTAGCCGCTTTGGGCAGATCCAGAATTCCCAGAATCTGCCCCAGTTCCCAATGGGGCCGGGGTTCGAAGTCAAGTTTCGGAATCTCTCCCCAGGTTCTCACCACCACATTCGAATCCTCGTCAAAACCAATTGGGACTGAACTATGGGGTACGTTGGGAACAGTCAAGAGCAAATCCGCCATTTTTTCCTCTACTTCTTTTAACTCTTTATCCAAAGAATCTATCTGAGCGGATACTTTTCGCATCTTTTCAATTTCTTCCTTAGCGTCTCTCTTCTCTTTTTTCATTTGAGCGATTTTCTCAGAAACCACATTTTTTTGATGTTTCAATTTGTCTGCTTCGGAAAGAAGTGATCTTCTCTTCTCGTCCACACTTAATATCAAATCTACATCGGTCTTTTCGTTTTTGTTTTCTACTGCTTCCTTGACTTTAGCCACATTCTCTCGGACAAATTTCAAATCGAGCATCTTTCATCTCCTACGGATTCAGACTTCAGGCTTCACTTATTAGGTGAATTGTCTTTTTATAAACAATGCTATTCCTCCCAGAAATATCTTAGTATCAAAGTAAAAAGACATATTCTCTATATAGCGCAAATCATACGATAAATATTCCCTTGCTCCATCCATGTAGTCTTTGAATTTCCCCTTGAGCCTGGCTAGACTGAAAAGACCGGGTTTAACATATAATCTTTTCGGAAGAAGGGGAAGATTTGATGACAATTTTTCAAAAGTTTCTTGGCACAAAGGCTCAGGACCAACTAAACTCATTTCCCCTTTTAATATATTCAGAAATAGGGGAATCTTTTCCAAACCAGAGTTTCTCAGAAATTTTCCCAAAAGGCTCTGTGGAATTTTGGAAGTCAGGCTTGCATTTTCCCATCCCCGTTCCTCTTTTGACACCTTGAATTTGTAAGTCCCAATGATTCTTCCCCCCTTCCCTAAACATCTTCGTCTGACCAAAGGAGAACTTTTGAAATTAAATTTGATCCATACCCCAAGCAAAACCCAAATTGGTAGAAACGCAATGAGAACCACCGCGGATATTAAAGCGTCGAAAAGTCTTTTTAGTGCCCACTCCCAGGTTCGCATTTGGCTGGGGAAAATCCTCAAAAGCAAGTTTGTCCTCAGTCGAGTGATCTGATATCCCCTGAACAGATCGGAAAGGCTGGGTAGAATTTTAAAGGAAACCTCCAAGTTGCTGGCCTGGTTCATAAGTTTTTGCAAAGATCCTTTCCAATCCGGTTGCAGAGCGATCAAAACATCCTGAATTTTATTCTCTCTGGCAATTTCAGCTAACTCCTCTGTGTTTCCCAAAATCTTTAAACTAAAAGGATTTTCTTTGAGATATTCTTCATCCTCAGCGACAAAACCTGCAACTTGGTATCCAAGCTGAGGATTGGAACCTATCCTCTTAAAAAGCTTTTTTGCATTCTCTTTGGTCCCCACAATTATCGCCTTTCGCAGAAATCGACCGCGGGCGTGCAGCTTTCTGATAATAAATATGAACGATCCTCGCCCGATTCCCAAAAAGATCAAAAGGCTGAGACTATAAATAGAAAGCAGAGCCCAAGGTTTAAAGCTAAGATAGGCTGGATTTAGAGTCAAAATCAAAAAGATGATGACTCCCGCTCCTATGGTTTTGGCCAACCCTTTCATTTCATCTTTTAATCTAACATCTCCGGGAACTTCATACCGCCCCAAAATGGCAAACAGATTCAGCCAATAGATGGTGATCCAGATAGCCGGGGCAACATATTCAGAAAGCGGTATGAACATTTGGTTGGGAAAAATTCCAGATTCAAATTTCAACCAAAAGAAAAATAGAAAGCATAAATTGATCAAGATCATGTCGCTAAAGATTAAAGAGAGTTTCTCCTTGATATTGACGAAGTTCCTTTGGAGGTGGACCCCAAAGATGGTTAAGACCAACCAAATGAAGACGGCGATCAACATCTTTATGGGGGAATCGAAAAAGAAATAGATTAAAACCCCCAATGCTCCCAAGGCAAGACAAACCGAATAAATGCTCCAGATGGTGTGCTCTTGTTTCATTCCCATTTTCACCATTCGATGGGTAGAGTGATCCTTACCCCCTTGGTAAAACTTTCTTCCCTCTCGGAGTCGTGCGAAAGTGACAAAGGTGATGTCAAAGATGGGATAGCTCAAAATCAGCACTGGAACTAAAAGGGTGTAATGGGAGGGATTCTTTTGGACAAATAAAACCCCCATACAGGCCAGGAGGAAACCATTCAACATGCTCCCCGCATCTCCTAAGAATATCTTAGCTGGACGGAAATTATATCTCAGAAAAGCAAGCATAGATCCGCCCAGGGAAAGACCCATCAAAATCACCACTATCTGGTCAGTTAATACGCCAATCACAACAAACGCCATACAATGGATAAAGGTGATGCCACCACACAACCCATCCATATTGTCCAAAAAGTTCAAAGCATTGACCAAACTCACTATCCAAAGGAGAAGAATAAAGGCGTCTATAAAATTACCGGTTAGGATGATAACTCTTTGGCTGAAAACAATAAATAAAAGCGAAGCCAAAACTTGCCCGAAGAATTTATGGGAAGGTGAGAGTCCCTTTCTATCGTCCCACAACCCTAAAAGGAGCAGTACTAAGCTTCCCAGAAAAATCCCCATGAGGTTTCCCTCTAAGGGAATCCCCAAAAGAAAAACTCCAAAAGAAAAGGAGATGACAAAACCTAAATACGCCGCCACTCCTCCCAAAAGAGGGGTGGGCTCTTCATGAAGCTTGGACGGACTTGGATAGTCTAAGAAACCAACATTGTGAGCCAGCCGGATCACCTTGGGGATGACCAAAAAAACTATCAAAAAGGAAATTATGAAGACGAAGAAAGGCATAGCCAGCTACTAAGGGATTATATTTGAGGTTTTAGAAAAAATGTACTTTTCAATTTGTGGTGATGCCAGGAGATTATCTCCTGTAATATTCCACGATTCTTTTTATGCTCTCTTCTAAGTCGACGGTGGGTTTGAACCCAATGAGTTCTTTGATTTTAGTTATGTTGGGGACTCTTCTTTGCATATCCTCAAATCCCTTTTCAAATGCTTCATCGTATGATATATGAACAATCTCAGAGTCACCCCCGACTATTTTTCTTACCAATTTGGCTAAATCGTTTATGCTTATCTCTTCGCTGTTTCCCACATTGAACACCTCACCCACTGCCCGGGGATGCTCCATCAGTTGCCGGATGGCGGAAACCACATCATCCACATAGGTAAAGCTTCTAGTCTGCTTTCCATTCCCATACACGGTGATAGGATGCCCCAACAGGGCTTGCTGAACGAAAGAGGGCACCACCATTCCGTAGCTTCCGGTTTGCCTAGGACCTATGGTATTGAATAGCCTGGCTATCACCACCGGAAGTTTTTTTTCATGAAAATAAGCCAACGCTAAAAACTCATCCACTGCCTTAGAAGTGGCATAGCTCCACCGACTTTTCACGGTGGGACCATAAGTTCGATCATCCTCTTCTTTAAAAGGAACGTGATTTCCCTTTCCATAGACCTCGGAGGTCGAGGTAATCAAGGCTTTCTTCTTATATTTGTTGGCCAACCTTAAAACGATTTCCGTTCCCAATATATTGGTTTCTATGGTATCCACCGGCCTTTCAATAATCAAACGAACTCCCACCGCGGCCGCCAGATGAAAAATCCGGTCGCATGCTTGCACCAAAGGTTCTAACGTTCTCTCATTCAGTATCGTACCCACGGTCAGGTGAAATTTGGATTCGGAGAGTAGATGCTGGATGTTATCCAGACTGCCAGTGGAGAAGTTGTCGATTACGTAAACCTCATCTCCCTTTTCCAAAAGTCTTTCCGCCAGATGCGAACCAATAAATCCAGCACCACCAGTGATCAAATATTTCATAAAACCTCAATCCTTAGTAGATCCGCTTTTTTAAAAGACCGTATTTCTTTTGAGGGTGAAGACTTCTCAAGATCACTTGGTAATTTGCTGCGCAGATTTCTCTTCCTTCTTTTTGCTTTTCATCCAATGGATCATTCTTTTCAATCCATTCTCAAAATCGATTTCAGATGAATAACCGAATACCTGTTTTGCTTTTGCGGTATCAGCCAAAGAATGTCTTACTTCTCCAATTTTGGGTGAATCGAAAATCGGTTCAATCTCTGTGCCCAGGAGAGAATTTATTTGAGCCACCAAATCCAGCAATCTGTATGCGTGACCGGAAGCTATGTTAATTGTCTCTCCCACTGCGGAGTTGGATTCAATGACCTCCAGATTCGCTTTCACCACGTTGCTAACAAAAGTGAAATCTCTGGACTGCAAGCCATCCCCATAAATGACTGGCGACTTTCGGTCTAACATAAGAGAAATAAACCTGGGTATGACTCCCGAATACGGTGAATCCGGATACTGATTGATTCCAAATACGTTGAAGTATCTGAGGACAACCGACTCCAGATGATAGACTTTATAAAATACCTGACAGTAATATTCTCCTGCAAGCTTGGACACGGCATAAGGAGAGAGGGGAGAAGGATTCATGGTTTCAGTTTTTGGCAATTCCAAAGAATCTCCGTAAACAGAAGAGGATGAAGCGTAGACGATCCTTTTGACTTTGGCGTCTCTACTGGCTACCAGGAGATTGAGCGTTCCTGAAACATTGGCATTATTGCTCCCAATGGGATGTTCAATTGACCTTGGAATGGAAGGCAGTGCCCCTTGATGTAAAACGAAATGCATCCCTTCCACTGCTTCTCTAACGGTCTCCAAGTCGGTCAAATCCCCCTCGATCAACTCTATTTTGTCCAGAAGAGGTAAAAGGTTTTCTCTCCTGCCCGTTGAGAAGTTATCCAACACTCTTACCTTTACTTCTCTGTTGACCAGTTCAGCTACTAGGTTTGAGCCGATAAATCCCGCCCCACCGGTGACTAAATATTTCATAAGGCTCCGACTCCTTCCATTTTTTCGTAAGCCTTAACTCCATGGTTTTCAAGGTAATTTACTCTGTTTTTCATAAGTTGGCAATAAAATTCCTCCATATCACGCACCAGCCTGCGATAATCAAGGTATGGATAAGCTTTCCGACGAGCATTTTGCCCAAGTCTTTCACATTCTAAAGGATCTCCCAACAGAGACGTTATGGAGTCCGCCAGCTTTTGCACATCTCCAAAGGGAACCAGAATTCCAGTGACGTTATCTTGAATTAAGTCTTTTACCCCCCCCACATCGAAAGCGACCACCGGTTTAGCCGCTGCCATCCCCTCGATAATCGCCACTGGAAGACCTTCATTCAGGGAAGTCAACACTACCACATCTAGATCCGCATAAATATGGGGAAGGTCCTTTCGAAAACCACAGAATGTAACACTCTCTAGAATTCCTAGTTGCTTAACATAGTCTTCCAATTTCTCTTTTAACTCGCCGTCTCCTATTACTAAAAACTTAACATTCAGAAGTCTCTTCATGACTGCTGCTGCAGCTTCTATAAAGTATTTGTGACCTTTAACAGGCACCAATCTAGCAACAATGCCAACTAAAGCAATTTTATCAGACAAACCCAATTCCTTTCTTAAGAAACCTCTCTGTTTGTCTACATCCAAGAAAGGAGTCAACTCTAATCCTAACGGCATGGTGATTACCTTGGAATAAGTGGCGATCCTGTATTTTTCTACAATATCTTTCCTCACTTTTTCGCTCACAATTATAATCTTAGAGGTCAAATGAGCCAGTAATCTCTCTATAAAGACAATCAGTTTAGTCGTAAGATATCCAAAATAGCTATGGAATAAATGCCCATGAAAGGTATGAACGATTATGGGTACCCCCGCTAACTTCGCAGCGACTCTACCAAGAAGACCGGCTTTTGCAGTATGTGTGTGGACTATATCCGGTTTCTCTCTGCATATCAACTTATAAAGCTTGACAAAAGCTACACAATCCCTGGCGAGAGAAATTTCCCTAGCTAGCTCTGTAACAATAATCGGGCGGACCTTCTTTTTTCTCAAAAGGTCTCGCATGTCACCTTCTGAATTTCCTTCAATCCCTTTGACCAATGTAGTTTTGAATCTGTCAGAGTTTAAGTGGGCACTTAAGAGAACAGTATGAATCGATGGCCCTCCGATGTTGAGTCTGGAAATGATCCTTACTATTTTAATTTTCTTTGCACTAACCATAATTTAACTATTCTCCATATCACGTCTCTCTTTTACTAGACGTTCTTATAGTAATGCCTGTACCATAATTCAAACATCAACAGAGCCCATAATTGAGGACTGAGGTTACATCTTTTGTTTTGATGCTTCTCAATTATTTCCTTAATATAACTCAACTCAAAGAATTTGGCCACGCCACCATTATTGTTTAGTAGGGTATAATAAGCCATTTCTCTCAAATCATTTCTCAAAAGATCTTCAATGGGAAGAGCAAAACCATGTTTTTTTCTATGGACTATTTGGGAAGGCAAGACACTTGATAAAGCTAACTTCAAAATATGTTTTGTAGTAAATATCTTCAATTTAAGGTTGGGAGGTATCGCAGCCGCGAATTCTACAATTTCCTTATCAAGAAAAGGAACGCGCCCTTCTACACTCCAGGCCATAGTCATCCTATCCTCTTTAACTAATAAATCATCTGGCAGATAGGTGTTGAAATCTACATACAGAACTTGGTTTAGAAAATCATCTTTGTTTTTTACATTGAAGTAAACAGAAAATAGGTTGTCAATGGATGAAGAGTTAGCTTCAAAAAGAAGCTTTTCTCTTTCTTCGTGTGAAAATATAGACATTATCCTAAAATATCTATCCTGATCATCCAGTCCAGCGGTGGCTAGAAGTCTTTTAATCAAGAGAATATATTCTGAAAAACTGCTTTTTCTGGATGACCCCATTGGTTCTAAAAAAAACAAAATCAGTCTCAAAAACCAAGCAGGAAAGGTACGAACATATTTTGCCACCTTATGGGAGATATACCGTCTATAACCCCCAAATATTTCATCCCCACCAGTTCCGGATAGTACAACCTTAACGTGTCTGCCAGCTAATTGAGACACATAATATGTAGGAATGGCTGAAGAATCAGCAAAGGGTTCGTCAAAGTGAGAGGCAACCTTGGGTAGGACTTCTTGAATTCTATCTTCTACTTCAAATTCATAATAGTTAGCATTAAAGAGCTCAGCAACTTTTCGTGCGTATTGCCGTTCATCATAATATCCTTTATTTCTGAAACCTATAGAAAAGGTCTTAAGAGGTTTTCCTAAAAGTTCTGCAGCCAAAGCCGCAATTCCCCCGGAGTCTACTCCCCCGCTCAGCAACACCCCTAATGGTACATCAGACATCAACTGTCTTCGCACCGCTTCTTTTAACAACCTTAATAGTTCATCACTATACTCCTTTTCATACTCTCGCTGTGATAGCCCAGGGTTAGTAGTTTTAGTATCGTACTGCAGTTGCCAATATCTAATCAGCTTGACACCAGCTGGGTTACAGACCAGAAAATGAGCAGGGGGCAACTTTTTTATATGTCTGAATATAGTCTGAGGTGAGAGAACATATCCTAAACTGATATATTGAGAAAGAGCTCCTACGCCTATTTCCTTTTTTAAACCTTCGTAAGCAAGGATCGCCTTTATCTCAGAGCCAAAGATTAACTTGTCATTATCAAAATAGTAATACAGTGGTTTAACTCCTACAAAATCCCTTGCCAGAATCAAACGGCTTTCGGTATTATCATATAAAGCTAATGCAAAAATACCATTTAGCTCTTTTAGAAATTCATACTCTTGTTCCTCGTACAAATGGACAATTGCTTCGGTATCGGTCTTGGTTTTGAATCTGTGCCCCTTGCGTTCTAACTTTTCCCGAAGTGAAGGGAAGTTATATATTTCACCGTTGCAAACAATAACTTTGCTCTTATCCTCACTGAAAATCGGTTGATGTCCAGTTTCCAAATCAATAACGCTTAATCTCCTCATTCCCAGACCAACATTATTTTGTAAGTAGTACCCTTCGTCATCTGGTCCTCTATGAATTAACTTTCTACTCATTTTACTTAATGTCTCGGTTTCCACAGAACGACCGGCCTCAAAATAGTATATACCACAGATTCCACACATATTTACCTGCGCTCTTTATAAATTTGGTTTATCACATCTTCAAATAATGGTATCATAACTTTCAACGAATATTTACCTTCTACCGTATCCCGACCATTCTGCCCTAACTTCTCCCTCAACTCTTTGTCATCGATTAGTTTTTGGATCGCTTGAAGCCATTCCTCTTCAGATTCAGCAAAAATTCCGTTATACCCTTCTATCACTATTTCCTTATTTACGCCTATAGGGGAACAAACTACCGGGATACCAAATGCCATGTACTGGATTATTTTAAATCCACATTTGCCTTTTGCCCATTGAGTATCTGGCAGAGGCATAATGCCTATGTCAAATGACCTGAACACCGAGATTTCGTCCTCGAGTTTCCAATTGACACAGGTAGCTTCAGGAAAGGAATTTACCAACCCCCCAAGACCCACGAGTTTTATTTCAAGCCGCAAGTTTTTCTCTTTTAGTTTAGAAAAAACAGGTCTCAACGGTAAAAGATATTCAGATGTGGTGTGACTACCTATCCAGCCTGCAGTCACTGTATTGGATTGTTTCACCTTTGGCTGAGGACAGTATCTCTCTGTATCCACGGGTGTAGGAATTACTGCGACTTTATCGTTAAATCTCTGAGTGTAGTCTCCTAGAAAGCTGTTTCCAGCGATTATGTACTTACACATCTTCATGATCTTAGCTGTCTTTGAAGGACTTTTCAAAAAATCTACTATTTTATTATGAGGACTAGTTTCTTTCAGATAAATGGCATCATCAAAGTCATAGATGCAAGGTTTTCCTATCACTTTTGCTACTATCCATTCGAAAATCGGAGGCCCAAATGGAAAGGCTTCTCTATGGATAATAACAATATCGTATCCTCTGATTTTAGCAAGATCTAAAATCCTATTTACGGTGCTCACAATAAAAAACATTATTTTCAGATGTAACTTGCCCGGTTGGTAAGCTATCTTATAAAACCGAGATCCCATAAATGGTCTTACCTGGCAATGAATTCCTAACCTCTTAAGGTGGGAAAGATATTGATATACCCTAAATCTGCTACTGGGGCCTTCTATGGGATAAGGAATAATGAAAATCAGTCTCAAATTTTGACGCTCCTCTCAGAAAGAATTTCGCACTTTTTGAATATAGATCATTTGCTTAATTCATCGAGAACATTTGCCAATTGTTGTGTTAATTTCTTCCGCTCAAATTGAGTGATAAAATCCCAATTAGGTTCT
>LJVD01000138.1 GCA_001304225.1 candidate division Zixibacteria bacterium SM1_73
CCAATAAAAACACAGCAGGCATGATTAAAAAGGCGGTCATGTGAATCCCGGTGGACAAAAGCCCCAGATAGGCGATCAAGATCAAAAGCCGATCCCCTTTAGGCGTGTCCCTTCTGTCCATCCACAAAAGTCCCAAATAGAGAATCAAAAGCATCAGAAACATGGAGACCCCATAAACCTCCGCCTCCACCGCATTGGCCCAGAAGGTATCGGAAAAAGCTAAAAACAAGCTACCTGCCACCCCACCCACATATTTCCCCACCTTAATCCAAAGGCTCTCATTCTGTTTCTCCCAGTAACCCACTAATTTGACTATCAATAGATAACATAACCACACCGTAAGAGCAGAGCTTAAAACCGAGATGAAATTGACTCGGGCGGCAATCTCCCCGTATAAGGGTATCAAGGTGAAAACTCGTCCGATCAAGATAAAAAGCGGGGTTCCGGGAGGATGTGGGACCCCTAATATATAGGAACAAGCGATGAACTCACCGCAATCCCAAAAGGAGGCGGTGGGAGCCATGGTTCTCAAATAAACTACAAGGCTTACAAAAAAAACAAAAATAGACAAAAACAAAGAGATTTTGTCTTGTCTTTCATACCATCTTTTTATTCGGTCATCCACTTATTGCCTCCTTGTTAACCTCTCAGCCACGCATAAAAGAGATTTTTCCGCCACCTGCGGGACATAACACTTCAATAAAAATATACGTAGTTATCCCAATTTGTCAACATCCATTTGCGACCGAAATCTCTGCTTTTTCAATCTCTTGGCCACGTAATCCAAAATGCCGTTAATGAAATTCTTCGAATCCTTCTCTCCGTATTTTTTCCCTAATTCGATCGCTTCGTTTATGGTGATCGCTGTGGCTATATCTGAAAAGAACAAAAGTTCACACACCCCTATTCGCAAGATATTCTTCTCTATCAAAGCTATTCTCGAAAACTCCCATGATTTCACAGATCCCTTTATCAAACTATCTATCTTCTCGATATTTTGTAGAACCTTCTCAAAAAGGGTCTGGGAGAACCTTTTTGCTTCCTCTTTTATCTGGCTGGTTGAGATTACGTCATCTGAAATCTGCTGGGCATCCGACCCAGAGATTTCATAGGCATACAAAGCCTTCAGAGTCAATTCGCGTGCTTTTCGTCTTGCCGACATCTTAAAATCAGCTTATGACTAAACTTTAGTGTTTTTAAGTGAACCGCGTAGCAGAGCCTTCACGACTCTGTACGGAGGCATTCTTCGACATTTAGCTCCGGACGAAGTGCAAAGCCTCCGCTACGGGTGTTTTGCAATATTCAAAAAACCAATTTTTGGAGTATTCGTCTCCGACCTAACCACTCGTCACTGACCACTGTTATATTTCGGGTTTCAAAACTCGAGACCTAATACTCAAATCTGCTCAAACAGTTTTGCCATCTCGATAGCGGAAAGTGCTGCATCCCAACCCTTGTTTCCGGCTTTGGTTCCCGCCCTTTCTATTGCCTGTTCCAGGTTGTCTGCCGTTATCACACCCAAAATAGCGGGAATGCCGCTCTCTTGAGATATTCGGGCGATCCCCTTAGCTACCTCGGTGGCGATGTAATCGAAATGGGGAGTGGCTCCTCTGATTACCGTTCCCAAACAGATGATGGCGTCATACTTTTTGCTTTTCGCCATTCTCTGTGCGGCGTAAGGTATCTCAAACGAGCCCGGTACCCAGACCATAGTGATTCTCTCATCTTCCGCGGCATGCCTTTTAAGGCAATCCAATGCTCCATCCAAAAGCTTCTGAGTAACAAACTCATTAAATCGGCTTATGACTATGCCGAAGTTTTTTCCTTTGGCATCCAGCATCCCTTTTATCACCTTTGACATAAACTCTCCTTTTTCTTTTGTGGAGTGTCGATTTCAGAAAATCGACCTACGACCCACTCTTTTTTACCTTCAAAAGGTGCCCCAGCTTGTCCCGTTTTGTCTCCAAATATTTTATATTTTCTGGTGTCGGGCAAACCGCCGTGGGAATTCTTTCCACCACCTTCAAACCATATCCTTCGATTCCTATAATCTTTTTCGGATTGTTGGTGATGAGCCTTATAGTGGAAAGACCCAAATCGACCAAGATCTGCGCACCGATTCCATAGTCCCTCAAGTCAGGATCAAAGCCCAATTCCAGGTTAGCCTCCACCGTATCCTTGCCCTTGTCCTGAAGTTCATAAGCCACGATTTTGTTGGCCAGACCTATTCCTCTTCCTTCCTGGCGCATATACAAAAAGACTCCTAATCCCTCTTTTTCGATCATAGTAAGGGCTTCTGATAATTGGTCCCCGCAATCACAACGGGATGAACCGAATACGTCACCAGTCAAACACTGGGAATGAACTCTGACCAGGACATTTTCTTTCCCTTTCACCTCTCCTTTTTCCAAAGCCAGATGGTGATGCTCATCAATTGTGCTCCTGTACAGGTGGAGCTTGAACTGCCCAAACTTGGTGGGGAGGTTAACCGTGACCACTCTCTGAACCAATTTCTCCTTGCGTCTCCTATATTCAATCAGGTCCTTTACACTGATGATTCTCATGTCAAATTTCTTTGCCATCTGCAAAAGTTTGGGCAGACGAGCCATATGTCCATCGTCATCCATTATTTCGCACAAAATGCCGGCTGGATAGAGTCCTGCCAGTCGGGGCAAATCTACCGTGGCTTCGGTATGTCCGGCTCGGCTCAATACCCCTCCGTCCATGGCCTGGATGGGGAAGATGTGTCCCGGCCGGGCCAAATCCTCCGGCTTGGTTTTTGAGTCAATTAAAACCTTTATGGTTTGAGCTCTGTCATGAGCGGAGATGCCAGTGGTGGTGTTGTCCAAAGCATCCACCGAAACGGTGAAGCGGGTCCCCATTTTGGCAGTATTGACCTTCACCATAGGGGTAAGATCTAATTGCTCTATTCTTTCCCTGGGCAAAGGGACGCAGACCAACCCTCGGGCGCATTTGGAGATGAAGTTTATTGCCTCCGGCGTCACCTTCTCTGCCGCCATCACCATGTCCCCTTCATTCTCCCTGTCTGCATCGTCCACCACGATGATTATCTTCCCCTCTCTTATATCCTCAATCGCCTCCTCAATACTATTCAATTTCTCCATGCTTTGCTCCTTTAAGATTTCCCAACCTTTCCAATCCATTCACAACAAATCTGGCGAAATCTTGACCCAGACTTGTCATTGCGAGGAGCGAAGCGACGAAGCAATCTCATAATCTCCCTTGGAATAAAGGGATTGCTTCGCTCCCTGCGATCGCTCGCAATGACGTAAAGGTAATTGTCAGTCGGCCTGACGACTATTAATGCTCAACTCATTTAGTGCTCTCCCTATTCGTCATTAAGCATATGACATTCGCCATAAAGACTTCTTACCACCCCTTTTCTTTTAACCATTCTTCAGTAATCACCGATTTATCTTTTTTAGTCGTCAAAATTCTTTCAACATATTTTCCGATCAGGTCTGTTTCTATATTGACCAAATCCCCAACTTTCTTTGTGCCCAGAGTGGTATTTTCTAAAGTGAAAGGGATAATTGAGATGGTGAAAGAACCCTTCAAAACTTCGACAACTGTCAAACTTATCCCGTCAACTGCCACCGATCCTTTTTCTACCAGGTGAGGCAGATACTTTTCAGGCAATTCGAACTCATACAAAAAGCTTCCATCCTTTTTGGCAATGGATTTGATCTTTCCCACACAGTCGACATGTCCGGTGACCAAATGTCCACCTAACCTATCAGAAAATCTCAAAGCTCTTTCCAAATTGACTAAATCGTCACTTTTCAACTGCCCCAAGTTTGTCTTTCTCAGTGTCTCCTCCACTGCTTCTACTGTAAAAGAGTCTCCAGCCGTCTCAATTACGGTTTGACAAGCCCCATTGATATTTATGCTATCTCCAACTTTTAAATCATTCAGCACTTTAGACGCTTTTATCTTCAATTTGACATTACCCTCCTGAATAGAAACTTTTTCTACGCTTCCTACCTCTTCGATTATTCCGGTAAACATTTGAGCGTCTTGCCAAAACGGTTTGCTAATGCGTTAACTTCTGATTGGATCAAAAAAGGAAAACCGGTTTTTTTAACCTCTCCCCCTATCTCCCCCTCTCCACATTTGTGGAGAGGGGGACTGAGGGGGTGAGGTTTTAAGATTTCAACTTCTCCATACAGGATAGCCAATCACCAATAAATCGTTTTTGAACCTCTTGATCTTGCAATCTTTGAGCATAATTGAGTCAGAAATTTTTTGGAACCCCAGATCGCCAAAAGAGTCAAGTCCTTTACCAAAAATTTTTGGCGACAAAAAATAATAGATTTTATCCACCAATTTCTCTTTCAAAAAAGAGGTGAAGACAACTTTTCCACCTTCGACCAAAAGGCTGGTAATTTGATTTTTCCCAGCTCTCTTCAGAAGTTGGGTTAAATCAACCTTACCATCCTCTCCTTTTTTCACCTTCCAGATTTCAACTCTTTCTTTAAATTTCTTGTCGGTTTTATGATTGGTGGTGGCGATGATGGTTTTTCCATTCTTGTTTTCTCTTATAACTTTTGAATTATTTGATATCCGTCCAGATGAGTCCAGAATTATCCTTATGGGGTTCTCGCCTCTGGCATTATGAATGGTCAACTCAGGGTCGTCTTTTTTTACCGTATTTTCTCCCACCAAAACTGCATCCACCTTGGACCTCAGGGAATGAACAAATCTACGCGAATCCTCCTGGGTAATCCACTTGGAATGGCCCAGTTTCGTGGCGATTTTGCCATCCAGGGTTTGGGCAACTTTAAGTATGACAAAGGGGATTCCCGTGGTTACAAACTTCAGATAAACCTCGTTTAATTTTTCAGCCTCCTCCTTTAGAATGCCCAAATCTATTTCTACCCCGGCTTGTCTAAGTATCTTTATTCCCTTTCCATTCACTTGTGGATTGGGGTCAAGCGTTGCGCAGACCACTTTCCTTATACCGCTCTTGATGATTAGGTCCGCGCAAGGAGGAGTTTTTTTGTCAT
>LJVD01000033.1 GCA_001304225.1 candidate division Zixibacteria bacterium SM1_73
CGTACGAGAAAGAGCCACGAGAAATCCCTGATCGCCCATCTGTGGCAAACATATAATTGGCTTTACCAGATTGCCAGATTCGCCGAAAAGGCCCGAAATCAATGTGGCAAGGGAACACTACTGAGTGCGGGAGAGCTTATGGTAACATGTGCAAAATCACAGGGATTGCAGACGCAGGAAGGCAGGGTGTTAAAGCGTATGCGGAGAAGATGTTTGGTGTGGAGTTGAAATACGTGGTCCCGTATGACAAAGAAATCACTCCAACCAGCACCTAATCAGCCTTGTGGTTTGGCATCGATTATTGTCGGGCAGTCTTATGACAGCCCGATCTACGGTCCTGTTCAAAAAACGAACATTCTCAAAAACCATCGGTCAAAGTAAGCGTTAAAACTCTTTGCCACTGTTTTACATTGGTATCCGTACACCAGGTGGCATATCTACATCAATACTTCCAAGTAGCTTTTTGTTAGTTTCATTGGTAGTAACAGCCCAGGTAACATCATCTGCAGCACTTTCCTTTTGAGAACTTATCACCAAGGGATTCAAGTCTCCATTAACAGAAACTTCGTTGATCACTTCAACCTGGAGGGTAATTATTTGTTGAGCTTCGGGCAGGTGATTTTAAACAGACAATAAAGCTGGTTTTGATGAAGTAAAAGTTAACAGTAACCAGTGAACAATTTGCAGATATGGAGGTCCGGAAAAATGAGAAAACTTTTCTTCCGTAGGCAGATCCGCCTCGGGTAGAAAACACTTGACCAATGAAAATTTGGTTGTATTTTTTGTTTTAGGGAAGGTAAGAAAACACATTCAGATTTGAGGGAAAGATGAAAAAGCTTACGGCTTTCATCATTCTTTATTCGTTCCTATGGATCCTGTGGACATTCCTCATTTTGTGCACCAGCACCAACGCTCAGTGGTATAAACCATACGGTTCATACCAGTGGGAAGAGGCAGACATAGAACAACTAACAGACAATCAATCGAGGAATCAGCTTGCGGGATTATATATAGATGAAAATGACAAGCTGACTTTGTTCTATTGGCAGTGGAACTGGGATCCGGAAGTCCAGCCGTATCGAGACACGCTATTCGTTATGACCAAAGAAAAAGGGGCAAGCTGGAGTCAGCCAGAAAAGATAGGCTATGAGCCCTTTGACAAATACAGTTACCGAAAGATGGTCTGGTACGACACACAAACAGGAATCACTCACATCATCTACTCGACCTATCCTGGAGATATCTACGATGACACGCTGTATTATACTAACAGCACTATGCCCAATTGGGAGGTGATAAAGATAGATTCATTGCCAGGAGCACAGAATCATGTGCGGTATTCTTCGCATAAGATGGATTTTGATAGTCTAGGGAATGTTCATGTGGTTTGGCACCAGGACTATGATTCCGCAGGCTATACCTGGTATAGGGTGATATACGCAAACAATTCGACGGGTGAATGGGTTAAACAGGTAATCTCACCGCCTATCTGGGTGGGATACGGAAATAGTGGAGCAGTTTATTTCTGTGTCCAAAAGAATGGAATTGCACACGATATCTATGTTGGTTCAGATAAAGTCTATTACACCAGAAACGACAGTTTAAATAGCCAGAATTGGAGAACAGACACAATTCCCAGACCACCCACTCCTTATCTCTCTTATGGACCTCTTGAACTATTGGCTGACGCTTCCGATAGAATTCACCTTTTTACCTTTAGTGGGGATATCTGGTGGGAAGAGACGGTCTACCAGTTTTATTATTACAAGCAGGGTAAGGACAGCATCTGGAGCAGTCCGGAGGAGGTGCAAGTGTATCCACCGGACAGTGGGCTAATACGGAACTATTTTATTGATAAGGAAAACAATATTCACCTCTCCCTCGCAACTTGGGGAGGGGGTAAGACATTTTACACCAATAATAAGAGCGAAAGTTGGCGGGAGCCAGAGCTTTTGGTAGTGGATACATGTGGCGGTCTGAGATCTACATTCAAGCTTGTGATCGATTCTGAGGGTCGTGGACATGGAGTCTTTATTGATTACAAGTATTGTGGTTACTTGCTTGATGACGATTCCACCGAGGTATATTATTTTGCCCCCACCACTTCAGTAGAAGACACGTTACAAGATCATAAGATATTTAGCTTCCAACTGTTTCAAAATTATCCCAATCCCTTTAATGCCAATACGGTTATTCGCTATTCGTTGAGCGCTGATCGCCCTGTCCCTGTTGTCTTGCAAATCTATAATATCTTGGGAAAGGAGGTGAGAGAGTTAATAAATACAAGACAGGGCAAAGGAAATTATCAGGTGAACTGGGACGGGAAAAACAATTGTGGAAAGGAGGTGTCAAGCGGAATTTATTTCTACCAGCTTACGGTTCGACAAACTCACCGTCCCGAGCAAAGTCGAGGGAAAGCTGGTGATTACAAAGAGACCAGGAAGCTGGTTCTAATCAAGTAGGCAGTACGCAGTAAACAGTAAGCAGTAAGCATTATCTAGACAGGGAGGTTTGGAAAAATGAAAAAGCTTTCTTTCCATAAGCAGATCCCTGCCCGCTAAAGATTGGCAGGCGGGTGCCTCTGGCGGACTTTTCGTTTCGGCGTTAGTGGCCTCGGGTAAAAAACACTTAACAAATGGAAATTTGGTTGTATTTTTTGTTTTGGGGAAGGTAAGAAAACACATTCAGTTTTGAGGGAAAGATGAAAAAGCTTATGGCTTTCATCATTCTTTATTCGTTCCTATGGATCCTGTGCACATTCGTTATCTTGTGCTCCAGCACCCAAGCCCAGTGGTATAAACCATACGGTTCATACCAGTGGGAAGATGCACAGGTGCAACGGTTGACTTATGACCACTTCTGGAATTGGATGGTTGGGTTGGATATCGACGATAACGACAAGCTATATTTGTTTTATACTGAGATGAGCGTGTGGGATTCAGTTGGTCACGTCTATCGCAATAAATTACTATTTATGACCAAAGAGAGTGGTGGTGAATGGAGCCAGCCAGAGGTGATAGACACTTCCAGAAAGATTGTATATTCACGCTCTTCTGCAGTAATAGGGGTCGATCCAAAGAGCCATGTAATTCACATAGTCTATTCCTCATATCCGAGATATAACGACACTTTGTATTATACCAATAGCAATCTCCCCGACTGGGAATTTGTCAAAATAGATTCCCTGGGTCCGGAGCAATACCAGAAGTATTTCTCTTTAGCTATGGCATTTGATACTTTAGGCAATGTTCATCTTGTCTGGAATGTCGAGTTCAGTTCCATAGGCTACAGTTGGTATAAGGTCATGTATGCCAATAACTCCACGGGTGAATGGATCAAGCAACAGATATCCCCGCCTATTTGGCTTGGATACGGTGGAAGTGGACCTTCATATCTTGCCGTGCAGAAAAATGGGACAGCTCACATTGTATATAACGGAGATGTGGGCTCTGATTTAGGATTTTATGTGAGAAATGATAGCTTAAATAGCCAGAATTGGACCACAGATACCGTCCCCAAACCATCCCGCCTGCTTTATGCTTATTGGGTGGAACCCATAGCGATAGATACTAGTGATAAAGTTCACCTGCTCACCGAAGGATGCATAGAAGAGGATTGCGTCTGGCCTGGGATGACCCGGACCTTTTATTATTACAAACAAGCTGAAGACACCCTCTGGCAGGGACCTGAGACGCTCCCGGACACGACATTTGGAGCCCGTCTCCGTATTGACCAACTGCTCACCGACGAGGAGGGGATCCCATATGCAAGTTACTTCTTTTCCTCAAACGAAGTGTACTTTACAGACAGAAGGCAAGGGGTTTGGCAAAAACCGTATAGACTCGTAGGCTGGAATGGGGTCGTAGGCGAGCAATTATGGGCTGAAGATTTTCGGTTTGTATTAGATTCACAAGGACGAGGATGGGGAGCTTTTGAAGGAGGATACCTGGACTTTATGGGCTGTGTTGATTCAATTGAGATTTTCTCTTTGACCTCCTGCTCTTCAGTCCAGGATACATTGGAAGATCAAAAAATTTTGAATTTTAGCCTCTTTCAAAATTATCCGAATCCTTTCAATTCTTCTACCATCATAAGTTATGAAACCAAGAAAGCGGAGAAGATAACCTTAAAGATTTATGATATTTTAGGAAGGGAGGTGAGGCAATTAGTAAACACATCCCAGAGGCCGGGTCCTTACAAGGTTATCTGGGATGGCAAGGATAACAATGGAAAGGAGGTGGCAAGCGGAATTTATTTTTATCAATTGAGGGGAGGCAATTACAAAGAGAACCGTAAGCTGGTTCTAATCAAGTAGGCAGTAACCAGTAAACAATTTGCAGATATGGAGGTCTGGAAAAATGAAAGAACTTTTCTTCCATAGGCAGATCCCTGCCCGCTAAAGATTGGCAGGCCTGTCCGCCAATCTTTGACAGGCGGGCGGGCGCCTCTGGCGGACTTTCCTTTTCGGCTTTTTTGTTCTTGGGTAGAAAACACTTGACAAATGAAAATTTGGCTGTATTTTTTGTTTTAGGGAAGGTAAGAAAACACATTCAGTTTTGAGGGAAAGATGAAAAAGCGTATGGCTTTCATCATTCTTTATTCGTTCCTGTGGATCCTGTGGACATTGCTCATTTTGTGCACCAGCACCAACGCTCAGTGGGAAGATGCACAGGTGCAACGGCTGACTTATAATGATGTACCTGATGGGATAGTCGGACTTTACATAGAAAAAGATGATAAGATGTACTTATTTTATAGGGAGGGGGCTATCAAATTGATTAGCAAAAAGAAAAACGGAGGATGGAGTCAACCGGAGGAAATATGGACACCCCCTGGTGGCGGATGGAATATTATGCAGATTGGTTATGATACAAATACTGGTATTATTCATATTGCTTACGCCAGATTTTTGTCTCTTGCTTATGACACATTGTATTATACCAATAGCGAGATGCCCGACTGGCAACTGCTTAAGATAGATTCTCTCAGTAATGAGAAGAATGCTCGTTATCAGTCCTTGGCAATGGCATTCGATACTTTAGGTAACGTTCATCTTATCTGGAATGTCCAGTTCGATTCCGTAGGCTATGGTGATTGGTATAGAGTGATGTATGCTAACAATTCCACCGGAGAATGGGTGAAACAACAAATATCAGCACCTATTTGGGTTGGGGGCTTTATAGGCGGACCTTCGTATCTCGCCGTTCAGAAAAATGGGGCAGCTCACATCGTGTATCACGGAGAGCCTTATTGCGACTTGGAATGTTCAGCATTTTATGTGAGGAATGATGGCTTGAGTAGCACGAACTGGATTACCGATACTGTTCCCAAACCGTCTCGCCCCCTGTGGCACTATTGGGCTGGTCCTATAAAGGTTGATGTCAACGATAGAGTTCACCTCATAACTTTTGGATGCACAGAAGAGGATTGCGTCTGGCCCGGACTTAAGCGTTGGTTTTATTATTACAAAGAGGACGAAGATAGCCTCTGGGTTGGACCTGAGCTGATATTAGACTCGCTGTTTTATTTTACGACGATATTCATCGATAGTGAAAGTGCTCCCTATGTGGTGGAATGGGATAAATCTACCTACTGCTGGTTTTTTACCGACAGAAAGCAAGGATTCTGGCAAGAGCCTTATCAGATCTTTGACACCACCTCGATGTGCAATGGGCTTTCGTCAATTTATCCGAGAGGACCTTGTTTTGTTTTAGACTCACAAGGACAGGGTCATGCAGTTTTTGAGGGGTCGTTGTTTGAGTTTATGGGTGTGGATGATTCATTGGAGATATTCTACTTTGGAGCACCTTCCACCTCAGTTGAAGATACCTTAGAGGAAGAGAGTAAATTCAGGTTCCAATTGTTTCAGAATTATCCGAACCCGTTTAATGCGGTTACCAAAATACAGTATACAGTAGGCAGTCCGAAGGATCCATCGGATAGGCAGAGTCGCCTCATCCACACCACCCTTAAAATCTATAATATTCTTGGAAAGGAGGTGAGAGAATTAGTAAATACAAGACAATCGCCAGGTAATTATACAATTATCTGGGATGGCAAGGATAACAATGGAAAGGAGGTGGCAAGCGGAATTTATTTCTACCAGCTTACGGTTCGACAAGCTCACCCTCCCGAGCAAAGTCGAGGGAAGGCTGGTAATTACAAAGAGACACGTAAGCTGGTTCTAATTAAGTAGGCAGTAACCAGTAAACAATTTGCAGATATGGAGGTCTGGAAAAATGAAAAAGCTTTTCTTCCATCGCCAGATGCACCTCTGGTGGACTTTCCTTTTCGGCTCTATTGTTCTTTTCGCAGTCTTCAGCGTGAGCCATGCGGAGGACTTTGTTCCCGGTCAGATAATGATTGACATCAGGCATGAATATCTTCCCATCACTCCCACCCCAAATGGAGAAGGGATAATCGAAACTGGTCTTCCATCCATTGATAGTTTAAATGCCCTGTATCATGTTTTTGCCTTTGAAAAACTGGTGGACGATTCCTGGAGTGCGATTAAGGGATTTTATCTTCTTAGGTTTCCGGATACCCTCGATGTGAATTTAGTGCGTTCTTTTTTTTCAGCAGATGTTCATATCCATTTGGCCGGGGTGACTGGCTTTCGCCAGCCCTTTAGTATCACACCCAGTGATTCCTACTATACCGAGCAATGGGGTCTTCCAAAAATGCAGTGTCCGGATGCGTGGAGGTATGCTCTGGGAAGTTCATCTATTATCATCCAGATCATTGATGGGGGCACGGATTATGGACACCCAGATTTGGTGCATAATATCTGGCAGAATCTGGGTGAGGATGCGGATAATGATGGGCATACCATCGAATGGAATTCAGTACAAAATGAGTGGGTTCTTGATCCCGGTGATATTGATGGTTATGACGATGATTTGAATAATTACTGTGATGACCTTGTGGGCTTCGATTTTAGGGATTCAGCGTGCGGCGAGGAATATGGTTTTGATCCGCGAGCGGGGGGACCAGGGGGGTGGGGTGATCATGGGGATAAAACGGCGGGAACTGCGGCGGCAGTAACAGACAATTGGATCAGCGAGGAAGAAGCCAGCCATGTTTGCGGTTACCAGAGAGGAACAGTCGCTGGAACTTCCTGGTTGAGTAAGATCATGATAGCCAAATTTGGGTATCCACCTGAGTGGCAGGATTATCAGGCAATACAGGCTATACATTATGCCAGAAACCAAGGAGCGAAGATAATTAACATGAGCTGGGGAGGCGATGTAGATAATGCGACCCTGCATGCCGCTTTGGATTCTGCGTATGAGGAAGGCATACTTTTAGTAGCCTCAGCTGGAAATTATACTGGCGAAGTTCCGCAGTATCCAGCTGCCTATCTAAACGTTATTGCAGTTGCTGCAACAGATAGTGATGATGTTAAGGAGGGGTATTCCGCATACGGCACCTGGGTGGATATTTGTGCACCTGGTCAGAATTGGAGTCCCGGTGCATGGAAGCAATGGTATTGCTATTTTGAGTGGGGAGGTACCTCTTGTTCTGCGCCCTTTGTAACTGGTGTGGCGTCTCTGGTCTGGACCTGCTATCCGGAATCAAGCAATGTCGCCATTAAAACAGCACTTCTAAATTCAGCAGACGACATCTATGGTATTCCCGGAAACTTTCCCTACATTGGCAAATTAGGTTCGGGCAGAGCCAATGCTTATGATGCGGTCAGATATTACGGCGCTGGTCCACGCCCCTCCGGCGATTGCAATGGGGATCGAGTGGTAAATTCCGCGGACGTAGCCTTTCTCGTTGATTATATGTATAAGGGTGGTCCATCGCCCAAGCCTTTGTGCATAGCAGACGTAAATGACGATGGTGCGGTAAATTCAGCGGACATCGTCTGTTTGATTGATTACCTTTACAAAGGTGGGCCTGCTCCTAAGGACGGCTGCGATTAGCTTATAAGATCGTTTTCTATCAAAATCTGTATAGATAAAAGCTGGGATTTCCCCCGGCTTTTTTTCTTGACCGGATTTGGAAAGAGACGTATATTTATAAATTAGGCAAAAAAATGGCAATCTAAAACAGGGAGAAAAGATGAAAAGAACGTTTCAGCCGTCTAATGTAAAAAGAGCCAGGGATCATGGTTTCAGGAAGAGAATGTCCACCAAAGCTGGCAGGAAGATCTTGAAAAGAAGAAGGGCAAAGAAAAGATCGAGATTATCGGTGCAGGTTCCCAAGTAATTCCTTCTAACCTGAAGAACTTTACCGGCCTGAAGGATGAATCATTATTCAGGGTAGCCTGATGAATCAGGCAGCTGCAAAAAAATGCCGTGGTCAGGAAGATGAAGGGAAATCATGGATTCCCTAAAAGCATAAGGATCAAAAAAGAATCTGAATTCAATCAGGTTATAAAAAAGGGAACCAAAAAGTTTGGAAACAACTTAGTCTTATATCGTTTACACGCTTCAGATGAGGGACAAAAATTCGGGATCAAAATCTCAAGGGGAGTAAAAGGAGCCGTTAGGCGGAACAGAATAAAAAGAATATTAAGGGAAACCTTGAGAAAGAACAAAGACAAATTTGATCCTAACGAAAAAGTGGTGGTGGTGTTCAGAGCACCAACCAAAGGTTTGAGCCGCACGGCTGAGAGCAAAGACATCGATTTTCACCAACTGAAAGAAGAATTGGAGAATTTGATCAAGTGAATAACATAGAAACACGTAGGGACAGGGTTTGTCCCTGTCCAGATGAGGATAAAGGGTTCATCCTGAAACGGATTCACCCTGAAGGGCTGTCCCTGCGATATTTTGCCATTTTTCTTATAAAAGTATATCAGAACACTCTGCGATTTGTTTTTCCTCAAGCTTGCAGATTTTATCCGTCTTGCTCTGAATATTCGGTTCAAGCTCTAAAAAAACATGGTTTTTTTAAAGGAGGATGGCTATCCGTGAGACGACTTTTAAGATGCCATCCTTTTAATCCGGGTGGGTACGATCCGGTTGAATAGAAGGAGAAATTGGTGGACAAAAAGACCATCGTAGCCTTTATCCTGATAGCGTTGATCATCATTTTCTATCCCTATTATATGGATTTGATAACCGGCGGCAAAAAAGCGCAGAGGCCGCCCGCTGAAAAGGAACGGGTAACAGATACCACCCAACAAATTCCCCCGCCAGTGGTTGAGGAGCAGAAAGAGGTACCTGAAGAGGAATTTGAGAGGGAGGTTGGGGTTTTGACGCCTGCAGATACAGCTTTGGAGGAAGAGATCGTAACCATTGATACAAAATTGTATACCGCAAAGTTCACCACTAAAGGAGGGGAGCTTAAGAGCTTCGTTCTGAAGGAATATCAATACTCTGAGGGGGGAAACATCGAGCTTTTGCCTTCCGGAGCCCCTACATCCTTGAATTTGACTTTTCTCCATAAAGACCTCAATTTGAACGTGTTTGACTTTGCCGTGGACAGAGATGGGCTTCTTCTTGATCAACACAATTCAACCGGAACGATAGAGTTTACTTTGGAGACCGAGTCCGGAATTGAGATTGTAAAGAGATACACCTTCTACTACGATCGGTATCACTTTGACCTGGAGTTTGAGATCACCAATCTAAGCCAGCAAGATTTAGGAAGGAAATATCTTTTTGTCTGGTCCTCCGGGCTCCGACCGACCGAGAAAAACAGGGGTGAAGATTTGAGCCGTTTTTTTGCTTATTCCATGATGGGGACGGAGTTAGATAAAACCAAGGATTTCAAACAGCCAAAGGACGCAGAAGTGGGGATCATGCAGGAATCCGGTTCAGGGGAGACCAAATGGGTTGCTACCACAACGAAATATTTCGTCGCCTCCTTGATCCCAGTCTCAAGAACTGCTTCTGGATTTGTTGCTTCTGGTCAAAGATGGGAGAGCGTCATAGGAGAGGAGAGACTGGAGACAAAGAACATAAATGTCTCCTTGGAGATGCCTTTGGAAAGGGGAAACTCCTTAAAAGACAAATTCATGATTTATGTAGGACCCATCGACTACCGTGTTTTGAAGAGTTATAAGATTGGCCTGGAAAACATCGTCGACTTGGGCTGGTCGGTCATCCGTCCCTTCTCCATTGCCATCTTGTGGATTCTGGTGAACCTGCACAAAGTTATCGCCAATTATGGGATAGTGATCATTCTCTTCACCATACTCATGAAGGTTGTTTTTCATCCCCTGACTCATAAAAGCACCAAATCAATGCTAAAGATGCAGGAACTTCAGCCAAAGATGGCGGCGCTCAAGGAAAAATTCAAAAAGGATCCTGCCAGATTGAATCAGGAAACCATGAAGCTTTATAAGCAAGCTGGAGTGAATCCTTTAGGTGGGTGCCTTCCTTTACTTTTTCAGATGCCGGTTTTCTGGGCTTTTTTCACGCTTTTCCGAAGCACCATCGAACTGAGACAGGCAAGCTTTATCTTTTGGCTAAAAGACCTTTCCCAGCATGATCCCATATACGTTCTTCCCATCGTGATGGCGGGCACCATGTTCTGGCAGCAGAAGATCACCATTCGTGATCCCAAGCAAGCTGCTTTGGTTTATTTAATGCCCATCATGTTTTTCTTCTTCTTCTTTAAATTCCCTGCAGGGCTAACCTTATACTGGACCGTATTCAATATTTTATCTTTGATAGAGACTTATTATTTCAAGAAAAAGGGCTTGCACCCATCAACTGTAGCCCGTCAAGCCGAGCCTGCCAAAGCAAGAAAGCGGTGAGATCAGCGGTGAGAACCATGTGGTTCCTTAGAGGATAAGATTGAAAGTGGAGGTGGTGGGAGGAATAACCCTCCGCTGCGCAAGGACGTTATCATAGTCGCTAAAGTTACTCTTGTGGACGAGGTAGACCAGCAAAGAGAGGGTGGACGCCCCGGTCCGAGCGTCCGCTCGTCCGGGATAAGATCAGCCGACAGCATGGAAAGTAACGTCTATGCGTCAAGTAATGAGTGAGAGTCAATTCCAGTGGAAAGCAAAGTACCTACTGCACATATAAGGTCAACGGGTTGTATTTCCAATTTGCTAGATGGAACCGGATATGAACAATTGCTCAAAGAGGCGGGGTACCGTTTAGTAAAAGACGTCGGGAATGCTGAACTTATTCTCCTGAACACCTGTGCCTTTAACCGACTAAAAGAAGAGGAAGCCATACGATTAATTGAACGCGCTAAAGTCGACAAAAAGAAAGGTGCCCGGATATTGGTTTGCGGTTGTCTGCCCGAGATTAACCGTGAAAGGCTGCAAAAGATTCATAATGGTGTAACCTTTGGGCCCAAGGATAAATCTGAGTTATTAAAGTTGCTTCAAAATCGCGTTGCAACTTTGCCCGATATCAATGCTCCCATATCGTATTACCAATACTCACCCCTGAAAAAAGTCATTTATCAATCCAAACGATTAATTGAGTTTTTTCCTTTGTTAAACCGAGTATCAATTATTAACAGAGTTCTGGGTTCGCTTTTTATTTATGCAAAAGATGTTTTTTGTTTGAAAGTAGAAACTGGATGCTGGGGGAGTTGTACATATTGCGCTATACGGCTTGCCAAAGGAAGGACCGTAAGCCGCCCCCTGGAAGAGATAAGTGCCGAATTTAATAGAGCGATAGACGAGGGCTACCGCAAATTTGTTTTGGTGGGTGATGAAATTACCTCATACGGCCGCGATATATCCCAGCAACTGGATATATTAGACATAATTGATGAATTGATCAAAAATGAGAGGCTGAAGATTCTGTATTTGGAATCATTTGAACCAAGTTTTATGATTTCTAATTTTGACAGAATACTTGAAGTATTGGCTGGTGGGAAAATCCCGGTTTTTTGCTCCTCGGTGCAGAGCGGGAGTAATCGCATTTTGAAAGAGATGAATAGGCACTATAAACCCGAGGATTATATTTCATGCATGAAAGAGATCAGAAAAAAGTATCCTAAGATCTATTTACGAAACGAGATAATCGTCGGTTTCCCCGGAGAGACAGAAGATGATTTTTTGGAATCTTTGGACCTGGTCTCCCAGCTGACTTTTGATTTTATTGATGTTTATGAATACGAAGATAGGCCAAATACGGCGGCTTCAAGGATGCCGCACAAAATTCCCGCTCATGAAAAGAATATTCGAAGAAAAAGAATATTAAGACAGTATTGGAAGAATTTATTGCTTAAGAAAAACTAAATATTGCTTGCGGGTGGCTGATGTTAGCTAACTTTTGCCAGTTGCCTTCCGATACCTGGGCAATAGGTATTATCGAGATTCAGAGTAGAGGCAGTTCCTAATGCCGAAAAATTAGGAGAAACCTATTACTTCAAGAGCATAGCTTTGCGCCCATCCGCGGCAGCGCGTCAACCCGCACCGGTTAAAGCAAGGAAGTCCTGAGATCGACCCCAGGCAACCCATGGCTTGCACTGACCCATGGACTTGGTCACAATCACATTTATAGCCTTCGGACTGGCAATGGACGCCTTTGCCGTATCTATTACCAGCGGAATAACCATAAAACAACTAAGAATCCATAATGCCCTGAAGATTGCGGTATTTTTTGGATCATTTCAGGCCATCATGCCAATTGTGGGATGGCTCGCAGGGCTTAGTTTGAGGGGTTTTATTTCGGGCGTTGATCATTGGATAGCCTTCGGGCTTTTGAGCCTGATCGGCTGCAAAATGATTTACGAATCGATGAAGATGGAATCAGGCGATAAAGTGATCAACCCGCTGAATGTCTATGTTTTGTTGATGCTGTCGGTCGCCACAAGCATCGATGCCCTGGCAGTCGGGGTGAGCTTCGCATTCCTGAAGGTTTCCATAATCACACCGGTAATAGTGATTGGAGTTGTAACGTCTGGGCTATCGCTTCTTGGCGTTTTCGTAGGTGATAGATTCGGGCGGTTTTTTGAGAAAAAAATTGAAATAGCGGGAGGGTTGATTTTGATTGGGATTGGAATTAAAATAGTGGTTGAGCATTTGGCTTAAGAGACGAGATTGAGAGATGAGATAACCGTAGGGACAGTTCTTCAGGGTGAATCCCCTTCAGGATGAACCCTTGTGGCTGTCCGTATTCGGACAGGGACAAGCCCTGTCCCTGCGCAATAGTTTAATTTTGAACCAATGGAAAGGAGGAGTTAGATCATGAATGAAGCACACGGGTCTGATTTTGTGTCGGGCATTGTGACGTCGATTATCAGCATGATTATTCTGGGTATAGTGTTTTTTGTGATAGGTCTGTTTCTGGTGAAGCTTCTGTGGGCGTGGACAATTCCTGATCTTTTTCCGGTAGCCGTTCAGCGAGGATTCATGGCAGGAGAAATATCCTGGCTCACCGCACTAAAGATAGCGATCTTTGTTGGTCTCTTGGGCGGGGTAGCTGGCGCGCGCCGAGGCCGAAAAGAGTAATTCACGGCAAACCTCAGATAATACAGGCTTTGTTGTTCAATAAAGCCAATGCAAACATCACCATGTTAAATAACACTCCACTTTTTTCTTGACAGGTAGAATGTTTTGTGTAAATTGCTATTGAGATTCTCCTCGATGAAGTTTTCTACGATGCTGGCATTGAAGTGGACGCATAAGCCCAAGAACCCCAAAGAGTTTCATGAGGAGGTGAGGCCTATCGCCAATACAGGTTTTCAAATTGTTCGTTTTTGCTTAGTTCAATTCAGATTCTACGAGGAGGTGATGCATAAAGGGAGGCTCTTTCAAATTCAAAGGGGGAGTTGAGACATAATCTTTCAATCATCAACCTTAATCTTGGGGAGATTTGGAGATGAAGAAGCTAATACTCACGCCGATTGCGCTATTCGCTTTGGCCATTGCTCTTGGTTTCTCTGCATCTGCTGGAGAGATTGAGCCAAATTTTGCTGCCTATTTAGAGACTCTTTCAGATGATGATTTTGCTTCCGCCATCGTCTATCTGCAGGATCGTCCCAATATAAAGGCTATGGATCAGGCCCTACGAGCAGAAACAGCTACCATGAAGGTGCGCCACGAGCGGGTGCTAACTGCATTAAAACAAGCCGCCCAAAGATCACAGCCAGCCCTTCTAAATTATCTGGACACGCGAGAGGCAACGGTGGAAGGATACACCCCTTATTGGATAATGAATCTGGTGGTGGTTTCTGCCACTAAGGCTGAGCTTTACCAGATCGCTCAACGTCCTGAGGTGGAGGCGATTGAAGCGAACTTCAAGCCGGCCCTAATTGAGCCAGTTGCTGGCCCTTCAGGTCCTCCTGTTGCTGGTATAGGGGTAACCAATAGCCTGAAGGCGATCAATGCAGACCGAGTGTGGAATGAACTCGGAATTACCGGATACGGCAGGCTGATTGGCGGCATGGATACCGGCGTGGATGGCGATCATGTTGCACTGACCGACAGGTGGAGAGGTAACTGGCATCCTTGGCAGGAGTGCTGGAGAGATGCCTTGGGAGGCGGAACTACATATCCGGTCGATTATCACGGTCATGGCACCCACACCATGGGCACCATGTGCGGAGCGGGGCATGCGACCGGTGATACCGTCGGTGTCGCCTGGGAGGCCCAGTGGATAGCCGATAATTCCATTAATCAGAGCGTTGGTCCGGAGTTTGACAACGACGTTTTTGGCGCTTTCCAGTGGTTTGCTGATCCGGATGGAGATCCCGGAACCACCGACGACGTTCCGGACGTGGTGCAGAATTCCTGGGGTATCGACGGCCGCTTCGGCTATGACTACCAGGATTGTGACTATCGCTGGCAGGATGCGATTGATGCCTGCGAGGCAGCTGGTGTTGTGGTCACCTTCAGTGCCGGGAATGAAGGGCCAAGTCCCCAAACCCACAGATCGCCGGCTAATATCTGCAATACCCCTACGGTGAATTTCTCTGTGGGAGCGGTGGATGCCGAGTACTACGGCTGGCCCTATCCCATTTGCTCCTTTAGCAGCCGGGGACCGTCTGATTGCGATGGCGTCACCAAAAAGCCAGAGGTTGTTGCGCCTGGGTATTACGTATACTCTTGCTACAACAACGGCGGTTATACCCGACTGAGCGGAACCTCCATGGCTGGACCTCACGTAGCTGGTGTGGTAGCCCTGATGAGACAGGCCAACCCGGATATTGACGTGACGACTATCAAACAGGTCTTGATGAATACCGCACGCGACGAAGGCACTCCGGGCGAAGACAACGATTATGGATGGGGTTGCATCGACGCATACGAGGCCGTGTTGGCCGTTATGGTAACCGACACCATTCCTCCGGAGGTTACCGTCACTGCTCCAAATGGAGGCGAAGTTATGACCGTGGGACAGGTTTACACCATTACTTGGAATGCCACGGACGATGTCGGCGTGTCTTCCATCAGCATATATTATTCCTATGATGGTGGGGCAAATTACAATCTCGTCGACAATCTGTCAGGCAATCCCGGCTCCTACGATTGGACCGTCCCGAATACTCCGTCCACCCAATGTCTGGTCAAGGTCTATGCCTATGATGCAGTCGGAAATGAGGGCTCGGATGTCTCTGATGCCTTCTTTACCATCCAACAGGATACCGAGCCGCCGGTGGTGACGGTGCTTCAACCTAACGGCGGTGAAGTCTTGACCGTAGGCTCAGTTTATGCCATTCAGTGGAATGCCACAGATAACATGGGAATCAGCTCCACCGATATCGATTACACTTATGATGGTGGCAGTAACTGGGTGGATATCGTGACCCTGGCGGGCAATCCCGGCTCCTATGATTGGACCGTTCCAAACACACCTTCCACTACCTGTCTGGTTAGAGTCTATGCCTACGATGGCGCCGGGAATGAGGGCTACGACTTATCAGATGCTTACTTTAACATCGAAGGCGCTCCGCCGGAGACACCCATGTTTGTGGAGTCAATCGGCATGAGAAAGAAGGTGGCTGGGCCGAACCGTTGGGCCTATGCCACTCCTAAAGTGGTAGAGGATGCCATCGGCTATCCCGCGCTGGCCGGCGTTACCATCTACGGTCACTGGTACGGGGCCACCTCAGGTGCGGATTATTGTATAACTGGATCAGATGGAACGTGCGAGTTTAAATCCGACAAGACGAGGAATCCTGTTCAGCAGTTCTGCTTCCAGGTGGATAGCCTGGCGCTGGCCGACTACTATTGGGATGATACCAAGGGCGTAACTTACAACTGCATAAGCTCGACTGCTAAGTTGACGGCCAGCACCCCGGCTGAGTTTGCACTCTCCCAGAACCATCCCAATCCATTCAATCCGGAGACAGAAATCTCCTTCAGCTTGCCGGAGAGGAGCCAAGTCTCCTTGGTTATTTACAACATCTTAGGGGAAAAGGTCAAGATATTGGCTAATGGAGAAATGGATGTTGGAACGCACAACATCTACTGGAACGGCAGAGATGAAGCTGGGAACTCAGCAGCAAGCGGTGTCTATTTCTGTCGCCTGAAGGCAGCAACGTTTGACCAAACCATGAAGATGGTTCTTATGAAATAGCGACGTGCTAAAATGGTGAGTAGAAAGAGCCCCGCCTGATGCGGGGCTCTTTTATTTGAAAGGTTTTTACTACCAAACGAAGGGGTTGTCTGCTCTTTCATTTAGGGATGATGGTTTTTTTTATCCCTGAATCGAGGCA
>LJVD01000034.1 GCA_001304225.1 candidate division Zixibacteria bacterium SM1_73
AGGATTATCTATTTCTCAAACTAAAGATGCAAAGAGCAATTCAATGGGAGAAGACGATTCGCAATGAAATCATTGAGAAATACAACCAATGGGGATTGGTCGGAAAAAGCCAGCCAATGGTCAAGCTTTTTCAGCAGATGGAGACTGCATTGAATTCAGACTCCACTTTATTACTTCAAGGTGAAACCGGAACAGGCAAAGATCTGGTTGCCAAGATCATTCACTGTCACGGCAATAGATCCACAAAGCCTTTCGTTTCAGTGAACTGCGCCGCTATTCCATCCTCTCTTTTAGAGGAGCAGCTTTTCGGACACGAGAAAGGAGCCTTCACAGATGCCAAAGAAAGAAGAGCTGGTAAGTTCGAGATGGCAAATGGTGGAACTATCTTCTTGAATGAGATCGGTGAACTTTCCCAAAATCTTCAGGCAAAACTTTTGAAGGTGAGCGAGGAGAAAAAGGTGGACTCAATCGGAGGTTCCAAACCGATCGATGTGGATGTGCGCATAATCTCAGCAACTAACAGAGATATCGAAGAGATGATCCAAAAGGGAGAGTTCCGCTCAGACCTATATTACCGATTGAAGGTGTTGAAGATTAAGCTTCCACCGCTAAAAGAAAGAATGGATGATTTACCTCTGTTGATCAATCACCTCATTCATAAGATGTCTGAAAAGGAAGATAAGGAAATAGCAGGGATAACACGTGAGGCTTCAGATTATTTGAATCAAAAAAGCTGGGAGGGGAACGTAAGGGAGCTGGAAAAGTTGATCGAAGCTGCAGTGAAAAAAGCCGATAGGTTGATCACGCTGAAAGATTTCTTGGGATCAAAAATTCCCACTGAGAAGGTTTGTCCCTCTATTCAGAGTATGTGTTCAAGAGAGATGCCCCCTGACGATTGCCCGGTGTTCAAAGACGCAGACATGAATCAAATCGAGAAGGTAGCAATAATTAATGCGCTTAGATCCAATCAGGGATTGGTCGAGCCCGCCAGCAAATCCTTAGGGATTTCTAAAGCCACCATGTATAATAAGATCAATCAGTATGGTCTTTCCCACCTGATAAAAGGCTATGCAGAGCGATGAAACAATTGGTAAGGAGTCCTATAGAACCCGAGGTCCTTACTATGAGTTGGTATTCTTCATCAACAGAGATAGGAAGCCAAAAGCGCAGGCGTTAGCTAATATATAAATTTAAAAAGCAGGTTCAAAAGAACCTTCGCCACAAATCTTCTCAGGTTAAATCCCGATAGACCGTAGAAAATATCAAAATTCAAACCCTAATGAAAAACGGTGAACATTTTGGAGGCGGGAGAAATCTGCCCAGGCGTAGTTTATGTCCAGATTGGTCTTTTCACCGGCTTTGAGTTTTAGCCCTCCTCCAAAAGTGAGCCCTTCCTCTTCATAATTAAACTTGTAACCTGCCCTTAGAGAAAAAAGCTCGTTCCATTGATATTCGCCGCCGAAGCTGGCTTGCTGAATGTTGTCATTAGGATGCTTGGCTTCCACCGAGAGGGTTAATTTGGATTCCGGCGACTCTATCAGATCATATGCCAAACCGAACCTGAAGGTGAGCGGCAGATCATAGGGATCCACTGCCAGTTTGGATTTGACGTCGTCGTAATTGGGATTTCCCGGCTGCGGATCATAATAGGCACCCAACTCGGGACCGTCCATCTTCATCTCCGGACCCAAATTGGCAATGTTCATCCCTATTCTTAAACTTTTGAAACCGGTGTAAAATAGAGTTCCGAAATCAAAGGCAAAACCGGAAGCTCTCTCCTCAGAGATCCTCTCCCAGATATACTTGCCGTTAATCCCCACCGAGAATCTGTCGGTCAACTTTCGAGCATATCCCAAGGACAAAGAATAGGAGGAGGAAGTGAAGGTCTCTCCGGTACCTTCCGGGTGCTCCACAGTGGTTACCTCCATCTCGCCCATGCTCAATGCGGTCAAGCTGACCCCAAAGGCGGAATAATCCCCAAGCGGCTTCCCGAAAGTGACGTGGTTCAATTGAACATCCATTATCCAATCCACATTGGTCAAGGAGAGATTAACTGAGGATAGCTCGGTCAAACCAGCCGGATTCCAATACATAGAATAAGCATCGTTGACGCAGGCCACCGAGGCCTCACCCATTCCCACATATCTTGCTCCCATCCCGATTTTCAAAAATTGCGCCCCCACTGTTCCGATCTTTGAGAATTCGCCTGCAACAGCTGTGTTTGTCAAACCAAGAAGAATTGCAAGTGCAATCGCAAGATAAGTTGTTTTTTTCATTTTTTCACCCCTCTTTTATTTATTGTTTTTCGTCTAATGGTGACCGAAGTCGAACCATACCAGATTCGAAAGCATTAAACGAGCTTCCAAAAATTAATTTTTCAAATCCCAAGCCGTGAAGGCTTGGCTAAACCTTAGATGACTTTCGGTATCGGTTTAATCCATTTCATCCGTTGACCTATTTGATCACCGCAAATTTCCCCATCTTTTCCCCATATTGAGACTGAACATGATAGAAATATATTCCGGTCACGATCCCCTGCTGGTTTTCACTCAACATATCCCAATCCTCAGTTCCGGTGCCGTTGTCGTGTTCTATGGTCTTGACCAGATCTCCGGCCAGTGTATAAATGCGTATGGTGCAGACATCTGGCAGATGGGTTAATTGAATTTTTCTAATCCCCTCCTTGGTCTCCCAGGCCGCATGACCTATATAGGGATTGGGCACCACCTTGATTTTTGACAGTTCATTTCTGGCCAGTTGAACATCGATTCCACCGGCATTGAAGAGGAACTCATCATCTGAGGAATTGAGTCCAGCCCCTTCGATTTGATATACATCTCCGACGCCGTAGTTGGTGTCACAGGTGTCGAATCGGAAGAACCATACGTGATGATAAGGCCAGGCCTCCGGATGTGGCTCTCCGTCATAAGGAATGTTAACTATATCAATGTATTCCTTGTTTTCAGGTGTCCACACCCCGTTGAAGTCTCTATCATATATTTCCGCCAGAACCTGCACGTTTTCTGTGGTATTCCAGACCTCGAAGGGCACAGCCACGGGTGTTACGTCATCAAATATGCTGTAGGCCTGCGATCCCTCTGAAGTAAATCTGATCTCATAAGTTGAGCGGAAATGAATATCGCCACCTGAAGGCCACCCAAAGGTTTCGCCCGTGGTTCCATAGAAGTATCCCATATGCAAGGTAGCTTCTTCGGCACTTGCCCAATCGGTTTGACCATAGGAGCGTGGGATCTTCTCTCCATTGGTCACAATCACCTGGATCCCATCCACCACCGGGTAGTTTTCCACATTTCCTGATTGCTCGGCCTGATCTTTTACAACCGTGTTCCCAGTAGTGACATCAATCACGTGCCAACAGGTGATAAATGGATCTTCAGAAAAGACCACCAGGTAGTCATGTCCGGTCAAGAGACTCCGATCGAAGACGAGTGGAACAACTGAGCCATCACTTTTCTTTTCCGATCCATAGTAATTGTGCATCACCGTAGCCTCTGCAGAAAGATGCCCAGCCGGATCAGTTCGGGGAATGGCAAAGGCACAGTTGGAATCCTCACCCGGCCTACCGTAGGCGGTCTGCAATGGATCGACAATTGAGTCACCCTCATCAAAGGAGACCACTGAATACCAATATTCTATCCCGTTGGTCAGGCTGGTATCTATAAAGGTATGAGGTAGGATGTCATCATCATCTTCTTTTTGAAACATGGCGATGGGCACGTAGTCAGGTCCTAAGCTTCCATCCGGATTTCTCGCCAGATCTCCCCAGCTGGCTCCCATATCATTGCTGCGATAAATCTTATACCCTTTGAAATCCATCTCCCCGCTTAAGGGGTCAGGAAAGAGCTCTGAAGAGTTGCTCCACCAGAGTTTGACCTTTTGATATCCAGAAGTAGCTACCAATTTGACCGGCTTGGGAGGCTCCGGACCGATGAAATGATTATCGTAAACGGTCTGCGCCATAGCCGCATTCTTCTTAAGCTCCTCCTGGTCATGTCCAGCCACCAAGGCAAAGACCACCCGGACAGTTTTTCCGGAAGTCAGATTTATCCCCCGAGTGCATTGCACATAATACTGATCAGTGGGAGGCAGACTCAGATCAAACTGCTGGCTGTTGATGAATTCGTATTTGCCTGGATCGTTATCCGGCAGGTCCTCCCACCTTCCGGTTCTGAAGGCAGTCATTCCGATATCATCCGGAGTCTCAATATACTTGGTTCCCATCATTCCACATTTCACCAGAGGTCCCCATCCGGGGTCATAAGCATCCTCATCATAGGTCCAGGCTAAATTAAGGGAAGAATCGAAGGCAACAAGATCGCCCAACCTTCCGTTTTCGTGTGTAGGAGGATGATAACCTCCCACATCAAAATCGCAATAAAGACCGAAGGCAAAATCGGTGTAATCATTTTGGCTTGTGTTTTTGATCTCCAAAACCACAAAGAGATAATCCTTGTTGTATTCATAATTCCACTGATAAATGGTCTGAGTCATCTCCAGCCCCAGGACTGGCACCCCACTGTTGGCATCACAGAAGCGATAATGACTTTCCTGAAGTGAAATGGGACCAGCCTCCACGAAGCCCACATCAAGACTCCAAACTTTATTATAAACCCAATCTCCAGCCTGATTGTCCCATACCCTCCACCCATAAGCGGCCTTGCCAATCCCCAGTCCCACTGTATCAGCGGGATCATAATTGTAGGAGGTATGATCGGTGGAAAGATGTATGCGGTAGCTTTCCTCTCCATTAATCAGGGTGGTAATGGGCATGTAATCATCATCGGTATTGGCGATTGCAGTGTCCCCACCCGGTTTTATCGCACCCATCCAATATTTGATTTCAGCTAAGTAGTTATGTTCGGACCCCTTGGGCCACTCGCCTGAGGGAAAGCCGTAATCCATCAGACCACCAATTTGCCCCCAGTTCTGCACGGTGGTGACGATATTCCCTTTGTTGTGAAAAATCCGATCTTGCATGGGAGTAGGTGGATCTTGGCTGGTCAGCTGAGTGGACCACGTCCCACCCGTAAACCAAAGGGACAGTGTAGCCACTAAGATGGGAATCAATTTTTTGGCAAATTTCTTGTTATTCATTCCTTTTCCTCCTTTTAAAAATGGTCAACTGATACTTTCTAGATTCCTTGTTTTTTCTCAATCTTCTCATTAGGATGCATAGAGTAGGAGCGTAAAACTTTTTGGAGTGCAAAAACTCTGTTTTTGCCTTTTAAACAAAAACCAAAAACCGCAACAATAAATTGTTGCACTCCAGAACCTCCAGCTCTAAAACACAAATTCCAGTCCCCATCTGAGGGTGCGTGGGGCATCATAATTTTGTGGATCCCTAGCCAAAAGACGGTAATAATAGTTAACATCTTCGGCAGTATAAGGACCATCCCCATCTGGATCCGCAGTCAACTCATAGTGTCTTCCATCGTCATTGGCCTTGCCTGTGTTTGAATACACATGGATCACATTTCTACGGTCAAAAAGATTCTCCACCTCGGCGAAAAAGCTTAGATGGAGGTCTTTATCGGAAAACAGGTAGAAATCCTTATTGAACTTTAGGTCCACAGTATAGGTGGCGGGCATCCTCCCTTCGTTCAAGGCGCCCACACGGTTTCCTTGATCATCTGTCTTGGTATAAGGCAAACCACTTCCGTACTTGGCTAAAACATTCATTCCCCACGCACCCGGCAAACTCATGCCCAAGAAATTGCCTGGCCAGTCTCGAGGAACTCTATAATCCAAATTCACCGTCAGGGTGTGTCTCTGGTCAAATGATAAGGGATATTCTCTCACCGGCCAAGCCGGCGCATTTGTTCCCTGAGTAAAATAGTCATAATAGCCTTCATAGGCGGTGGAGGCATTTCCTTTAGCAATCATATAAGAGTAATTCACGCTTCCTGATAGGTGGCTTTGGTCCGGCCTTTTGGTCAAAATCACGTCCATCCCTTTGACCGATCCATAATCGGCGTTGGCGTATTGGGTATAGGAACCGCCCGCATAAACGATTTGACGGGTGCTTGCCAGATTAGTAAGATCCTTATAATAGGTGGTAACCTTCAAAGTTATATCTTGGCGAAAGGCATGATTTATCCCCAATTCATAAGAGACGCTTTTTTCTGCCTCCATATCCGGATCTCCTACCAAAGGAAAGCCAGTGGATAAGTCTGCTCGCAGATTGGTGAACATAAACTGATACTGTGGAACCTGGAAGTAGTAACCATAGCTGAAGTGAATAACGGTCAAATCGGAAATAGGATGAGAGATGCCCAGCCGGGGTGAGAGTTGAGTCTTGGGTTCGGTATGTATCTTTCTATCTTTGGTAACCGGATCATTCCAATAATCCATGTCCGCATCCAGATAATCAAATCTGATCCCGGCATTTATGATTATCTCTCTTAGCTCGATTTTGTCCTGAAGGTAAAAGGCAGCGTAATTGGGATCAACCTGATATTTTTCCCCGTAGGGTCTTATGTTGAAGAACTGCTTATCGTCCCATTTCAATCGATTGGCTCGATACTCTCCCCCTAATTTGATCTGGTTATGCTTATCTATCTGGCTGATCAGATCAAAGCCAAAGCTGGTGTATTTGGTTCGGCGAAAGTGATAAACCGGATAAAAATCTGGAGCGGCGGTAAAACCGGTGTTGAAGAAAGTGTCCGCATAGTTGTAATTATTTGCATGTATATTCCCAACATATACTCCATTGGAATCTTCAGCATAGCCCGGCCACTGATCCCAGTAAAGATCAAATAGATGTTCGGGAGCCAGCTTAATGTCAGTATAAAAATGGTTAACCATAATCGTGTAGATAGTATTCTTGGAGGTGGGATAGGTGGCCTTTGCCCCAAAATGGTAAGATTTATTTTTGATCTTGCCTAAGCCTTTGAGATTAAAATCATATGATATGTTATTGACATCTCTATGCGCGTATCGCAAGAGGTCTCTTTGATAATAGTTGCCACTTAAAACCAGTTTCATGTTATTGCTGGGCTTCAAACTTATCTTGGCGGTCTCCGAGTGATATTCCCTCCTATTATGAGGTAGATATCCATTATTTCTTCCCCACTCTCCGGAGAAGAAGAAGGTGGCCCGGTCGCTTTGGCTGAAGGTCAAAGGTCCGCTCAGGTTCAAGACCGCAGAGTGATTGTCGTTTCTCTTCAGCCCTCCATATTCAGCAGTATGGACCTCATATGAATGGGTCATTCCATCATAGGCTTTGATTTTTCCTGTGAATCTTGAGCCTCCTTCTTTGGTTATTGCGCTCACCACCCCGGACAGTGCCTCTCCATACTCTGCGGTGAAGCCTCCGGTGGTCAGACTCAGTTCCTCCAAAGCATCCGGGGAAATCCGGGTACCTGCCTGCCCTACGAAGGGATCCTGAATCGAGACATCATCCAAAAAATAGCTGACGGTTCCTGCCCTTCCCCCTCGAACGTGCAGAAGCCTGTTTTCGTCTTCAACTGTTCCAGCCATGTTCGAGATCACCGGCTGAATGCCGACCGCATTGGGCAAATTATCCAGCTGTTCCCTGATCACCATGTTGGTGGAAGAGGTCAAATCTTTCTGAATGATGGGGCGTTCCGCCACCACGGTTATGGCCCTTTCCAGTTCGATGGGAGAGGATTTCAACTCAAAATCCAAAGGTGTGGTTAAATCCAAAAGAACCGTAACCTGGGTTTTTTTAACCAACTGGTATCCGATCAAGGAGACCTCAACAATATAGGTTCCCACCGGGATGTTTATCAGGAAATATTCGCCATCCTCGTCAGTTGATGTTCCTATGCTGGTTCCTTTTATCATCACTGTTGCTCCTGGTAAGGGTGCTCCACTCTCCTGGTCTCTGACCACCCCGGCGATCTTTCCAGCCGTTCCAGCCCAGACGGGCGCTGTGCTCAATAAGATTTGAGCCGAAATCGAAATTGCGAGGGCAAAAACTAAAAAACTCTTTCCGGGCACGGTGGACTTGACAAGCTCACCAGCAGCCCAAAGCCTCTTGAAAAAATTTGATTTGGTAATCAATTTCTATCCCCCCTTAATTGTTGAATTTAGATGTTTTTTTCTCTTTTAAGATTATTGGAGAATATTGGGTTCAGAAAAATCTTTTGTCAGTTCTTTTATGAACTTCCCCCTTTTATTTTTCCTCTTCAGCTAAATGTCTTATGGAATTTATATGTGTATGCTTAATTTTTTGTCGACCTTATTCATCAAAACTTTAGCAAAGATTCATAGAGGTAATTTCTTACATTGTTACATAACTATTGGCATGACAAATTCCGTCAGTAAATCATACTACCTGCCATATTGATCTCTTCGCTTCTTCATTTTTGAGGACCGCATGGCAATCTGATTCTGAAGATCGAGCCTTGATTTGGTTTACTTTCCACTTCGATGATTCCATTATGGTTATCAACTATCTTTTTACATATAGTCAATCCTAATCCATGCCCCAACTGCTTGGTGGTGAAGCCATCCAGGAATATCCTTTTCACCTCCTCCTCAGACATCCCCTGTCCTGTATCCTTAACCCAGATATGAACCATTTTTTCTTTTTTATCATAGTCCGTTACAACGGTGATGGTTCCTCCCTCACCTCTTCTTTTTCCCATGGCATCGGCGGCGTTGTTCAGCAGATTGTATAGCACCTGTTGTATCTGTCCAGAATCAATTACCACCGCCGGAATTTTCTGCTTCAACTCTTTTTTAAAGACTATGTTCTTGAATCTGTTTTGGGGTGAAATAAAAAGAAGGGTCTTCTCTATCAAGTCATTTATATCACATTCAGCTTTTTCTGACGTGAGGCGGGAAAAATCCAAAAGCCCATCTATAAACTTTTTGGTTTTCTCTAAATTGATGCCAATGACGTTAATATATCTGCGAAGGGAAGCCAAATCGCCTTTACCTATACCCATGTCCAGTAATTGAAAATTGCCCAGGATTACGGTTAAGTAGTTGTTAAGTTCATGCCCGATCTCTGCTGAGGCTCTCCCCTTTGCGGCCATGCTCTCCAGCCCGATCATCTGCTCTTGGAGCTTTTCCAGCTCCTGGTAAGATCTTCTGGATTCCTCCAAAAGGGAAAGGTTCTCAATGGAGATGGCGGTTTGTATGGCTATGATGGTCAAAAGCTTCAAATCGGCCACAGAGACTCTGCTTTCGGGGAAGGCTCCTTTCAGGCTAAGAAGCCCGTAGGTGCGGTCACCTTTACGAATGGGAATTAAGGTAACCTCATAGTCTTTCTGAAAGACGGTGTTGATTACTGGGATAAAAGAAGGTAGATTTTGTAGCTGACGAAAAATGGGATGTTCCTGGGGGCTTCTGGTTTGAAGAACATTCTCCATCAGTAACCATTCTCTGATTCTCTCTTCTGCGACTGCTATTTTCGTCTCCTCGAAGAGATTCTTAGACAAATCTTGACACAAGAAGAGTTCCAGCTCACAAGTCTTCTCGTCAAAGAACATGATAAAGCCAACATTTAAGTTGCATTGCATTAGGGCAAAGCCTAATGACCATTTCAATAGCCCTCTTTTGTTTCCAGCAGTATACAAGATTTTATGGAGATCAGACAGACGGGAAAGTTCTTCTCCCCTGGTATCTTCCCGCACCTTGCGTCTCTTCTTAATAGCATTAGCTACCGCGCTTCTTATTTCATGGAGGTCAAAAGGTTTCAAAATATAATCATACGCCCCTTCCTGAATGGCCTCCTTGGCCGTATCCAAGCTGGCATATCCGGTCATGAACAAGGCTCCAATGGTGGGATTTATGTCACGGATGGCTTTGATCAACTCTACCCCGTCCATCTCCGGCATCTTTATATCGGTTAAGATGAAATCGTATTTCTCTTCCTTAACCTTTCTCAAAGCTTCTTGCGCGCTTAAAGCGCCCGCTACCGAGTGGCCGTGACTGCGCAAGGCATCACAGGCAAACTTGAGCACGATCTCCTCATCGTCCACCACTAAGATCTTGACAGGCTTAACCTCAGCCGATTCCAAAACAAACCTCCTTCTTGCTTAATTCCTTGATTTTGACGATGATCTCTCTGATCTCCTTTAGGTCGAAGGGCTTATGCATGCAAGTTAAGGCCCCCTCATCTTTTGCTTGTTTTACCAGCTGATCGGGATAGCTGTCCATCATCACCACAGGCAAGTGAGGGAACATGCTGCGTATGATCCTTAAGGCCTCCAGTCCGTTCATGACCGGCATGTGAACATCTAAGAAGAGCAGCTCAAAATTCCCCTCTTGGATTTTTGCCACAGCCCTTTGTCCATTTGAGACCGAGCTGACTTTATATCCATCTTCCGAAAGCACCTCGCAAAGTAGCTTCCGGATAATGGGGTCATCATCCACCACCAGGATTTTCATAGGCTTATCTGTTTTGGCAGTTCGTGGTTGATCGCCCGTGACTTATTTCAAATAAGGGTAAACGAGCAACGGGAAATTGAGAACGATCAATTTTATTATCGGCAGATTGTAACCTCCCTTCATGATAAGCCCTTACCAATGATCTCTTCCGAGTAAATCCTTTTGTCTTTTGAACCAATCATCTCTGATTCCTTCCTACAAGGTAACACAACGATGAAGGTAGTTCCCTCCCCCACGGCGCTTTCCACCTCGATATTGCCTCCATGGTCCTTAACAATACCGTAGCTTACCGAAAGACCCAGGCCGGTTCCCTGTCCCACCTTTTTTGTGGTGAAGAAAGGCTCAAAAACCTTGCTTAAATTCTCCTCAGAAATACCTTCTCCTGTATCGGCAAAAGAGATCTCCAGAGCCTTTTTGTCTTCAGATACTCTGGTCGAGACAGTTAAATTGCCTCCATCGGGCATGGCCTGGATGGCGTTTAAGATTAAGTTGGTAAAAACCTGCTGCAGCTGGCTGGCATTCCCGATAATACGGGGCAGAGAGGAAAGCTTTTCTTCTAACTCTACCTTGTGCTTTTCCAGTTGATGCTTTGCAAAAATAAAGGTTTCCTTCAAAATGGTGTTGACGTCGGTTGGCTCAAAATTCTGCTTAACGGAAGCTCGGCTAAACTTTAAGAGGCTTTGAATAATGGCTTTGCATCTTTTCGATTGTTGCTCTATGTCTTTTAGATATTGAGAATAAGTGGTGATATCCTCTCCGGTCAATTCTTTCAGGGGCTTTTGGGTTATCTTCTCCAAGGCAAATTGGCAATATCCTAAAATTCCGCCTAAGGGATTGTTCAATTCATGAGCGACGCCTGCAGCCAATTCTCCTATGGCAGCCATCTTTCCCGCCTGTATCAGTTGAACTTGAGTCTGTTTTAGGGTTTTCAAGGCATTTTCCAGCTCAGCATTGGTCTTTTCAAGGTTTTTAGTATGTTCCTCCACTTGCCTCTCCAACTTTTTTTGTTCGGTTATATCCCGGAGAGTCTCTAAAATGTATCTTTCCCCTTTTTCATCCTGAAAGGCAGCGGCTGATAGCTCATAACAGTTTCCTTCTTTATCCTGATCAAAATAGGTGAAGATTTTCTCACCTTTTACTAAGATTTCATCGATGGGACATACCTCGCATTTTTCCTTCCGTCCCTTGAATTTCTCATAACATTTTTCCCCTATCTGATTTCCAAAGATGTCAATTAAGGATTTGCTCATGAATTTGATATTGCAATACTTATCTTCGATCACGATGCCCAAGTTGGGAGAGTTGATGATCGCATCTAATCGATTATACTCAGTTTGCAGGAGTCTTGTGGTTCTTTCCAAATCCATGGTCCTTTCTTTTACCCTCTTTTCCAAGGTTCTGCTGTATTCTTCTATTTTCTCTCTGGACTCCTTCAGTGAGTTGGTCATCCGGTTAAAGGCGAAAGCTAGCCTTCCAATCTCGTCCTTCCTTTTTACCTTGACCATCTGAGCTAAATCCCCATTAGCTACTTTGTCTGTGGCTAAGACCAATTTCTGGATGGGTTTCACGATGATATTGACCAGAAAGATGGTGAGCGAAATTCCGATCCCCACCACCAGCGCGGTCAACAAAACTATCATGTTTTTCATGTCCTCAATCTGTGCCCGCATTTGGGTCAAGGACATCCCCACATGCGCCACTCCGATCTTCTCTTTTCTCCCAAGACCCACCCCTTCATCTAAAATGGTTCCCAACTCCTCTTTGGATCTGGGAACTTTGGTGGTGTGGATGGGATGGCTGAAATTGTAAAACTCCTCGCCATCCTCTTTAGATAAATAATGTTTTCTAAACGGACCTTCCTTTTTGAAAATCGCAGAAACTATTTGATCTTTCTCTTCATGGAAGGCTGGGCTGAACTTTTTTTGCTCCAGTTCTGCCAAGATATCCCCGCTTCTGTCCTGAATTAGAATGTAGGCGACGTTTCCCTCCGGCGAGAGTCCTTTTATTAGATTTAAAAGAAGTGCCTTATTCTCAACCAGAACCCCATACTCGCTATTATAAGCCAGATTTTTAACCAAAGATTCTCCCCTCTTTTCCAATTCCTTTTGAATCAGCTCACTTTGTCTCTCAATCAGAAACCCGCTTAGGATCGCTGAGGTGAAAAGGATCAAACCTGAGATGATCAATACGAATCTGACTTTTAATCCAAAAGAAAATTTGAGGGACGGTATTTTCATTTGAATACCTCCTTGGCCACGCTGACTATCTTATCTGGGATCTCCAAATCTATCTGCTCTGCGGTTCTTAAATTCAGACATAAATAAATCATTCTGGGAATGGTGATTGGCACTTGCGAAGGTTTTTCGCCAGAAAGTACTCTTAAAGCCAACTCTCCTGCCTGTCTTCCCACATCCTTATGATCACAGGCTAAGGTGAAGAGTGCCCCAGCTTTAACGAAAGAAGAAGAAAGCCCCATAAAGGGCAAACCATTTCTTAAGGTATGAAGAAGTAGATATTGGGTGGATTGGGGGGTGAAGATTATGGTATCTGCCACCGCCCATAAACCATCCACTTCTTGAGCTAAAGCTTCTACTGCTCCGGGTACTTCTTTTTCCGAATAGATTAGCTCAGGAACCAGTTCTATACCGATATTCTGGCATACCCTTCGGGCTTCGGTTATCACCTGCTTTGAATCCGGGGTGAATAGCACTCCCAATCTTCTCAACTGGGGAACGACGAGTTTGAATTTTTCGAGCTGAATCCTGACGGGAATATCCAGAGAGGCTCCAGTCATATTATTTCCGGAGAACCTCATGTTTTGGACGAATCCGCTGGAGACCGGATTTAACACCGTGCAGAAGACGATGGGTATATCTTTGATTTCTTGGGAGACTATGGCAGTCGACCTTGAGCCGATGGTAACTATCAGGTCGGGTTTTAAGTCTCTTATCTTTTGAGCAATCTCTCCTTCTTCCCTTGATTCATTGGATGCCTCGTATTCTATCAATATTGTTTCAATTTCACTCTTTCTGATCTCCTTTTTGAATCCCTCCTCAGCTTTCAAAAATGGGATGGAGCTACTGGTTTTCACAATGACGATTCTATTCTCGCCAGCAGAGAGGTTATGGCAAAGCAGGAAAGAGAACAGGATGATAAAAGTTAGTTTTTTGAATAGACTCATGTTTTCAGGGAATCTTTTCTCAACTACTCGGGGAGCGAGCCACCCTTTTTTTCTTGTTTATTTAACATTTTATTTATCGACTTTATTTTAACAATCTTCATCATGCTTTAGCCATTTCGCCTTGACAACCCCAAATAAAGAGTATAGATTTGGTTCTGTTTTATAAGCGGATCCAAAGAGGAGCGATTTGGCTGTAAAATTCGAAGAGGAGAACAAAGCTTGAGGAAATCACAAATCTTAAGCTTTATTAAAGGCAAGCAAGCTCATCTAGAAGGTAAAGGAAGTATATAGAGATTCTTGGGTAGGTTGCAATAAAAGTTATCTTTGTATGAGTGAATCTGGAGGGTCAAGCTTCAGTTTAACCATTCATCCATAATAGAAAAGAGAACTGTTTGGTTCACCTAAAGGTGAACACTCCAAATTCTCCCTGGAGTTTTCCAAAAGCTCTTACACAAATAGCGGAGAGAATAGTAAACATTCCTCAGAGTGTCAGAATAATGTCCTTTGCAGATGTGTTAAATCAAGAAGTTCCCAAAAAAATCCTTGACGGGGCGCTGAGAAAAGACAGGCTTGCTTCCACCTATCTTTTCTGCGGAGAGGTGGGCATAGGGAAATGGGCTTTGGCTTTGGAGTTGGCAAAAGCCATAAATTGCCAAAGTAATGAAAACCAAGTTTGTGATGATTGTCTTTCCTGCAGAAAGATCGATAAGCTGATCCATCCGGATGTGAAGATGATCTTTCCGGTCCCTTCAGTTAAAACCCCAGAAGAAACGGAGAGATTTAGAAAGGAGAAAATCAAAGATCCCTATGCCATAGTCAAATTTGAAAAAAACGTCAACATTCCGGTGGATCAGATAAGGCAGATGCAGAAGGAGCTTGATTTGAAACCATTTGAGGCAAAAAGAAAGGTGGTGATCATAACCGAGGTCGAAAACATGCATCCTGCATCCGCCAATTCCCTTCTGAAGACCTTGGAGGAGCCACCCCCAGATTCCCATCTGATTTTGACCACCACGGACATAAATCGGCTTTTGCCCACGGTGGTTTCTCGTTGTCAGCAGATAAGATTTGGCAAAATCCCCTCATCCCTGATAGAGAAAAGACTTAAACAAAACTACCGGGTTCCTGAAAAGAAAGCTTCCTTGTATGCTAAGATTTCAAATGGAAGTTTGGGCAAAGCCATAGAGTTGGTACAAGGGGAAAAAGAAAACATCCGTCAAGATGCAATGGGTTTGATCAAAACAGCTTTGGAAGAAAAAACCGTAGAAATCATAGAAAGGATAGATGAGCTTCAGAACAAGTGGGATAGAAACTCGATTTTGGAGATGTTTGAATTTTTGATTTCCCTCTTCCGAGACATATACTTAACTCTAGAGACTTCTTGTAGCCAGAAGCTGATAAATCATGATATAGCTTCTGAGCTGGTCAAACTGAGTGAAAAGTTTAAGCGTCAAAATAAGATCGAGGAGGCTTTAAAGGCAATCGATCAAATCAGGATGGAGTGCAAAACCAGAAACGTTAATTTGAAGTTAGCTTTGTTGACTTTGTGTTTCCAACTGAGGGATTTATCTCAGAACAAGCCGATCTATTATAATGTAAGATCAGGTTCGATAGGCTGAAAAAAATTTATTTCCTGTTTTTCATTGTCCTTAATTTTTTTAGGGGCAACCAGTTGCGGCAGACGAAAAGTGAAATTGGAGAGGAAATTGTGGCTGAACTTTATTTGGTGGAATTTAAAGGATCCCGAAGGGAAGTGTTCGCCAATCCTAATTGTTTGGGCATAAGAGCATCCGATTGTGTCGTGGTTCAGGCGGAGAGGGGGGCGGATCTGGGCAAGGTGAGCAAGAAGGTACAAAGGGAGACACAAGAACTGGGGAAAAAACCACAGAACATCTTACGCAAAGCCACGGATGAGGATTTAAAAAAATTGATCGCCAACAGGGAAAAGGAGCTGGAATGTTTTAAAGAATGTCAAAGAATGATTACTGAAAAGGGTTTGGAAATGAAATTGGTGGATGTGGAGCTTCAGTTCGACAACAACAAACTCACCTTCTTCTTCACCGCTGAAAAAAGGGTCGATTTCAGAGAACTGGTCAAGGAGTTGGCTGCCACCTATAAGACCAGAATCGAACTGCGCCAGATTGGGGTAAGGGATGAGGCCAAAAGAATCGGCGGATTTGGAGTATGTGGTCTTCCCTTATGTTGTGCCTCCTTTTTGAGTGACTTTGAACCCATCTCCACCCAGCTGGCGCGGGAACAGAATCTCTCTTTGAATCCAGCTAAAATCTCCGGCAACTGTGGCAGACTTCTGTGTTGCCTTTTATATGAGAAAGAGCTCTACCATAAAAGTCTGCCCAGCTATCCCAAAATCGGATCAAAATTTAAGACCGATAAAGGTGAAGGAATGGTGGACAAGATCAACATCTTCAGGGAGTATATTGTGGTAAAACACGAAACCGGGGAAGAGGAGAAAATTGGCCTGGCGGAGATCAAAAAAAGGGAAAAGAAACAGTCCGGGATCTTAAGAAGATGGCTGAAAAAAGAAAGCTAAGTGGAGAAAAAAACAAAAGAGTTCTGCAAAAGTAAAATTGTCCACCCGGACGCTTGGGAGAGGTATTGCTGGAGTGTCAAGCTTCAGCTTGACCTGAAACTCTTTGGAAGACAACAAGCTTTTGCATGGTTCACCTAAAGTTGAACACTCCAAACTCTCTTCCCCAATCAGCAGTAGGTCGGGATTCCAATCCCGACAGACTGGTATCAAATTTGGAAAATTGATCCGAAGGATCAATCCTTCGGATCGACCTACATCAAAACAAGGAGGAGAAATTGTCCTCAAGATTTTTTGTCACCACGCCCATATATTACGTTAATGATAAGCCTCACATAGGTCATGCCTACACCACGATAGCGGCGGATGTCTTAGCCAGATTTCATAGAATGAACGGTGAGGAGACTTTCTTTCTCACTGGAACCGATGAGCACGGCTCTAAGGTAGCTCAAGCCGCAGAAGAATAGAACCTAAACATATCCTACAACTACTTTGTCCGCACCACGGATGAAAGACACGAAAAAGCGGTTCACAAGTTATTGAACAACTTGAACCAGGCTACCATCGATGACGGGCAAAAGGTGGTCTATCCGGGAGAATATTCTGGGCTTTACTGTGTGGGGTGCGAGAAATTTGTCACGGAAAAAGATTTGGTGAATGGACTCTGTCCAGAACATCAGAAAAAACCAGAGAGACTCTCCGAGAAAAACTATTTTTTCCGGCTCTCTTCATACTTAAGAAATGTGGAAAAATTGATTTTGGAGAACAAACTGACGGTTCTGCCGAAGGAGCGAAGAAAGGAGACCTTGGGTCTTGTGAAACAGGGATTGGACGATTTCTCCATTTCACGGGAGAAGGTGAGCTGGGGCATTCCCCTCCCCTTTGATTCCAGGCAAAATGCTTATGTATGGGTGGATGCCCTTCCCAACTACGTCTCTGCAGTCGGCTATGGTGACGATCCGAAGCAATTTGAAAAGTGGTGGAGGGATGCTTGTGTGGTTCATCTGATCGGCAAGGACATTTTGAAATTTCACGCTATCTTCTGGCCCGCCATGCTCTTAGCCGTGGGAGAGAAACCGCCGGATGTGATATTCGTTCATGGATACTTCACCATAGAAGGTCAAAAGATGAGCAAAACTTTGAGAAATGTAGTGGATCCAAATTTCTTAGTCAAAAAATACGGATCGGATGCCACTCGTTATCTTCTTCTAACCCAATTCCCTTTTGGTCAGGATGGTGACGTTGACGAGCGCAGACTCGTCGAAAAATATAATTCCGATTTGGCTAACGATCTGGGAAATTTAGTCTCAAGAGTGATAAACATGGTGAAAAACTATTGTCAAGGGCAGATTCCAGAACCATCGTCCTACCATAAATCTGACCAGGAACTGAAAAGGGAAGCCATAAACTGCGGAGACACGGTATTTGAGCATATAAAGAAGATAAATCTGAACCAGGCTATTGACCAGATTTTAAAATTGGTTAGAAGCACCAACAGATATATCGAAAACCAAGCTCCCTGGAATCTGGCAAAGGATGGCAATCAGGAAAGATTGGGAACTGTTTTGTACTCAGGCTGTGAGAGTTTAAGGATAATCAGTGCTCTTTTTTATCCCCTTTTTCCTATCAAATGTCTGCGGATACGAGAACTTTTGGGTTTATCCGGGGAGGAATTGAATCCTTCCTTAGAGAAGGCAAAAGCCTGGGGCATTTTGAAACCGGGTACAAAAGTGGGTAAACCTGAATCCCTCTTCCCCCGAATTCAGACTCGCAGTGAGCGAAAGGAATCCATAAAACCCGAAGCAAAAAGATTTGCCGAAGGCAGAGAAGCCATTCCCGAAATCTCCTTTGAGGAATTTTCAAAGATAGATTTCAAGGTGGCAGAGGTCAAAGAAGCTCAAAGGGTGAAAGGTACGGATAAACTTCTGAAGCTTAGGATAGATTTAGGTTCTGAGCAAAGGGAGATCGTGGCAGCAGTTGCACAAGCCTACTCTCCTGAGGAGATGATCGGGAAAAAGATCGTGGTGGTCACCAATCTAAAGCCGGCAAAGATAAGAGGAATAGAATCAAAGGGGATGCTTTTGGCGGCACAAGATGGCAAAATCTTAAGTTTGGTGAGCGTGGACAAGGATGTGAAAAAGGGCTCCAAGATAAGTTGATCTTCCAGTGGAGTGCAAACATTTGTTTGTCCAGAAAATTGTGGAGCACCCCCCGGATATTCGACCAACAATTCCGTTCTGTTAGGAATAGGAAAGAAGAGGTTTTTAGGTGATAGATACGCACGCACATTTAGATCTAAAGAATTTTGATAAAGATAGGCGCAAGGTTATAGAATCTGCCTTGTCCAATGGGGTAAAGAAAATCATAAATGTGGGATTCGATCTAAAATCCAGCCAGAAATCCATCCAGCTATCAGAAGAATTTGACCAGATCTACGCCGCGGTGGGATTTCATCCTCACGATGCCAAAGATATGAGTGCCCAGTCCTTAGAAAAAATAGAAGAACTCGCAGGTCATCCCAAAGTGGTTGCCATAGGCGAAATCGGCTTGGATTTTAACAGGAATCTCTCTTCACGGGAAGATCAAATCAAAGCTTTCAGAGAGCAGATAGCCCTGGCCAAAAATCTGAATTTGCCCATAGTGGTGCATTCTAGGGAAGCGCACGACCAGACTTTGGAAATCTTGAAGCATACTAACGCCTCACAGGTTGGCGGCGTCCTTCATTCTTTCACCGGAACTGCAGAGCACGCCAAGATGGCACAGGATATGGGGTTTTATGTGGGATTCAATGGAATGTTGACTTACAAAGAGTCTAAAACCGTGCAGGTGGCCAGGGGAGTCCCCATAGATTCGATTTTAATAGAGACCGATTGTCCCTATCTTTCTCCGGTTCCCCACCGGGGCGAAAGAAATCAGCCCGCTTATGTGAGGTACGTTTTGGAGGAGTTGACTGACCTCTTTTCGCCTTTAACCTTTGAGGATCTTAAGCGAATAACTTCGCTCAATGCTAGCCAGCTTTTCGGGCTGGACAGAAAAAGTCCGCCCAAAATCGCTTATCCCATAAGAAACTCCCTCTATTTGAATATCACCAATCTTTGTTCCAACAGCTGTGTCTTTTGCGTGCGAAATTATACCGATTACGTCAAGGGCCATAATCTGAGGCTTGACCACGAACCCAGCTACCATGAGATAGTCGGTTCGCTCAATCATTTGGAAAAATATGAAGAGGTGGTTTTTTGCGGATACGGAGAGCCTACCATGCGGCTGGACTTGCTCAAGGAGGTGGCCACGTTTCTGAAAGGCAAAAACGCCAAGGTGAGACTAAATACCAATGGGCAAGGAAATCTCATCCACAAAAGAAACATAGTCCCAGAGCTGGTGGGATTGATAGATACGATCTCAATTAGCTTGAATGTGGATGATAGCAAAAAGTATGACCAGTTGTGTAAATCCGAGTTTGGAAAAAATGCCTTTGAAAAGGTGATCGATTTTACCAAGGAATGTAAAAGGCTTTTGCCCAAAACGGTTCTGACCTTTTTGGATATGCCCGGGGTCGATCTGAAAAGATGCGAAAAGATCGCCAAAGAATTGGGAGTCGAATTGAGAATCAGGCATTATAATAAGGTTGGATGAGATTTTTCTTCGAGGAGGAGAGATTAAAAGGCTTACGCCTTAACTCTCTAGAAAGGAGTTAATCCCTTAGGATTTTATGACAGTCATCAAATCGAATGCTCAGCGGTTTGTTTTTTCCCCGATGGTGTCAATTTCCAACAAAACATATTTGAAATGTGAAACCCAAGAAGAGTTTAAGCCAAAATTTTTTGATCAATGATCGAGCCGCCAAAAAGATTGTTGATGGCCTAAATATACAAGAAGGCGATACCGTCTTGGAGATTGGGGCAGGCAAGGGGGCTCTGACCACACATCTTCTGAAAAAAGCCAAAAAGGTGATAGCAGTAGAGATAGACAAAAGACTGTGCCGAAATCTGGAACAAAGATTTTTTGAAAAGGATAATCTGGTTTTAATAAACGAAAATATTTTAAAACTCAATTTTGAAAATTTGGCTGACAAAAAAAGTCATTTAAAAGTGATCGGGAACCTGCCTTATCAGATCACCTCGCCCGTTCTTTCACTTCTTCTTGAAAATAGAAGGTTCATTCCCTTATCCGTATTAATGGTGCAAAAGGAAGTGGCCAAGAGGATCTGTGCACAACCGGGAAGCAGAGATTGGTCTCCACTCTCTGTCGCAGTTCAATTTTACTCAGAGGTGAGGCTTCTTTTCAGCTTGAAACCCACCTCCTTTTTTCCCCCACCAAAGGTGGAATCCTCCGTTATTCGAATCACTTTTCTTAAAGGACCAAAAGTCCATGTCGCCGACGAGGACTTCTTATTCACGGTGGTTCGATCGGCTTTTGGGCAGAGAAGAAAGATCATCCTGAATTCCCTCTCCGCCAGTTTTAATTTGCCAAAAAAGGATATAGGTTTTATCTTAGACAAAGTTAAGATAGATCCGAAGAGGCGTCCGGAAACCTTAAGCATTCGGGAGTTCGCCGATCTATCTTCAGCTCTGAGCAATCTGATTAATTGAATGCCTTTTTGTCGTCAAAATGAAAAAGTCTTTTTGTCTGTTGTTCATCACGCTTTTTTCATCGATGTTATTTTTGGAACATGCTTTTTCTTCTGGTTTGAGGTGTGACTTTTCTCAGGACGATCGCACCTATATCTGGAATTTCAAGTTCGACTGCAACCGAAGGATCACACCTAAGTTTTCCTGGGAGCTTCTCAGCTCCATAAATTCTACTCTGATCAAAGGGTCGACCGTCTCTGGCAATCGGGACAGATGGCAGGAGGATGGCAAGATCGATTTGAATTTGGATTATCTTTTGCACCAAAAGCTAAAAATCGGTGCTCTTTTTTCCCAGGATTTGAACTCTTTGGAAAAAAGAAAAGTGACTACCTCGGACTATGGGATTACCTCTGAATTCAGTTTAGTCGGAATAAATTTCACCCAGGTTCTGGGAGCGAGGAATATTGATAGAAGATTGGGCGAGACAAAAAGGTCCGAAGAGGGCTTTAATTATAGTCAGACCATCTTCTTTTCTCCTCGCATATTTGCTGGTTCGGTTACCGAGATCTCCTTAAACCAAACTACCACTCAATTGAAAAATATCCCTATTCTTAAAAGAGACTTTAACCTCTCCTTTTTTAAGTATCTCTCCGATTCGCCCACTTCGGATTGGGAGAAAGACAGCCTAAAGGTAGCTTACCTGGAGGCTTGGGCCAAAAAAAAATTCTTTGCCGGCGAGATCACCGCTCCGCAAATCAACACCCAAAAAAAGAACCAGCGAGCTTTTAATTTATGCGTTGCAAGAAGAGTTCCCCTGGGGGTTAAATTGGATTTCAAATTTGACCTTCTGTCCAATCAATATAGATTCTCCGCCGATTCCGATACTCTCTTCGATCCTTTTCTGACTGATAACGGAGGAGGATTATGTGGGTGAACAGAAGGATCAAAAGATGGAGGCGGGGGAATTGGGAGGGGAAGTGAAAGCGGAGATAACCAAAGCAGATTCTGTGCGGTTGACCACATCTGCCGGGGTGACCTCATTTTATGCTCCCCTTTTTTCAGGACAGTTCAATGATCGGGACGTCCTGACCATCTTGGCTTGGGGAGAGTACCTGCATATCTTCAATCCCTATTTTAGTTTTAGAGTGGAATCGGGCTTCAGAAATTTTCACCAGCTTTATCTGTCCAGCCGGCTTTCCTCCAATAATAATCATAACCAAACCTATATTCTATCTCCCACCGTGAGCTGGAAGCCGGATTGGAGATTGAGCCTTAAGCAAGGCTACACCATTCAGGCCAATTATATTTATTATGATTATGAAAAATCAAAGGAGAGCACCAAGAATAGACTTTTCCGACGGGCAAGTTCGACTTCTGAGTTTAACTATAAATATAATCCCAGGCTTACCTTTTCCTTTGGTTACATCTACAAGTATGAGGATTACGGGCAACTTATTTGGAAAGATCAATGGGTTCAAAAGCCCAGCTGGGACCGAAGAACGAATACCTTCGTTCTATCCGTAGACTACCAGCCGGTAAGAAAAATCACCTTTTCTCCTAAATATACCTACGAAAAAAGAAAATCCTGGGATCATGTAACACAGGAGACGACTCCATCCGAAGGAAAAGCAGGTAGGGAGATACGAATACTCAAGGACAAGTTTCATCGGAATATGATCTCGTTTTCCTTTAAGTATTTTGTAAACGAAGGCAATTTTTTATTCCTTTCCGCAGCCCACCGATCCCAAAAGGGAACGCAAAGCAGACAGGAGAGATCTGACTATGTGACAGTTTCGTTAGCCAGAGTCTTCTAAATGTAAAGTTCAAAACGTCGAGGCGACACCTCAACCCCCATCCTCCTCTCCATTTCATGGAGAGGGGGAGATAGGGGGTGAGGTAAAAAAACTTGATTTTAGTTCAGAATAAGATGATGATTCTCAAAAGTATTAGAATCCGAACTTGGATTCTCTTGATCTGGGCTGGTTTGGTGTTTTTCTTTTATTTGTCTGGCTGTAAGAATCCTTTCAAAACAAGAGAATCCGAAGAGCCGGTAACCAGGGAGGGGACCTGGGAGACGCCTTTTCGTCCTGAAATTGTGATTCAGAATCTTCTGCACGCTTACAACGAAAAAATCATAGGTAATTTCATCCTCTGTCTTTCTGACTCTTTCAGATTCTCTGCACCCGAGGATTCAATAAAAGCAGTTCAGGACAATCGGGAAGAACTTTTTGCCAACTGGAACAAATCCGCCGAGGTCAGCGTAACCACCAGCATTTTTACCACTTTTCGCCAAAATGTGGATTCGATAAGTTACGTTCTATTTTTTGATCCGACTCCTCCTATCTCTGATGATATCAGTGACACCGTGGCAGTCCTTTTGAGGGAGTATGAGATTATTATCTCCGATCTGAAATCTGTCCCACCGGAGACCAAGCCGGCCAAAGGAACTGCCACCTTTTATATGAGACAGACTTCTCTGAATTGGTGGAGCATCTATTTCTGGGGCGACATCCCCGATACATCAGGAGGATACGACTGGGGAGCTTTTAAAGCTGAGTTCAGACAATAGCTGTTTCAACCCTTTGAGATCTTATGTTGAGAAAAACCAATCTTTTATTTTTACTCCTTTGTCTTGTTCCCTTATGGTTCAGCTGCTTTAACCCTTTCTCTCCTTCCGTGATCGGTCCCAGTGCCATTAAACCCATTGCCCCACAGGTTGACCCGGATAGCGTGTTGCACAATTTCAAATATGCCTATGAAAACCGGGATAGCATCGTGTATGAGAATTGTCTGGACAAAGACTTCATCTTCATATATAGGGATCAGGATGAAACGGAAAGGGAAATCGAAGTGCTAATTCCCAGAGACGGAAGAGGTGGTGATTTGTATGTCACCAAAGCTTTATTTAGGGTTTTTGACGACATCAGACTGGATACCTGGATAGTAATCCCTTCACCGGACAGCGTGGGAGAGGAGATCTGGAAGAGGAGAAATGTGACTTTCCATCTTTCTCTGCGGGATACAGACGGGGACTATGATTTCCAACAAATGGAAGCCACAGGATTTGCAGAATTTATGTTCAGACAGTCGGAGGAGGATAATCTATGGAGGATCGTTCGCTGGATTGATAAATCTATTTAGGTTAACTAATTGACATAATCACCTCCTCCCGCATCACTTCCCATTGAGGGAAGGAAATTTATGAGTCCCCTCTCCCTTTGTGGGAGAGGGTGAGGTTGAAAATCCCGCCAGAGGTGTGAACCGAATGGTTCACACCAGAGGCGGGGGTGAGGGGGAAGCATCATATCAGAAATAATCGCATTTGTATTAGGTTATCTTCTACTGATTTAACTATAATGGAGGATTTCAATGGCAAAGTTAAGCATAAATGTAGATCATGTAGCGACCTTGAGGCAGGCAAGAAAAGCCGCAGAGCCAGACCCGGTGGCAGCTGCCATCTCCGCTGAAATGGCAGGAGCGGATGGAATCACCATCCACTTGAGAGGAGACAGAAGACACATTCAGGATCGCGATCTTAAGATTCTGCGGGAGGTAGTTAAGACCGCCCTGAATTTGGAGATGGCGGCAACTGAGGAGATGATAGCCAAAGCATTCGAGGTTAAGCCAGATATGGTGACATTGGTTCCTGAGAAGGAAGGGGAGATCACCACCGAAGGTGGTTTGGACGTTCAGGCGAATTTCGATCACCTCAATGTGGTCATCCCTAAGCTTCAATCGGAAGGAATGTTAGTCAGCCTCTTCATAAATCCAGATGAGGAAAGCATCAAAACCAGTGCCAAGCTGAAAACCGATTATGTAGAGATCAACACCGACAGCTACGCCTGCGCCAAGACCGTAACCGAGCAGATCAGCCAGCTTGAAAGATTTGAGAAGATGGTGAACTTAGCCCATCGACTCAACGTAGGAGTAAATGCAGGGCATGGATTAAACTACAAGAATATCACCAACCTGGTTCAGATCCAGCACATTCACGAGTTCTCCATCGGACACTCCATCGTTGCCCGCGCCGTTTTAGTGGGATTCGAAAAAGCAGTAAAAGAAATGTTGGATTTGGTCAAGAGAAGATAGTGGATTCTTTCCCACAGCTGTGCTGTGGGGCACCCCGGCTACATAGATATAGTTACACAACATTTGTCAACATATATCCTAACAAGACTCCGGAATATATCTATATGGCCTCTATGGTCGAAGGTGGTTTCTTGGTTATGTTATATGTAACGCTTATCACTCCCGCTATTTCATTTGTTATACGTGCTGCCAGTTTTTCCAGAACGTCATAGGGAAGTCTGGTTGGTGAACCCTCTTTTGCATCTTTGCTTTCCCAGCATCTGACTTCTATCTGCAAACCGTAGTCCCTTTTTCCTTCTTTGATCCCCGTGACTTTATCCTGGTGCAAAATAGCCAAATATTGAAATGCCCCTGTGTTGGATAATTCTTCTTCTACGATCCGTGTGGCCTCTCTCACAATCTCTATTCTTCCTGGCGTTACCTCTCCTATCACTCTGGCTGCCAAAGCGGGTCCGGGAAAAGGGGGTCTGCTGTATAGTTCTTCTGGCAATCCCAGGGCTTTGGCAACTTCCCTTACTCCCGATTTCCTAAGTTGCACCAAAGGCTCTATCACCTTGTACCCATACTGCTTTTGTGTGTCGATTCCAAGTTGCTCCAGGATGTTATGCTGCCTCTTGATTCCAGCAACCGTCTCTTCTACGTCGGTGTAATTGGTTCCTTGAAGAAGATATTTTGCCTCGCTTTTCTTTACCAGCTCACCAAAGATCTCTTTGTAAAAGACGCGTGTGATTGCTTCTCTCTTTTCCTCAGGATCGGTAACACCCTTCAACGCATCAAAGAATTGTTCTTTGGCATCCACTATTTCCACAGGCACACCCAATTCGCCAAATAGCGAAACCACTCTCTGAGGTTCACCGTGTCTCATAATTCCATTGTCTACAAAGAGTGTTTTGAGTCTCTCTCCTAACGCCCTGTGGCCCAGCATGGTGACCGCTGAGGAATCGACACCGCCGGAGAGTGCATTAATGGCGGAACCATTACCGACAATGCCAGCGATTTCACTAATTTTCTCCTTAATGAAACTCTTTGCATCCAAGCTATCTACCTTTATCTCTTGAACCTCCATAATATTACCTCCTGACATGATGTGCGTATCAGAAAATTTGCTATCATCTCCAATATTCTAACTCAGGCAAGAAAAGTCAAACTAATTTTCTGCCACAAAGCGCTTTCTCGAAATGCCAGATGGTTTCTTACTATCTGATGGTTGGTCCTTAGAAGTTAAAGAGAGTCGAAATGAAGAGCACCTGCAAAAAAACCGTTACTGCGGTTCTGTTGACTACCTCCGTCTTCTGGAATGGCTGTGGAAAGGATAATCGTGTAGTCCCAACTGACAACGTAGCCAACGCAAATTCTGTGGGCCACCCCGCGCTCTATAACCATTGTTGGAATTAGCGATGATTGTATTAGCTTACTTCGAACAGGGGCCAGGAAGCGGTACAATTAAGAGATTAGTATCAGATGTAGTCATATCTGCCGCTCAACGCATTGGTGTTAATGAGAATAATCTTGATAAAATTGCCGTAGCATATCCCGAACATTATGAAAAAGCGCTACAGGATCTGACTGGTGAGCTTTTTACAGATAGCCAGAACTACATTGGCTTTGGGAAGACTACTTCAAAAATGGATCAAGGCCAGTTGCGGCACTCTATAGTTTTCCATGCAAGCATATTTGAGGCTGTTTTGAAAGGACAGATCGAATCTCAGAGTCAGGATATCAGGCATTGGAACGTCGAACAACAATGTATGTATTTCGTGATTCCACACGAATTGGGCCACTGTAAAGACCATGAAGAAAGAATGATAGCGTCCAGTAAAAACGTGTTGGACTTTAAAAGGGGCTTTGAACTGGAATCTATTCATCAATATTATTCAGAAATTCTTATCGATGAAGTTTGCGCCTGTAGATTTGCAGACAAATATTATTCTGAACAAATGATAACTCACCGCATCTCCCAGGAAAGACAAACTCTTAATAAGAGCTACGCAAATCTAATAAGAAATCTACGGGAATACTCGGGGCAAGAGAATCTGCTACGCCTGGCAGCGAATGCCTCTGGCTGGATATGGCTCTATCAAATTCAGGTTGCCAAACATATCATCTCATCCTATTACGGTAGATCTAAGAAAGTCCATCTAACTCCCCTCGTGGATATATTCGAAAATTGTGAGAAGGAACATTCCATTCTGTTACAAGCCGTGGATTTCATCATGGAAAAATATCCACAGATCACAGAAGAAGGTAAAGAGAAGCTCCTGCAGGCATGGAGAACATTTTCTCAGAAAGCGGGTTTTACCTTTGAAAAGCGCAAAGAAGGATGGCATTTTTATTGGAATTAAGTTCGTAGGTCACGTGCCCTGCGCACCTCAGCAAAACTGACTGTTCACACGACCTGCGGGCCGCGGGTGCCCCCCGGCTGTGCCGTGGCATTGTTAGCTGCAGTAATCAACTTCCATAACCAGGCTAAAACACTGGAATGATTCAGGCACGGCAAGATTTGTCACGTTCGGTTGCTATGAAAGGAGGTAATGAAATGACAAAGGCAAAAGGATTTAATAAACATGTTTGGAAAATAATGATGGTTTT
>LJVD01000035.1 GCA_001304225.1 candidate division Zixibacteria bacterium SM1_73
GGAGGTGATGTTGAAGCAATTGAAAAACTGTAACTTGACCGACATCACCATAGCCGTGGGACATTTGGGTAATCTCATCCAAACCTATTTTGGCCATGGTAAGAAATTTGGAGTGAATATCGACTATAGCTTTGAAGAAAAGCCTTTAGGCACGGTAGGTCCTTTAACCCGCATCCCAGGATTGAATGAGACTTTTTTGACGATGAACGGCGATTTATTGACCACTTTGGATTACATGAAGTTGATAGACTATCACAAAAAACAAAAACCGATTGCCACCGTTGCCGCTCAAAAAAGATCTGTGGATGTTGATTTTGGGATCATTCAAAGAAATCAAGATGACCATATGGTGAAATATATTGAGAAACCAACCTTGTCTTATACTGTAAGCATGGGGATTTATATTTTTGAACCGGAGATCTTCGAGTTTATTCCAAAAAACACGAAATTGGATTTTCCCGATTTGATGCAAGTTCTTTTGGAAAAAGAAAAAAAAGTGGCAATATATAATTCAAATGATTTCTGGTTGGATATCGGGAGACCAGATGATTACCAGAGGGCAATAGAAGAATTTGAAAAGAATAAAGAGAGATTTATTAATAAGGAATAAAAAAGAAGAATTCACCCTCAAGGATTCGTTGAAAACGAAAGAGTCTATCGTGCGGAGTGACTCTCCCCCTAAAATTGGGACAGAGACGAGCCCTGTCCCTACATAATATTTTCTTGACAAAGGCCATCAGAAAAATGAAATGGAAGGTTGCTTTATCTGATCTAAACTTTGACCATCGTGAGCGAAAAATTGTGAACCAGGTAATCCGGGACAGATGGCTTACTATGGGGGAAATGGTCAAAAAACTGGAGAAGAATTTTGCCAATTTTCTCAAGGTTAAGCATACTTTTGCAGTCTCAAGTGGAACTGCAGCTTTGCATTTAGCTTTGCGGGCTTCGAACATAAAAATTGAAGACGAGGTCTTGGTTCCTTCGCTGAGCTTTGTGGCTTCCTCCAACGCCATTATTTATGTGGGGGCAAAGCCGGTCTTTTTGGATATTACCAGCCTTTCCGATTTAAACCTCTCCTGTGATGATCTGGAAAAGAAGATCACCCGCAAAACCAAAGCCATCATGGTGGTTCATTATGGGGGATATTTGGCCAATATGGAGAGGATCAAAAAAATCGCTAAAAAGCATGATCTTTCTGTGATCGAAGATGCAGCACATGCCATTGGAGCAAAATTTGAATCGAAGATGGCCGGGGGGATCGGCGACATCGGTTGTTTTAGTTTCTTCTCCAATAAAAACATGGCCACCGGAGAAGGAGGGATGATCGTGACCAATCAGAATAAGCTTGCCGAAAAAATCAGACTCCTCCGTTCTCACGGAATGACCAGCATGACCTTAGACAGGCACGAAGGTCATGCCTATTCCTATGACGTGACCGAGTTGGGTTATAATTATCGGATGAGTGAGATAAATGCCGCTTTAGGGATCGAACAGTTAAAAAAGCTAAAAAGCTCGAATCGCAAAAGGAAAACCTTGATCAAAACCTACGTTGAAGATTTGAAAGAGCCAAAAGGATTTTCCATACCCTTCTTGAACTATCCTCGCGATTCTGCCTTTCATCTTTTTCCCATCCTTTTGGACAAGGATGTGGATCGGGAAAAATTTATGAAATTTCTAAAAAGAGAAAAAATCCAAACCAGCATCCATTATCCCCCCATTCATAGATTTTCCTATTACCGAAAGAATGTCGGTGCCAGCCGAGATGAGCTCCCTTTGACGGAGTACGTGGGCCGGCATGAGGTGACCTTACCCCTGCACCCTTTGTTAAAAAAAGAGGACATACTCTTTGTCTGCGATCGGATAAGAAAGATTTTGCCTCGGGTTAGAAGATGATGTGATAAGACTTTAAGACAGGCATCCGAAAAAACTGATCAAGAAGTTATTGCGCCTACTTAAGCCATTCCAATTTCTTTGCTTACCTTGTTAAGAACAATATAATGATATATTACTGGAGACTTTGCGAAATCACCAATCTGATGGTTTTTTAAAAAGGATGGGTTTAGTTGGAAAAGAGGGAAGAAGAAATTCCGGTTCTGGTTCTTCAGGGGAGTTATGTGGTTGAACTGGCTATTGCCAGAAGTTTGGGCAGATACGACCTTCCCGTCCTTCTGTTAAGTAGGGGTGAGAAGAAGCCACCCGCGTCTTTTTCAAAATTTGTCAAAGGTACCATCTTCAATCCTGATCCTTTGATAGATGAAGAAAACTTCATAGATTCGCTTTTGAATTCTGGACAAAAACTGAAAAACAGATACGGAAGAAGGATATTGCTTTTTCCCACAGAGGATGGCGGCCTTCTCCTTACGGGAAAAAATTTTGACCTTCTCAAAGATTATTTTGTCCTTTTAAATGATCCTGAAGAAAAGGACATCTTGAGATTTTCTCAAAAGACTTATTTTTTTCAAACTCTGCTGAAGACAAATTTCACAGAGTTTCTTCCCTTAACCTTCTTCTGTCGCCAAGAGGATGATATAGAATCCATTAAGAGGAAGGTCACCCTTCCTTGTATAATAAAACCCTCAGAAAAGGACATCAATTTCTCCTTTTATCGAAAATATAATTCCAAAATCCTCCTGATGGAGAACAAAGATGATTTGGAAAAGAGACTGGTTGAACTTCTATCGGAGAATCATAAACTTGTGGTTCAAGAATTAGTGAATCCAAAGCCTGGGGAAGAAGTCTGTTGGTGGGGGTATAGAAATAAGAGTGGTGAGATTTTTGGAATCACCGCCCGAGAGATCAGGAAATTTCCTCAAATGGGTGGAACCGCAACCTTTATGAGAATAGAGGAAGCTTCTGAGATTCACCATTATGCTAAAAAGATTTTGGAGTCGATAAACTTCTGGGGAATATGCGAGATACCTTTTATGCTGGACCTGAGAACAAACAAGTTTAAGGTTTTGGAATTTAATCCTAAATGCTGGTTACAGCTCTCTTTGGCCACTGAGGTGGGGATGAATTTGCCTTACCTAGCTTATCTGGAGGTCTACAAAAACAAGTTGGAGAAGCCGATAATTGATAAAAGGAGAAGAAGGAAGTGGGTTCGGGCAAAGGAGGATTTCCTGAGAGCTGTGATTGAAGATGAAAATTACGCTATCCTAAAAAGATTGTTCAAATGGATGCCTCAAATCTTTGGTGGTTGCGTTTATTCGATTCATAGTCTTTCCGATTTAAAAGTTACTCTTCATCGGATTTTAGGATTGCCTTGGAGGCTATTAGGAAAACTTTGAAAGGTAAAAACGGATAAGGAATGGATTCAGGAAAAAACTTCACATAAACCATCTACTAAGAGATCAATTTGACTACGATTTACGTGATGGGGGAAGGGGGATCTACTTTTGTTTCAAGTCCAGTTAAATGAGATCTTGTCCAACTATGGCGAAAATATTAACAATAGCAAAACTTTAAACTTGCCGGTTGCTACGGACGGTCAATTTCTCAAAGGTAAGAAATGAATCGGATTCCAAGAAATGTGAAAATCGGCATATATATGCTCGTTGAGAAGCTGTTGAGGTGGTGCATCAGCCCTCGTCTCCGGTCAACCCTTTTAAGACTGTTGGGAGCGAGGATAGGCAAAAATGTGCGAATTTATGAGGTAAGATTTATTAATCTGATAAATGGTTTCAAAAATTTGGCGATTGAGGATGATGTTCACATCGGTCCAGGAACAATGATAGATTTAACTGATAAGGTCACCATAAAAGCTAAAAGCACCATTTCCCCACGGGTACTGATCTTAACTCACAGCGATGCTGGAGAGGATCACAAAAGCGAAATATGCAAAATCTATCCTCGAAAAGCAGAAGAAGTTGTGATTGGCAAATCGGTTTGGATAGGTGCTGGAAGCATAATCCAAGCTGGGGTGGAGATCGGGGATAGGGTAGCAATAGGGACAGGAAGCGTAGTCACTAAAGACATTCCCTGCGATTCCCTGGCGTATGGAGTGCCCGCTGGGGTGAAGGAAAAATTGTTTTCCGAAAGAGAGCATATAAGCTGTGCTAAAAATTAGCCTGGTTAAAAAGACCTTAAGCATATTGACAGTGCTGATAATCTTCTTCATGTTGGGGAGAATACTTTACCTGAACATAGAAACCCTTCTCAAATATGACTGGCAATTCAAATACCACCTTCTGTTCCCCTCTCTTCTTTTTTTGGCTCTAAATTATTTAATTGCTGCCCACGTCTGGACACAGATTCTGAAAATGTTAGGATATACCATAAATCTTCCCCAAAGTTTCAAAATCACCTACCTTTCCGCAGCAGGGAAATACATCCCTGGCAAGATCTGGACCTATGTGAGCCAGATTTATTTGGCTGACAAGGTGGGATTGCCAAGAAGATTAACTTTGGTCAGCATGGCGTCAATGTTTGTCGCCTACAATGGGATAGCTATACTGTTCTTTATCTCCACTCTCCTTCTCTGGGAGAGTATACCAACGCACTCGGCTATTATTCTAATTTTGCTTTTTTCTCTTGTCCTTTTGTTTATTTTGCATCCGCAAGTTTTAACCAAAGCGATAAACTTCTTCTTGAGGTTTTTCAAAAAAGAGAAAGTAGAATTCAAAGTCGCCTATAAAAGTATGCTATTCCTTTTAGGATTACTAATCTTGGATCGAGTGATATTCTCAATCTTTGCTTATCTTTTCATAAATTCATTCTTGGCTTTGAACTTAATAGAAGCAATTAAGTTTTCAGGTGTTTTCTCCGTTGCCGTCTTCTTGGGGGTGATGACTTTCATTGCACCCGGGGGTTTAGGGGTAAGGGAGGGAGTCCAAAGCTATCTTTTGAGTTTGTTTCTTCCGGTCTCCATGGCCATATTGATCGCTTTGGCCATGCGGGTGTGGATGACCTTGGGAGAGTTGGCCTGTTTTCTCGTTGCCTTGAAGATCAAAGAACCAGAACTGACTTGATAATATGATTTTTTTCACGCAGAGCAAGCTCTGCTACTTCAGACTATAGAGACTGGAGTAGCGAGACTTGTCTCGCGCTTATATGAAGAAATTAAAATTACCCGACATGAACGCCTAAAAACATAAACAACAAAAATAGGTTGTTCACCCTTTGGGTGAACCCTAAAAAGTTTTTTGTTTTCAAGAGATTGTTGACCGGGCTGAAGCTTGATACTCCAAACGTCAAGATGATCTGAGATGAACACAATAACCTTGATCTTGATCATAATTGTAGGCTTAGCCTTGGGAAGTTTTCTGAATGTCTGCATCTATCGAATCCCGTTGAAGAAATCGATTCTTTTTCCCAGCTCCTTTTGTCCCAATTGCGGAACGAGAATTCGCGCTTGGGATAATATTCCTTTATTAAGCTTTATTCTGTTGAAGGGAAAATGTCGAAAATGCAGAAGCAAGATCTCGCTGCAATATCCTTTAGTGGAGTTCATTACTCCCGTTTTGATTGTCATCACTTATTTGCGATTCGGATTAGGCTGGGAATTTGCAAGCAAGGTGATTCTATCTCTTTCATTAATAGTGGTTTTCTTCATTGACTTGAGGCACAGAATTATTCCGGATACAATTACTCTATCCGGAGTCGGGATTGGGTTACTGTTCTCCTTTTTTGTAAAATCTCCCTCAGTGCTGGACTCTTTAATAGGGATTTTGGTCGGAGGAGTTTTGTTCTATCTTTCCGCGATCCTGGGAGAGCTTCTCTTCAAAAAGGAGAGCATGGGAGGAGGGGACATAAAATTAGCCATGATGTTAGGGGCATTTTTGGGATGGCAGAAGATACTTTTGGTGTTTTTTATCTCCGCTCTCTTGGGCACCATAGTCGGCACAACCGCCATACTCTTCTCAAAGGATGTCAAAGAAACACGAATGATCCCTTTCGGTCCTTTCTTAGCCCTGGGGGCCATATTGGCCGTCTTCTTAGGAGATATGTTGATCTCAGCATATATCAAAACGTTTTTCTAAAACAAAGAGAACTCCTACCGTAAGTTACCATATCTCTTAAAATGAAAAATTGAAAATGCTTTTCCGTATTTCGCTTTCTTTGTTTCCGGTAAGGAGAAGCTAGAGAATGAGATGCAGCGAGGGCCTTTGGGTCTCCACAAAGATGAAAGGCTGGGGACTTAAGCTATTCCCCCGGCCAACTTAACCACTGGTATTTTTATGCCGATTAAATTAAAGTTAAAGGGAAACTCCGAAGCCCATATTTTTCGAAACTTAAGGGAGAATTACAATTGAGGATTAAAGAATTTTTTAATCTAAGCTACGAATCCCATATTCGTCTCTCTCTGGCATTTCTAATTCTCTTCTTGATACTGCTTAACTTCGGAACGGTCTTTCTTTTTCACCAAACTCAAAATGTCCTAAAAAATGAAATGGACCAAGAATTATACTCTGCGGCTTTGTGTGCTAAAATGCTTGGGGAAAAAACTCCTCAGGTTAATCTTAAAAAAAATCTAACCAATTTGCTTTTCGAGCTAAATCTTCACCGGGTGATCCTTCTCAATTCAAAAGGAGAACCCTTGTTTTCTTCTGAGGAAACTCTTTCCAGACATGGTTCCTGCATCTTTGCCGCAATGAAGCCTGAAAAGATCGCAAACATAAAATCTAATCTAAAAAAAGAACAAACTCAAAAGTTCTTCTCAGATTTCTATTCTGACAAAAGTGGCAACACTTTTCGCTCGTTTTTTCTCCCCATAGAAAATCAAGGAAACCTGCAGATCCTCAGTGATAGAAAAAAAATCTGGATAATGGTGGAAAAAGATGTTTCAGCTTTTGGTGCCATCCAAAAGCTCTCAAAGCTTAATGCCTTAGCTCGAACCGTTGGACTTCTGGCCGCCGCATTGGTTACCCTATTTCTGATCCGAAGCGTCTTGAAACCTTATAGGTTAATGATGAAAAAAGCCCAGGAAGAGAGAATAACCTCTGAGTTAGAAAAAAAGAGCGAAGAAGGTAGCGTGGATGACGCAGTAAAGATCTTTGAGCAGGTTATCGCCGAATTAAAGAAAAACGAAGCTACCCTTAAAAGGCTTTATGCGGAGACAGACCGAAAAGCAAAGAATCTGGAGAGCTATAATGAATATATTTTAAGGAGCATTCAAAGTGGCATGATCATCTGCGATACCGAAGGGAAGATCACCCGGTTAAACAATTCTGCTCGAAAGATTTTGGATCTCTCCCAAAGTGAGGTCAGGGGAAAACATTACAAGAGAGTCTTTAGGGAAAAAACTTTCTTGTGTTCCTTGATCGAGAGGGCACTTTCGGAAAAAAAGGTTTGTTCTATCCCGGAAATGCAGATGTCAAAATCTGACGGTGAAGATATTTGGATTGGAATAAGCACTTCAACGGTCCAAGACGAGCAGGACAAAATGTTGGGAGTAGTGGTTCTTTTGACTGATATAACCGAAATAAAAAGACTTCAACATGAAGTTGCCTTCAGGGAGAAGATGGCGGCTTTGGGCGAGATGTCCTCTGGACTGGCACATGAGCTCAGAAACTCCATGGGAGTGGTTTTGGGTTTTGCCAAACTGCTCAAAAAGAAAGAAGGCGAACAAACCTCCACCGGCGAGATAACAAATAACATACTTAATGAAGCCAGGTCCATGGAATCCTTAATTCAACGATTTTTGACCTTTGCCAAACCCTTTGACCTGAAGATTGAGAAGGTGAACCTGAAAAACGTAGTGCATGATTGTATAAAAACACTTGAAGAAAAATTAAAGAAAAACAGAATAAAGCATTCAGTGAAATCTAAAACTGATCTGCCAACCATATTTGGTGACAGACTTCTTTTAAGACAGTCTTTTCAAAATCTGATACAAAACTCCATTGAGGCCATGCCCGTGGGCGGAGAGCTTTCCATCGATTTGTGCGAAACAAAGACTTACCCTGAAGAAAAATTTATAAAAGTTGAGGTCTCTGACACCGGATGGGGTATTGAAAAAAAGGATCAGGAAAAAATCTTCAACCCCTTCTTTACTTCTAAGGAAAAGGGAACCGGGCTGGGCTTAAGCTTGGTCAAGAAAATAATCAGCCTGCACAATGGTCAGATCCAATTTGAAAGCCGGGTAAATGAAGGAACCATCTTTAAGATTTATCTACCATTAAAACAAAAACTTGACATAACCGAAGCGGAAACTGAAGAAAAAAAGAAGCTGAGCCAATTTGAATGTTCTTGATAGCTTCCTGCTACGGATCCACATGCTTCAATGAGATCAAAACTCCGGCAGTTTCTCTTAGATGAGTTCAAAATCTTGCCACCAAAGTCACTTGATCCGTTCAATTCGATTCATGGGCTGACTAAAATATCCTGAATTTTCTAACAAAACTCCCGAATTTCTCTTGGTCCAGGTTAAACCTTTCAAATAGCTTCTTGATGAAGGTCTTCATCACCTGTTCCGGTGGTTCTTCTATTTCCGAGCTTACTTGTTCTGCTGCCTGCATCACCTCCCTCACATCACCATCTACTATCTCATCCACTAATTCCTTGGTAGCGTTAGCTGCCAGATGATAATCATTCAAAAAAATTATCAGATTATTATGGAGCTTGGTGCGATAGGCGGAAAAGTCTTTCAGAAAATGTCCTTTGACCCAGCGTTGAGAATAACTCACCAGTTTCATCTCCTGCTGGTAGATTTCTTTGACCAATTCTTTTTTGGTTTCAGACAATATCCTTCTGGGCAGATAGAAACATAGCCCCTCCTCGAACCAATCCATTCCATCGGGAAGATTTTCAAAAATTTCCAAAAGATGACAGAGCTCATGCCCCACGACGTCATCCAAAAGGAAATCCAGATTCCATTGATCATAATGCTTGAGCAGGTTCCTTTCCGCACTTTCCGGTAGGTTCAGTTGCTTCACGTTGGTTTTCATGATATTCTGCCATCTTTTCTCCTCCGGACAAAAATTTATAACACCCCTTTCTGGGGTGGTCCAAGCAGGAACGGGATAATGAGAGTGGACTTTGGTGGCGGAGGCAAAATCATGCAGAACGAAATACTCGATGGGTCGCACCTTATAAGAGGTGAGCTTTTCGACCTTGTCCACCAATTCTTTTACAAAGACCTCGATCTTGCCCTTCTTTTGCTCCAGCTTATGCAGATTTTTCTTTTCGGTAAAAGCGTAAGCGAATTTCATTTTTTTGATTTATTTTAAAAACCAGCACCTAATTTAAATTAGGTGCTGGATCATTTACCCTTATTCTTCTCAACTGCTCTATAGCGACTCCAATATGAGCGGCTTCACCGCCAATCAACAAACTTTCCATCACCAACCAAAACTTCTTGGTCAAAGCACCTTACCCTTAACCATCCCGTTCTGGATTAGGTTAAGGTACCCCGATCCATCATGGAGTCTTTCCATCTGTGGCTTCTAAGGTAAAGTAATGTCACCAGGGGTCCATCATCACAGAGAGATGTTCTTATGAGTGAGTTTATTTCTATTTCACACAATCCTGTGCTTTTTGCCAGGTTTCTTTGGCTTTATCTCCCATTCCTTTCTTAGCGTAAACACCCGCTAAGTGGGTTAAAGCCTCACAATTGGTGCTGTCATTTTGGACTATAAATTCCAAATCCCCTAAAGCCTCATCTAACTTTTCCTGCTCCATATAAATCCTGGCCAAAAACATCCGAGCCTCCAGATCCAAGCTGTCAAGCTTTACCGCTTTTCCCAATGTGCTCTCAGCCTTATTAAGCAGTCCACCTTTCTTCTTCTCCAATTCCTCTATTTTAGCTTTGCATTTTTCATCTGCCAGATATGCTCCAGTAGTATCTTTCAAAGAGTCGAGGGCAAAGTCGACATCCTGGATTTGTTGGAGGTAGATCGTTCCCATGTTGAAATAGGCATCCTCAAAAGTGGAATCGACGTCTATCAATTTCTGAGAAAATTGAAGAGCATTATCGAAGTCTTTGAGAATTCCATAAATGGAAACGATGTTATTCAGCGTATTTACATCCTTAGGATCTTTTTCAGCAACCTTCAGATAAACCTCCAAGGCTTTTTCAATATTTTCAGCATTATACAAGGCAGCCGCATAGATTCTCAGAATATCCAGAGTGTTCGGAGCTAACTCAAGACCCTTCTCAAGGTAAGAGATCGCTTCCTCATTCTCTCCCTTTAAGCTATGGGCATAGCCGGCGTTCATAAAACCCCTATAATCCCGGGGATTAATTATCGTGCAAGCTGTAAATTTTTCTAGGGCCGAATCCAAATTTTGCTCATTAAAAGCCTTAGCTCCCTGGTTAAAAACTTCAAGCCATTTTTCTTGTCTCATCTCCTGAATTTCTTCCAAGAATTTCGACTTAATTTTTAGACTTTCGGCCAGCGCAAAGTGCTTTCCCATCTCCTTAGCCCTGTTCTTGTGATAATAAGCTGTGCCCAACAAAAAGTGTAGGTCGGCATCATCTGGATAAAATGAAACCGCCTCATTGAGAATCACAATGGCGCTGTCATACATCCTGTATTCATTCTTAAGAAAAATCTTGGCCGTGGTCTTGTAGGTGCTGGGATAAAGTTTACGCTTTTTAGTCTTTTGACCCAAAGCCAATTGAGACAGAAAGCACACCAGAACCGCCACCAGGAAGACTTTTGTGAATTTCATTCTTTGCTCCTTTTTAAAGGGTTATAGGTTTAAGGTTCTCATTGTTTAGCCTTTAGGAACTTGGCTTAATAGCTTTCAAACTCTCCGACAAAAATTTACGCTCTGGCAAAGCGCCTTCGACGGAAGCCTGTTCGTTGATTATGGTTTTGGGTACGCCAAATACGCCATATTTATTGACCAAATGAGGAAATTCCACAGACTCAATTACGTCCGCCGTGATAAAATCACTCTCTATTGCAAACCTATGCGCCAAACTGGCTACTCGAGGACAATAGGGTCAAGTAGGTGTCGTAAATACCTGGAGATGAACTTTCTTATTCATTCTTTGCAGCTGATCTTTGATCTCATCTGAAAGTCCTGACTCTTTCTTGGAGACATCTGCTATGTCCTGAAGCAGGGTGGCAAACTCATATCCGGCAGTTAAACCGTAGTATCTGATTCCATAATCTTTTTCCCCTTCTATCACGGTGGCGGGAATCTTATCCACACCATATTGATTCACTTTTTCCTTGTCCAGTTGAAAATAGTAAACCTCCAGGGAAACTTGGTCAGAAAGATCAGAGACCTCTTTCAATGGCTGACGGTTCTCACGACAGAACTGACCTTCCAATTCCTGCGTGAAATTTATGAGTTTCACCGGATTCCTTAAATTCTTAAAGAACTCTGTCACTGATCTTTTCTCTTACTCTTCCAACACGCCTGTCTCCTTCCAGAAGCAAAATTTGAGTTCACCTCCCTGTTTTACTTCATTGAGCTTAAGCTATGCTCAATAAATTGAGCGACTACCACAGAAGCCCAAGAAATCTATCACCACCAAGACCAAACCTCAACTCTTAAATAGCTTACGATTCTTCTGGTCAAAAGGTTGAAGATGCTCCTTTTGCCGCAATACATTTTGGCGTATCCAGACATACCCGGTTTCAAAAGATGATTTTCATTTTCGATCTTACAGGTAACCTTAAAGATATTCCTGGATTGATCCCCCTCTCCTTTTTGAGATATTTTTAAAACCTTTCCCCAAAAGGACGAAAATGGATAGCTTTTGACCTTCAGTTTTACATTTTGTCCCTCCCTCAAAACATCCAAATGCTTCTCCGGCGCCTTGATCACCACCAGCATGGTATCGAGATTAGCTATGCTTAATCCCCAGAAATTGACGGATGGACCTAGATTCTTTTCGGAGCCAAGAGAGGTTACCACGCCTGAGATCGGGCTCCTTATCTGAGAATCTGAAATCTGAGCTTCTAAAAAATTGGCTTTGGCTTCCAGTTCTTTTATCTCCGCCCAAGCCATCTCAAGTTCCTCCGGTCTTGTTCCATTCCTTAGAATCTTTAAGTCACTTTTTGCTATTTCCAATTCTTTGGACAATATCGCATGTTCGGTTTGAGCTTTTTCAAGTTCTTGCCTGGAGATAAGATTTTTCTGATGCAAACCGGAAAGTCTTTCCAGTTCCTTTTCTTTTAACTCAAGCTCTGTTTGAGCTTGAGCCACCCTTTCTTCAGCTTGCCGGATGGATTCCGTTCTGGGACCCTTTTTCAGCAATGCATGATACTCCTGTGCTTTCTTTAAGGCCGCACTGGTCTGTTCTAAATCAGAAAGATACGAGGCTGAAGAAAGTTCAGCCACGACTTCTCCTTTTTCTATCCTCTCGCCTTCCTTCACCTTTGTAACCAAATTCAATACACCATATTGGTCGGAAATCAGCCTCAAAAGATTGATCGATCTTTGCTCACTTTTTCCTCCCTGGAAAAGCTCCTCGGTGATGGTGCCGTCGGGAGAACTTCTCAGAGTGTAAGATTCCAAAGCCTGAATCTCGCAATGACTCCCCACCTTCAGCTCCATTTTAACCATGAATAAAAAAAGCAACAAGATTATGACTATGACTGGATAGATTAAGACCTTCTTCGGTTTCATCAGAGCTTCTTTCCTTATCCGAATAAGTCCGTATGCACCTGCCAAGACCTTTTTGGCAGGCTGTTGTAAAATAAGAAAAAGCAACAATAGAAACAAGGCAAATCCCAAGCCACCCAGATGTGAAACCAAAAAATTTCCAACCTTTACGAAAATAAAAGACAAAAGGAGAGCCGAGTAAAGCAACGACAAAGTTGCGTACCAAATGTAGATTTTCTTATTTCTGGGTGACAGCTCAGCTTTTTCAGTACGATCCTTCAAGAATCTTCCCTTAAGAGAACAAGATAAAAAATCGAAAGCTTTCTTTCTCAAATTTGGAATCTCCAAATAATCACTTAAGAGATAATATCCATCCAGCTTGATTAACGGATTGAAGTTGAAAAGAAGGGTCACTCCGGAGGTGATCACCACCACAAACAAGAAACTGTTGATCCCTGTGTCCAAAGCGGTGATCCGCCACAAAAGGGTGGCCACTGCCCAGATGAATATTTGACAATATGCTCCGGCAAAGGTGACCCAAAGTTTTTTTGATTTCTCCTTGAAAAGATAAGCATCGCTGATATTGGAGAAAAAGCAAGGTTGGAAATACAAGAGAAGAAAGCCCATTTCATGTACCTCTCCCCCAAAATATTTGCAGGTCAAGCCGTGGGCAAACTCGTGCAGGACGATCACCAGGAATATGGCTATCCAGATTTTAAAGATGGTGGCAATCCTGAAAAGTCTACTTATGCTGTAACCCAAATCGCCCCAGTTGGAGAGGGTGACAATTATTGCCACAAAAATGATGAATACGGAAAAGGCAAAGAAGTGGGGAGTGAATAAGAACTTTGCATATTTTAAGATTTTGTTAAGGAGCCTATCTGGATCGAAGCCTTTGAGCTTGATGAAAAGAAGCCTGCCCCAAAAAGTCCTTTTTCTATACTGGAGCTTGGCAAGTTGCCTTTCGGAAATCACACCCTCCAAAAAACCTAAGGTTTCCAATCGGTGGATGAATTTATTCAGAGTATCTAGGGGAAGTCGAATGTTGAAATGCTCTTGAAATCTCTGAGCTATCTCTTCAAGGGAAGTTTTTCCATCCAGATTTTGGGTGATAAAATACTCAAATTCCTTTATGCGGAAAAATTTTTGAGTGATCGGATCCTTGATCACATAATAGGTGACCTTCTCAAACTCCTGTCGGCTTATGATCAGATCATCTCTGAATTTTGGATAGCTTTGGTCCATAGAATCACAACTTAAGTAGTTGGTTACCTCAGATCAAAGTTTGGATGAATCCTAAGGAACACCTGACGAATTCATTTGTAATGTCGGATCTCCGATCGGAAACCCAACCCGCGCTGGGATAGCCTTTTCTCATAATATCAAAGGAAAAACTACAATGCTTTTGTTTAAGTTAGCAAGAATGGGCAAGATAAGTCAAGATAAAATTACAGATGAATGTGAGAGCCCCAGGCTGCAGGTTGTCCATGAAGGCTGAAAGCGAGGGAGCGCAGACTGGTTTAGTTTTGTGCCAGCGTGTAGACTCCATCAGCAAAGATACGCTGAGGGAGAGATTAAGTCCTCAGCAGCAAAGGGGGGTAAATTTGATGATAGACGTGGGAAATTACCTCTTTGCCCCCCGTACATGATATATGCTTTTACTCTCTCGGTATAAAAAAGATAGAGGAGGCTTTATCGAATGGGAGTTCCAATTCTTTCCCAGCGAACTCGCTGGGGAAAGTGAACAAGATTGTAAAAAAAGACTTTGAAAAATGAGGAAATATATGGGTTGCAAAATTCGGGTGCCAGGGGATCAGGTGCCCAGGAGAAATAAACCAGAAAAGCTCTGCCCTTTATATGTTCTCTTTCCAAAAATCCCCATTCCCTTGAATCTCGCGAGTTGTCCCGGTTATCCCCCATGACAAAATAGTGCCCAGTTGGAACCTCAAAGGGACCGAAGTTATCCCGATTGGAATACTCCGCCGGATATATCTGGGGATCGGTATGCCTTACAAGATAAGGAGGGACCATGATTTCTCCGTCAATATATAACGTTTTGTTGACGATCTCCACTATTTGTCCCGCTTCCGCAACTATCCTTTTTATAAAGGTCTTGCTGGGATTTAGAGGATAGTCAAAGATGACTATATCTCCGGATCTGGGTTCTCCGAAACGATAAGCCAACTTACTGACTAATATAAAATCCCCTTTCAAAAGGGCGCTTTCCATAGAACCAGAAGGAATTCGGTATCCCTGAACCACAAAGGTTCGCAAAATAATGGCAATGACCAAAGCAATTCCTATTGTCCACAGATATTGCTTGGTCCTGGACTTAGTTCTTCTTCTCATACTTTTGTACTGTCCTGCTAACTTGTCAAAGCGAGAATCTATGTCCCGTGGAGGATTGTCTCTGCGAACACTCCACACTAACTTGAGATAACTTACACTTTTACTCTTACTCTATCGGTGTATTTACCGTCAGTCTTGAAAGAAAAGTTAATTCACCAAAATCGAGGGAAAGTGACTGTCGGGTTATTAGTGGAGTGCTGTTAGTCTAATAATAATTTTACAGGTATAAAGGAGCTTTTTGTTCCGTGAGATATGGTTTGTCTGTTCACCGAAAAAGTCGACAAAAAGATTGAAGTTTCGATACTCCTCAGAAATTGATTTAAATCTCGACTGAGATTATCAACGAATAATCACAAACTCGCAGAAGGAAATTAAAAGCCTTAAGTTCAACATCCTGAGACTAAAAAAATCCGATTTTTTGCTTGACACAGCATGGAAAAATCGTCAAATTCAAAAATGTATAAACGGTTTTATCTGAAATTCAAGAGAGGCTGAACTCAAAATCTTCTTTTTAAATGGAAGTGTTCAGTGAGTAGAAAGATCTTTATCGCCTTGCTTTTCTTTTCCCTCCTATTCTTATGCATGTCTCAGGTAGAAGGGAAAAAAATGAAGCCAGCCCCATTGGGGACACCGCAATATAGTTCTTCTCAAAGCGGGTGTTATGACAATCCCACCTATCCCGATCCGGATAGTATAATCATTTACGTCACTGGAAATGATATCACCGTATTGCACAAAGACGCCTTTTACAACTGCTGTTATGAAATTTCGGTGGAGATTGTTCAGGATGGGAACGTGTTTAATCTATATGAACACGAGTCTGGCGAGCCTTGCTATTGCATGTGCTATTTTGACATCACTACCACTATCTATGATCTGGAACTTGGGACGTACACTATTAATGTGTATAATGCCGAAGGCGAATACGTGGGTGGGTGAACAGTAACCGTTCAGGGGATTTTGGGTCCCATCCCGGTTCTTGAATAAATTTGAGCACCGAGGTACCATACTGGGCGTCCAGTGCGTATCAGTAATCTCTGAATTTGATTTAAATCGTGGCGCCCATAAGGCGCCTCAATGCAAAATCCTCACAGGATGTTGTTGTTTCTGAATTTGTGGCGTAGGTTCTTTCAACCGACGCCATGAATTTTTTAAGTCTCTATTTTGCCAAAATTGTCGTTAAAACCTTCCCAAAAGAGACAGGATTCATTACAAAAAATGGTTCAGGAATTCCAATTCTGGAACTAACTCAATATCTCAATTTTCTGACCGTCCCTCTTGATTGGATAAACCATGCAATTCTCCACTTTAATCAAAGCTTTTTTTGTTCTGGCTTCTTTTGATCACTCGAAAAAAATTGCATAATCAGAGAGAAGAAACCACTAAATTTTAGCTTCTTTACACTTTTAAGGATATTTTAGGGGTTCCTCCACCAGTTCTTTTTCCTTGTTTTTTGATTCTATGCTCTTTGAAACTAAAGTGAGCAGGGCTTCCATTTTTACAGGTTTGGTCAAGACTCGATCGATCCCTTTTTCTTTCAATTTCTCTTCATCCATTTCCACACCCCAACCAGTGATCAAGCAAACGGTGGTGCTTGAATCTATTTCTTTT
>LJVD01000036.1 GCA_001304225.1 candidate division Zixibacteria bacterium SM1_73
AAAATCAAACCGACCCAACTGCCCGAAGATCAAGTTCCGGTCTTTTCGGGTTTTACCTGGACTGACGCTGACTTTTGCGTAATCCAAAACGATGATGGGGACCCGAAATATTATTCAGCGGGTTTTGATTCTGGATATGGTGTTGCGGTCTACATGGATCCAGAAAAATGTCCGGGAGAAGCTCCCTATCCTTTCAAAATCACAGATGTGCATTTTTTCCTTTATGGAGGTTTCAGTGAATCCATCGTGTGGCCAGTTAAGATAAGGGTAAGGATTCGCGGGTTGCATGAGTTTCATGAATGCAATGGTCCGGGAGACGTATTATTTTCCGAGCTTTTCGCTATACCTGCTGATTCAGGAGTTTCCATTTTAGGAAGACCAATGAATTTAAGTCTGAGTCAGCCGGTATCCACCTCGCAGCCATTCTTTCTGGAGCTTGAGTATGAAACCCTCACCGATACTGATTCCCTTCCCAGTCTTCTATTTGACCTTGAGGTTGCCTCCCAAGATAGTTGCAACAATTGGGGATTAGAATACGGGATCTACTATAGATGGCCTGATTTTTGGATAGATAACCCTCCCGGAGATCCTATCATCCGCGCCACCGGCTATGCCAAAGACCAGGAGTGCTGGTACTGGAAACAGAACCGAGAAAATGCTCCCAGCGGGATGCCGGATTTCGGCCAATATCAGTTCAATGATTCCCTGGCTCTGTGTGGACCCGCCGCCATAGCGAACTGCCTGTGGTGGTTTGATGCTGTTCCTGATAACTATAAGAATGATCCTGCTGGTTTCATCAGACTCTTAGGTAAGGATTATTTTTCCACTGATCCTGATAGCGGGACATATGTGGACTCGATTCAAAGCGGATTAGATCGTTATTTCAACGATTACGGATTCAGCCTTTATGCACACGCCTTTCCCCAGCCCGAATTCCATGCCATGGAGGATTCGCTGCAAAGATCTCAAGACATTATTTTGCTTCTGGGTTTTTGGCAAGAACCAGATCAGTGGGTTCGCTTTGGCGGACACTTTGTCACCATGTCCGGGATTTGCTCAGATTCTTGTAAGGTCGCCTTTAGCGACCCAGCCCGAGATGCGGCAGAGTATGGTTGGCCCGGCAGGGTGCGACCCGAACATCCAGCGCATCCAGAGGGCGATGACCTCCACAACGATCCTGAATATATCTCACATGATGTTTACCAAGCCCTCTTGGAGTCCCCCAGCCCTGGCGGCCTCTGGTCGCTGCCCGACTATTATATGACTCTTGAGAAATTGGTGGAGTTCGAAGGTCAGAATTTCCAGCCAGGACAGGAGATATATTTTGATTCTTATATGGATGGTTTGCCTGTATTTGCTGAAATCGAATATGCCATCATGATTTGTCCCAGCAACTGGTATTGGAAGCCCGACGTAACGCCTCAAGCTCCCAGCGGTATGCCCGATTTTGATCAGCTCCAGAGCGGTTGGGGAGATTATTATTGTGGTCCAGTAGCGGTGGCTAACTGTCTGTGGTGGTTTGATGCAGTGCCGGAGGGATGGACTCCGCCCCAGCTTATCGATACGCTGGCAAAACGTTTCCATACTAAGCCCGGACCGGGAACGTATGTTGACTCTATACAAATCGGATTGGAGCAATATTTTCAGGACTATGCATTAGCATTGCAGGAATCCATTTTCTATCAACCCAAGTTTTTCGAGATGGAGGAATCGCTCAAGGCTTGCCAGGATATCATCTTGCTTCTGGGTTTCTGGGAAGAGGTTGAGCCTGGTTACTTCGCCTGGAGAGGCGGTCATTATGTCACAATGGCGGGGGTATGTTCCGAGTCGCTGAAGATCGCTTTTAGCGACCCGTACTGGGATAATGCAGAGAGTGGCGGACCTGGGCGAGTGCGTCCACCTCATGCCCCACATGCTGACAACGATACGCTTCACAACGATCCTGCTTATGTCTCTCACGATGTTTATACTTCAACCATACCATCTGGTACTCCAGGCAACCCTGACTGGGGACTGTTAGGATATCCGCCGGAAAAATCATCCGTCCAGAATTTTATGGGCAAAAATTTCCATCCCGATCAGCTTCAGTATTACCAGCCAGACCTTGAAGTTAAAGGTCCTATACACACTGGAGTGGAGTGGGCGGTGATGATCTGTCCCAAGACCACCGGAGTGGAGGAAAAGGAGGAGAGCGCGATAACTCCAAAGGATTTCGAGCTTTACCAGAGTTATCCCAACCCGTTTAATAACCAGACTGTCATCAAATATAATCTCCGCAAATCCTGCCAGGTAACCTTGACCATCTACAACATTCTGGGGCAGAAGGTAAAGACCTTGATCAACGATCATCAAGAAGCAGGACCCAAGAGCGTAAATTGGGATGGAAAGAATGAAAAGGGTGAAGGTATAGCCAGCGGCATCTATTTCTATCAGCTTAAGGCGGGCGAGGTTACCCAGACCAGACGAATGGTGCTGTTGAAGTAACAATATTAAGTATATTTGGAGTGTCCCGCTTTGACGGGGCTAAAAAGCATTCACTTTTTTATCTCCCATTAGGGCAGGTTAGTTTCCCTGCCCTAATTTCTTATCTAGAAAATTCAAATGATACTCACATTCAAATTGCTTCAATCCTTCCTTCTCCTGATAGAATTTGAAAAATGTCTTGATATTTCTTGATGCTGGAGTTAAATTACTCCAGCATTTTTTTATAGATAAGAACGCAGAGCAAGCTCTGCTACTCCCTTCTCCTTAATAATGAATCCTTGGAGTAGCGAAACTTGTTTCGCGTCAGAACACCTAAGATGTTGGAACTGAATCCTAAGCTCTGTGGTCAATGTGGCGGATGCGTGGCAGTATGCCCCTATGGAGCTTTAGAACTCTTTGTTTCCGGGCTTCTGATCAGACCGGAACTATGCACACTTTGTCAAAACTGCGTGATTTTCTGCCCGGTGGGAGCCCTGAAAATAATGGATAGTCCCGAGTTAAAACCGCAACAATAAATTGTTGCACTCCAGGATCACTTGCTCTCTCCCCATCGGGGAGAGGGACAGGGTGAGGGAGGACCAACTTGAATCTAAAAGATGAGTGACAAATACGATTGCATCGTGGTGGGAGCGGGTCCCGCTGGCTCAATGGCAGCTAAGGAAATGGCTGAGAATGATGTTGATGTTTTGCTTCTGGAAAAGCATCCCGAGATTGGCGTCCCTTTATCTTGCGCCGAAGCAATTAGCTTCTCTGGATTAACCGACTTTGTTCCTATCGATCCAGAATGGATCTGCACCCAAGTTCAAAAGGTACTTTTGGTAAGCCCCTCTAACATAAAAATGGAACTTCATCACCCTAATGCTGGGTTCATATTGAATAGAAAACTATTCGACAAGAGATTAGCTGAGAAAGCCGTCTCTTGCGGAGCTTGTCTAAAGGTGAATGTCCAAGCGATTGGTCTTTTGAAAAACAAAAAAGGAGAATTCTGCGGGGTTAGGGTACTGGAGACTTGCAGTGAGCGTAGCGAATCTGATCGAAAAGAGAAAGAATATGAAGCCAAAGTGATAATCGGAGCAGATGGCGTGGAGTCAAACGTGGCCAGATGGTCGGGGATGGACTTTTGTTTAGGATTGGATCAAATAGGATCATCTGCCCAATACCTTTTAGACCAGGTGGAAGTGGAACCGGACTGTACGGAGTTTTACTTCGGGCAAACCTTAGCACCAAGAGGCTATGCCTGGGTATTTCCTAAAGGGAATAGTAGGGCAAATGTCGGCTTGGTAATAGCATCTGACCGATCAAAAGAGAAAAAAGCTAAAGAATACTTAGATGAATTTGTCACAAAAAGGTTTTATAATTTCAAAATAGCTGAATCCATGATGGGAGGAATTCCTTGTTTTGATCGACATAAGAACTTGGTTAAAGAAAATGTCCTTTTGGTGGGAGATGCCGGAAGGGTAGTCGATTCGCTTTCCGGAGCTGGAATCTCCACCGCTTTGCTCTCCGGCAAGATCGCAGGATCAGTGGTCAGCCAGTATATTAAGAATGGAAACTCATCCGTATCCTTTCTTAAAAGGTATTATGATGAACTAATGCACATCAGAGGGAGATTATTACGATTTCATACTTTTTGTCGGGCTATATTTTTGAGGATGACCGATGAGTATTTGGATGCGGTAATTTCGTTTTTAAAAGAATACTTCGATGACAAAGTAGTCACAGGTCTTGAGCCTATTCCATTAGTTAAAACCATCCTGAGATCAAATCCCAGGCTTTTATTGTTGCTGAGACACCTGGTCTGGTAAAGGAGCCAAAAAACAGCGGAGTCCAGCCAAAAACGGGGCATAGCTACTCCAATCAAGGAGTTTGGGCAACTTCAGAAGCTTTTTGGCTCACCAATTTGATCAATCGGGATTTGATCCTTGCGGCTTGATTTTTGTGAATAACTCTTTTTCTGGCGGCTTTATCCAAAAGAGAGATCGTCTCTTTCAAGTCCTTTTCATCAAGAGAAGCTTCTACCTTTTTGACAAAGGTCTTTATCTCGGATTTAATGGACCGATTTTGAATGTTGGCCTTTTTGCTTTGTCTCAGTCTCTTCTTCACCGATTTATGAACAGGCAAATTAACTCCTTTACTTGAGGCTGCACCTTATGTATCGATTTTTGAATATAAACCTGAAATCAATTTTGTCAAGCGAAATGTCAAGCAGGTCTAAAGACCATGCTTGACCTACAAAGCTTTTTTAAAAATGCAAGAAGCGATCCGAGGAGAAAATAAGGATAAAATCGCCAAATCCACTGGGATTGTAAGCTCCGCCACTCTACTTTCCCGTGTATTGGGTTTGGTAAGAGAGCAGGTGTTTGCCTTTCTTTTTGGAGCAGGCTATGCCACCGACGCTTTCATTGCCGCCTTCCGCATACCGAATCTATTGAGAGATCTATTTGCCGAAGGAGCGCTCTCCTCTGCCTTCATTCCGGTCTTTACCGACTACAAAACCAACCAGGGAAAGCAAAAAGCCTGGGAATTGGCCAATCTGGTGCTCAATCTGCTTTTAGTCACTTTATGTTTGGTAATAATTTTAGGAATTATCTTTTCGCCTTACATCGTTTCTGTAATCGCTCCTGGCTTTGGCAAAGAGGCAGGCAAACAGGAGTTGACCACCCTTTTGTCTCGAATCATGTTTCCCTTTTTGCTTCTCATTGCCTTGGCTGCCTTAGCCATGGGGATGTTGAATACCTTCAGGCGCTTCGGTATTCCCGCTTTGGCACCCACCCTGTTCAATCTGGGGATGATCATAGGCGGTCTTTTCATCTCACCTCTGTTTGACCCGCCAATCATCGGAATGGCCATTGGTGTGCTTTTGGGAGGGTTCGGACAATTAGCCATCCAGCTGCCCTCTTTGAGGAAGATAGGCTTCAGATACCGCTTTACCCTCAATCTTCGAGACACTGGTGTAAAAAGAATCTTGATTTTAATGGTTCCTGCGACTTTGGGTTTGGCTTCCACTCAGATCAATATCTTTGTGAATACCTTGATCGCATCTTTATTGCCTCAGGGCTCTGTATCCTATCTTAATTATAGTTTCAGGTTGATGCAATTTCCCATTGGGGTTTTTGGAGTGGCAGTGGCTACGGTGACCTTTCCCATAGTTTCTGCCTTTGCCGCAAAAAAGGAAATGGGTCAAGTTATTTCCACTTTTACTTCTTCTTTGAAATTGGTATTCTTTTTAACCATACCATCAGCCGTCTTTTTGGCTGTAGCATCTCAGCCGGTCATCTCGGTCCTATTCCAGCACGGAAGGTTTACTTTTCTGGATACTATGGCGACCTCTCAGGCTTTAATGTTTTATTGCATTGGACTTTTCGCCTATTCCTCTGTCAGACTGACCGCCTCCACATTCTATTCCATGGGCGACACAAAAACGCCAGTCAAGACCAGTGCCGTGGCAGTATGTGTGAACATCATCTTAAATCTCATACTCATGCATCCTTTGGGATTCAGAGGCTTGGCGCTGGCAGCTTCTGTTGCCGCCATGACCAATCTGTTTTTGCTTCTTAAGATTTTGGACAAAAGAATCGGTCCTTTGGATCGAAAAAACATTGGCACGACATTCTTTAGAATATTATCCGCAGCTGTTTTCATGGGATTAGCATTGTGGATTTATCTGAAGTTTTTTGGATTGGATTTAAGCACAGCTTCCTTAGCCGAAAAAATCTTGAGCTTGGCCATAATTCTGTTTTTAGGATTGATAAGTTATTCTGTCTTCTCCTACGCTGCAAGAGTAAAAGAACTTGACCGTATCCTTGAACTTGTGAAGATAGGAAAAAAGAAAGAATAGAAGGTGGAAACTCGAGATATGACATTTGAGTACAAACCTGGTTTTCAAAGGAGGCAGCTACTAAATAGTAATTGACTAAAGACGATTTTTTCGTATGATTTAGATGTAGGAGCGGATTTCTAAATCCGCCCGATGGTATGAGCCACACAGTTCATACGACACAGGACGAATCTGAAGGGCGTGTTGAAAAACTCTATTGGCAGGGCTGAATGCCCTGCCCTATGGGTGAGAGGCCGTTGTTGCCCATAGGGGCGGGAATTTATCCCGCCCCGAAGGGGGCTTTAATTCTCATGGATCTATTCAAAAAAGAGAAAAAACAAAGAGGCATTGGAAGGACTCCTCTGGCAGATAGGATGAGACCTCAGACTCTGGATGAGTTTGTAGGGCAGAGGCATATTTTGGAAAAGGGTTCGGTTCTAAGAAAAGCTATAGAGGAGGATAAGATTCAGTCCGCGATCTTCTGGGGTCCGCCTGGAACCGGCAAAACCACTTTAGCTCACGTCATCGCCAGAGCCACGGGTGCACATTTTGTCTCCTTCTCCGCCGTCCTCTCCGGTATAAAGGAGATAAAGGAGGTTATGGCTGAAGCCACAAAGATGAAGGAATTCTATAATCGGAAGACCATCCTGTTTGTGGATGAGGTGCATCGCTTCAACAAAGCTCAGCAGGATGCTTTTCTTCCTCATGTGGAAAAGGGGAACATTATTTTGATTGGAGCTACCACTGAAAACCCTTCATTCGAGGTGATCTCCGCTCTGCTTTCCAGAACCAAGGTTTATACCCTGAATCCACTCAATGAGGACGAATTGAAGATCATCATAAATAGGGCTATAAAAGACAAAGAGAGGGGCTTAGGAAATCTCAACGTGGAGTTAGAAGATAAGGCCTTGGACTACATTGCTCAGATGGCAAATGGAGATGCTCGCATAGCTTTATCCACTCTGGAATTTGCAGTCCTTACTATCCCTCCAGATAAGAAGGGGAGAAGAAAGATTACTTTGAAGATCGCCGAAGAGACCATGCAGAAGAAAGCACTGGTCTATGATAAGGGTGGAGAGGAGCATTATAATATAATTTCAGCTTTACATAAAAGCTTGAGAGGATCGGATCCAGATGCGGCTTTATACTGGCTGGGAAGGATGTTAGCCGGAGGTGAGGATCCCTTATATATCGCCAGGAGGATGGTTCGGTTCGCTTCCGAAGATATCGGAAATGCCGATCCCCAGGCACTTCAGGTGGCAATTGGCGCAAAAGAGGCTTATCATTTTTTAGGATCGCCTGAGGGGGAATTGGCTCTGGCTCAAGCTGCAATTTATTTAGCTACTGCCCCCAAAAGCAATGCAGTTTACAAAGCATTCAACTTGGTTCAAGGGGACATTCAAAGGACTCAAGCTTTGCCAGTGCCTATGCATATCCGCAATGCCCCCACCAAATTGATGAAGGATTTAGGATACGGAAAAGATTACAAATATCCGCATGACTTTCCTGATCATTTCGTGGACGAAACCTACCTTCCTGAAAATCTGAAGAATCGAAAATACTACCGGCCGACTGATTTCGGCTTTGAAAAAGAGATCAAGAAAAGATTGGAATGGTGGGCAAAAAAGAGGGGTCAAGGGTCAAGACGCAAGGAATAAAGATTCTAACGTCCGAGCCTTGTCTCGGACGATGAGAGATGCCCGTTGGTCACGGGTGCCCTCACCCGTGACCTTTTCATGTTTCGGGGTAAGGTACCCCGAAACAACAGCAGAGATTCCCACTTGACAAATGAGGCAGATTTAAATATATAATTGTCGTTTTGAATTTTGTTATTTCAAGCACAAATTGATTTGGGAGGAAATAAAAATTTATGATGCCCCCACGTGAAAACAACAGACTTTTGAGACCCGCCTATTTAGAGGTGGACCTGGACGCCTTAACCTACAATATCAGGAGCATCAAAGAGAGATTGGGAAGGGGGGTGGAGCTTATGGCTATAGTCAAGGCAGATGGCTATGGTCATGGCGCCTATGAGGTATCAAAATTGGCTCTGGAGAACGGAGCAGGATCTTTAGGGGTAGCAATTCTGGAGGAGGGAGCAGAACTCAGGGAAAAGGGGATAAAGGCTCCCATAGTGAACTTATTTCCGGAGCCGCCTGAGAGGGCAAAAAAAGTTGTGGAATACGACTTAGATCAGATAATAACCGATCTGGAATTTGTAAAAAGACTTTCACAAGAGGCAAAAAGACAGAACAAGCGTTCAAATATCTTCATCGAAATAGACACGGGATTAGGGCGCTATGGCATCCCTCCACAGGAAACCATAGACTTGGTGAAAAAGATAAAAAGATTAGGAAATGTTCGACTGAAAGGAATATTTTCGCAGTTCTCCACGGCGGATCAAAGAAAAAAGGACTTTGCTTTCCACCAACTCTCTCTCTTTAAAAATACTCTGGATGAGCTGGAATCATTCTCCAATCATATCCCCATCAAATCCATCGCCAACAGCGGAGCAGTTTTGGACATCCCGGCAAGCTATTTCAATCATGTGAGGGTGGGACACCTTTTGTATGGTCTTTATCCTTCACTTGAAACTTCGGAATCGATAAGGGTTAAGCCTGCCATGAGTCTTAGAAGCAAGGTGATCTTCATTAAGGAGGTTGAGAAAGGAACTCCCATAAGCTATGGAAAGACCTACATAGCTAAGAAGAAAACCCAAATCGCCACCATACCTTTGGGATACGCGGATGGCTACAGCCGGCTTCTCTCCAACAAGGGCGAGGTCTTGATAAAGGGGAAAAGGGCAAAGGTGGTAGGGAGAGTCTGCATGGACGCTTTTATGGTGGACGTGTCTCACATCCCTGAGGTTAAGTTGGGAGATGAGGTGGTGGTGATGGGCAGACAGGGAGACGATGAGATCACCGCCCACGATCTTGGTAAATGGACTAATACCTTTGCCTATGAGATCATGACCAGAATGGGAAAGAGACTGCCTATTGTCTACGTTCAAAGATCTAAACGATCGACTAATAGAACGCAAAACTAAAAGCCCACCTTAGTAGAATGGAGAGAGTTCATATCAATGTGAAGAGTGAAAAGGACAAGGGCGTTTTGATCTTTTAGTTGTAGTTTCAAGTTTTGCGTTTTGAGTTTTGACTTCTGATGTGCCTGTCAGGGTCTCCGATCCGATCCCGCAAAATGCGGGACCAGCTCAGAGGATCTGGCGAACACGAAAAAAATTACTGCTGTTGACAAAAACAATAGATGCCTTTTCATTTTTATCTCTTATTTTAGCGACAATCTAAGGGGGCAGGTCCAGCCTTAAATAGATAGTCAATTAGATAAACTATATCTGCTGAATTTATGACTTCATCACAATTGACATCGCCAGCCTGAAGAGGCTTGGGAGCAGGTCCACCCTTGAAGAGGTAATTTATCAAATACACAAGGTCGGCTGAGTTGATCACCCCATCTCCATTGGCATCCCCTGGCATGTAAAGCTTTACAGTCATATAGAAAGGCATATTGTATCGAGGCCTGTAAACTTTTGCATCAATTCGGGTGAACCAGACCATATCTCCAGGTGGAGTAATTGGCTCATAGATACAAACCATCATAGTATCAGAGACAGTGAAGGTCCAAGTTACCAGAAGCAAACGCTCTCCCTCCCACCAGGCCTGGCTCGCTGAACCACAAAAAGCCCCAAGACCGAAAGATCCTGGCCGATCTGGAGAAGATGGATTGAAGATGTACGTAGAAACTACCCACATTTTTCCCATCTCATACAACTCAAACAGACGATTGAGTTTTCCGCCAAAATGACGAAAGATACCGTTTTCCGTGTCAGAGTATTGCCAATTGTTTTTTTCCGAAGTCAGGCTACAATAGGCAGAGGAATTAGTATAGATCCAAGCGAGAGGAAGCGTAAAACCCATAATCGAGTCATGCCCTTGATGATAAACAGCGTTGGAATCGTGGGTGACCAGAAGACTGACATGCACCAAGCAGGGAAAGGAATCGCAATATTCAGCATCCCAGGCAACAACATGAAGGGTATCGCAGTCACCCAAGTCTAGCGTATCCTCCGGACATTGCGCTGAGGCAAAATCGCTAAATCCAAGAAGAATTACTCCTACTATCAGAAATAATAGATACCTTCTCATTTTCTCCTCCCATTTTTAACCACAATCTAAGGGTGCCGGTCCTTCCTTAAATAGATAATCAATCAGATAAACTATATCCGCAGAGTTAATCGTTCCGTCACAATTGACATCCGCCACCTCCAAAGGATCAGGAGCAGAGCCGTCTTTGAAGAGGTAGTTTATCAGATACACAACATCAGCTGAATTGACCACCCCATCCCCATTACAATCTCCGCGCTTGAAAGACTCGACAGTAACACACAAAGGCATGTTGTGTCGAGGGATATACAACTTTGCATCATATCTGCTGAACTCGAAGATAGGCATTGGAGGACTCAAAAGATTTGGCTCAATGTAAATGGTTGTGGTATCAGAGACAGTGAAGGTGATAGTTGCCAGAAGGATCCTGTTTCCTTCCCACCAAGATGGGTCTTGATGTGTTGGTATAAGAATCAGAGCTAACCACGGAGAGGGGGAAGCATTATTGACGAATACCCATAATACATTCCACTCTTCTCCCTCTCCCATCTCATACAACTCAAGCATACGGTTGCGTTTCCCTCCAAAGTGACGAAAGATACCATTTACAGTATCGCTGTGGGAAGCAATGTTTTTCTCTGCAGATAAAGTGCAGTGAGCTGTGGGATTGGTATGAGACCATTTTAGTGGGATAGAAAACTCTCTAATAGAATCTTGTACCCATCTGCCAGGCGGGTCCTGATAAAAGGCGTTTGAATCATGTGTCACCAATAGACTGACATGCACCAAGCAGGGAAAGGAATCGCAATATTCAGCATCCCAGGCAACAACATGAAGGGTATCGCAGTCGCCGAGGTCTATCGTGTCCTCCGGACATTGAGCCCAGACAAGACCAGTCAATCCAAGAATGATCATAGCTGTTACCAAAGGCCATAAGAGCTTCTTCATAAATCCTCCTTCGGCTTAACTATTGTTCATAAACCTGGATAAATAAACCAAATCCAGTTAATCAAGTTGGGCATAGGTAAAGGATCAAATAGCCCAACAAAATTTTCATCTCTCTGAGTATCCAATCTATTAAATAAATAAAAAAACACATTTTGTCAAGGAAAAAAAGAAATTTTCAAAAAAGACTTGACATTTTCGTAAAACAATTGTTATATAAGTCGATATAAAGAAAGACATAGGAAGCCGCATTCAAGGGATGTTGAACTCATCTAAAGTAGGAGACGGGAAATAATCAATAATAACGGCTTTGGAAAAAAGGTTGAGACCCATCTGAGAGAGAATCGGAAAATCTTGGTGCAAATTAATCAATAAACATTTAAATCCAAGGAGGAGCGGCATGTTCTCCAAAAAGTATTTGGCCTTCTTTTTGTTTTTGGTGGCTTTTCTTTTGGTTTTATCCCAAGCAGAGCCTCTGTTGGCACAGGTTCCTGGCATTTTGGGAATGCCCAGGATGGATATCGAATTCAAAATACCAGAGGTGGGCAGCTACGCTAAATATAAGCTTGTGGACGGCAAAACCAAAACCGAGAGTATCCTGAAGCTCTCCATAGTAGGCAAGGAGAAGGTCGGAAAGGAAGAGTTCTTCTGGTATGAGATCGAACAGATTGATCCTAAGACCGGGAGTGTCAACATCTTCAAAATGTTGATTTCCGGTGATCCCCAGGAGCCGGGCACTATCAAAAGGATGATCTATAAGTCGGGCAAAGAACCAGCCAGCGAATTACCTCAGGCATTTGTGAGCTTGATGAATCAGCCTCCCATGGATACTACCAAAGCAGTGAAGCCTAAGCCTAAGAAGTTGGGAACTGAGAAGGTCAAAACCAAGGCTGGAACTTTCGATTGTGTCCATACCGAAGACGCCACCCAAGGAAAGCAGCCGACAGATACCTGGACCAGTGAAAAGGTACCACTATTCGGAATAGTAAAAAGCACACACGGATCAACCTCCCTAGAACTTATGGAGCACGGGACTGGCGCAGTCACGGCTATCAAAGAAAAAGCCGAGCTTTTAGAAATGCCGGGAGAGAAGTAAGAACCGGAAAAAGCATTTTGAGTTTGTCCGACTTGGGCATTCTTTTTCAGAGGTAAAGTTGGGAAAGTGGTGGCTTCTTTAAGTCACCACTTTTTACTTCTTATGAAATATCTCTCTCTGGAGTCTGATTTTATGTGTCTTGAGAAGCTTTTTAAAAAAATCTTCCCAAAACTCTTCTGAGGTAGTTACTCTATTTGCGCACCGCACAGCGTCTTGGCGACATCTTGACGAGATCGAGCCTAAAAGAGCCCAATTTAGGATCTTCCGGATAAATCGGGCGGCTGCAATGCAGAACATTCTGCAAAGGTTTAAAACAACCAAGGGCAACCCCCTGGCGGTAGGCCAAAGTTATATGCTAAAATACTGAATGGCTATGTGAAAGGAGATTCGCATGAATGCTTCGGCGAACATGAAACCTTTAAAGAAATACAGCCAATGTTTTGTCTGCGGGGACAAAAACCCATCCGGCTTGAACGTCGAATTCTACCTGAAGGATGGTAAAGCTGTAGGAGAATACACTGTCCAAGATCACTTTCAAGGATACAAGAATATTTTACATGGCGGGATACTGTCTACTCTTCTGGATGAGGTGATGATCAAATCCATTTTGGCTCAAGACATCTTGACTGTGACCTGCGAGATAAAGGTTAGATTCAAAAAACCGGTTAAAATCGGACAGAGACTTTTTTTGGAAGGAAAGCCCACCGGGGACAGGGGCAAAATACTCTTGGCCGAAGGCGAGATCAGAGATGAAGATGGCGAGGTGGTGGCAACCGCAGAAGGGAAGTTCTTCAGAGCCGAAGGTGAGATGGAATGAGCCTGAATGGATTCGCCGGGAACGGGGATGCTTGACCTGGGAAACGGGGATTGGTGACCTTGGTGAGCTTGGTGGGCATCGTTTTGCATTTTTTTCAGCCATCCAAAGGGCACGAATTGTCGGCGTCGGAAAAGGTATTTCGAGAAAGGAGTTTGTCATCCCAGAGGATGGCGGAGCACCCGCCGTGTGTTTTGACCTTTCTGAATCCGATTTTGGAAAGGAGCCTGGCAATGCGGTGATAAGAAAGGCGGGTTTCTTTAGACCTCCCTTCATTAAAGGTGTCGGCAATGATTTTAAGGGGAAGAATGCCGTTTTTCAGGAGATGTTTGAGCCCGGTGATGGTGGTGAGAAGTTGAGCTTCCAAGCCGTCGGGATCCATAGGCTCAGGATAGAGTTTGGGCAATTCTTCTCTTCTTATTGCTTCTATTTCATCCCAAAAGATTTTTTCGGCTTCCGAGGTTTTAGCCACTTTCTGTTTAAGCTGGATGGCTTTTAAGGCATCCTGGATTCTGGGCTTACAGGAGTTTTCTTCCAGTGTTTTAATGCTCTTGTCGATTAGTATTTCTATGAGCTTGAGGTCCTTAGGCTCTTGACTTCGACCCTTCGATAAACTCAGGGTGCTGAGCGAAGTCGAAGCAGAAAACTCAGAGTCTAGGATTTTTTCGTCCTCCGAATTTGGAGCCTGGGGATCGGCATCAATTCTATGGTTCATATCAAATGTCTTTTCCGCATAGCCTAATTGTCGAGTAGCCCTTCAGGACAAGCCTTCAGGACGAGTCCCTTCGGGCGATCCGACCTACAAATATACTCCCCCTCTCCCTTGATCCCTCTCCCACGAGGGGAGAGGGAATAGAGTGTAAGAGGGATTATTCGACTGCCTCAAGGGGAGTTTCTGTGTGCGAACTACTGCACCATGAGGCATGCATCATACATTCATCTCCCATAAACGGTGGAGCTATCCTTTTCACCAGCAAAGTTGTCGTGATTTTGCTGTCTGTGGGAAGAGAGACTGCGGGGGGAAGTAGGAGAATAGGATTTTATCTTGGTGTCAGGTGCGCAGGGCACCTGAGCGACGAACTACGAACTAACCCACGTCGAGATATTGCACAGGTATCTTAGAGGCATCGGCGGGCGTGAGGAAATTCATTCTACAATAGCAACAATAGGTCACGTATACGTCCCGAAAACAGTACTCTGCAATAGCCTTGTATTGGCGGGCTGTCCACAAGTCATACACGTCCTGGCCGCTTCCGGACTTTCGCGCTACACCGAGGGTCCGGGCTAAGTGGTCGAGTGTAATTGCGTCTCGTACATCCCAATTGCTCCAGACTGCCATAGTGTCGTACATGTGGTCGGTTCTGTAGCGAGTCAAGTTAAACCTCATTGTGGGTTGAACGTGCAGGATCACAGAGCGTTTCCAGATGAATGGCAGGTCAAAGTGCAATCCATTGTGCGTAATGATATAAGGGGTTTTGTGCTCGTGAATGTGCTTCCAAAAAGTGGACAACACTAACTTCTCTTGTTCACCAAATATCGAGAGTCCGGAACGAAAAACCCTCTTTTCACTAAAGAACAGCATTCCAATGCAAACGATACGCCCAACATTCGCGTCCAAGGCCGTTTTTCTGTATTGCTCTTCCTCAAGTCGTGCAACATTGGCCTCACGCCATTTCTTGATTTTGGATTCGTCTTTTAGGGTCGCAGGTGGGCTAATAGGAGGAAGTATTTTACGAGTATCCGCGTCACAAGGGATAGTCTCAATATCTATTACAACATTCATATAGTCTTGTTTTAATTGCTGGAGAACGAGACTCGGCGAGACCAATCAATTTTCTCAAATTCCCTCAAAAGAAGTTGTCCAAAAGAACGGTTGACACGTTGAGCATTAGCAATCTTACCACGGAGACTTTGTTTAACCTTTAAAAGATCAGAATCATGGCTTATCGATACTCCATTCATCTGATATTCTTTTATTGTCGAAAGAAGTTCTCTTCGTTTTTGCTTAGGGATATTCGGTTTCTTGTTCACGATTATGCCTGTGACTTTCTGGCTATCCCTTCTCTTCACTAATTTAATCTTGCCAAAATTAAGTGAGAATCCTTCTTGCTTGATGATCTCTTCTATTATGGGTAGCAGTTCTTTGTAGAAAAGTCCTTCAAATTTCTTTTGTTCTATGTTCCCTGAGATTGTAATATCATCAGAATAGATTGTCAGAGTTAGACGGTAGTGATTGCAAAGACCCTGCAGCCGTCGAGCAAGATTGCTCACTACAATGTTACTGAGCGTAGGGCTTGTGTTGAAACCTTGGGGAGTATGATTGTCGCATGTGACTAGCCGCGTAAGAAGTTTGGCCACCTGTTTTGAGCAACCCAAATCCATAAGGATATTAAACACCCTTCCATGATGGATGCTTGGGAAAAAGTTCTTGATATCCAGCTTACAGATTATATTTTTTCCCACGTGCACACATGCATTGGATATGTAGTCTCGCCCCGTGCGATAACCATGCATGCATTCCGGAAGTTCGATTCCATCAAGAAGCCGCTCTTTTATTAACTTTAGAATTTTGCTTAACGGCCCCATCGGCTCATATAATGTTCTGAGTTTACCGGATGGTTTTATCTTTTCGTTAACCTTATAGTAGCGTATTTTTGTATTCGCTATTCTTTTTAGCTCACCCGGGCTGTGCCCTAGGCGCTCCGCGAGTTCATCGATGGTGTTTATCCTCAAAATCCCCTCTTCTTTGTTTGTTTGATTGATTATAATCTTGGTACACTTCATTTCCTTTTAACCTTAGTCCTCACCCTCTGGAATTTAAATATCAAGTCTTTTATCTCCTCGTAAATCTTTTTTTGTTCCGTGGTGAAAGCAGAGACAGTCTTCGAGGTGTCCCAGAGGAACAAGCCCATTGGTAGGTCTAATTCCTTGGATAGA
>LJVD01000037.1 GCA_001304225.1 candidate division Zixibacteria bacterium SM1_73
AGATAGATCCCTCTTTGGCTAAGGATAAAAAGGTAACTCCCTATAATCATATTCTTCAAGACAGAAGGATAGATTTTTACTTGTAGTGAGCGGATTCGAACGATAAGAAAGGAAACTAATGTTAGCGGACAAACCAAACACCTCGAACATGACTAAAGTTTCTGAAAAAAAGAAAACCATATCTACCAAAGTCTTGGTGATAGATGATGAGCCGGAGATAACCGATATAATCGAAACTTTTTTGGAGAGCGCCGGCTACGAGGTGAAGTCCGAAAACTCCAGTGTGATCGGAATCGAGAGATCAAAGACCTTTCTGCCGGATTTGATTCTTTTGGACATCATGATGCCCTTCATGGACGGATATGAGGTCTGTAAAGAATTGAAAAAAGACGTGAAGACTTCCAAAATACCGGTCATCTTCCTAACCGGCAAAGATGCACGAAGCGACGAAGGTAGAAGTTTTCAAGTGGGCGGGGATTTGTTTATCAAGAAACCCTTCAGTTGTGAAAGGCTTCTGGAGATCGTGAAAATGGTTTTGCTCAGCATGAACAAATGAAATAAGCTACCTATATTAGACAAAATCTATTGAATTTTGATATCCAATTAACTATATAAATCGTAATGCTGGGGGGCATACCAGCATCTAATTCCGTCTTTGACAAAAGTTAGGTGCTGGTTTCTTTTTCCAAATTTCTCCAGAAGCAGCGGTTCCTTATTCTCCACTTTCAATCCATAGAACCTTATAAGGAAAAATAAAATATCTCCCTCTTCAAGTGCGAAACTTGTTGACAAGGCAGGAAAAAGTTATTTTATTGTTTGAGTGAAAAATTCAGTATAAGAAGGATGAATTCTGTAACGGATATCTTATTCGCAACGAATATGGAACATAGGTGGGGGGATAAAAGCGCCTCTCACCAGTGAAATCTACGAGGAGGAAGGCATATGCCCAAGACCATAATACATACAGAGAATGCTCCCAAGGCGGTGGGACCGTATTCACAGGCGGTGAAAGTGGAAGGAGAGTCCCTTATCTTTGTCTCGGGACAGATCGCGTTGGATCCAAAGACCGGGGACAGAATCCCTGGAGGGATTGTTCAAGAGACTCGACAGGTGATAGAAAATCTTAAAGCTATACTGGAGGCGGCCGGATCAGGATTGGACAAGGTGCTGAAGACCACCGTTTTTCTGCACAGCATGGATGATTTCGGGGTGATGAACGAAGCTTACAATAAATATTTCACCGCAGACCCACCAGCCAGATCGACCATAGAGGTCTCTCGTTTGCCCAAAGGGATGAAGATCGAAATAGAGGCGATAGCCTTCGCGTAGTATCAGCGAACTGTTCCGAAATTTGGAGCAAGCGTATCTTTTCGTTTTTGACTTCCCAGACAGCTGGCCCACAGCTGCGCCGTGGGAGAGTTGGTTGAATAAGTCAGGCCAGCCTGCCCACAGCAGAGCTGTGGGGCACCCTGGCCGTGGTTAGCCGCTGTTTTCAATTAAATCAGCACGACTTGCACTAAATCATCCTGCTGCTTTAGTTTCTCGCCACTCATCAGCAAGCACGGCATAGATATATGTATCCAACCATTCCCCCTCTCTATAGACCGCTTCTCTCAACTGGGCCTCCCGTCTCATCCCAAGACGCTCCATTAATCTCCAGGAGTCAGAATTACCGCTGCTTGTATCGGCCTGTATGCGGTGCAAACCAAGCGACCTAAACCCATAGTCCATCAATGCCTCGGCGGCTTCTGTGGCATACCCATGACCTCGATGCTCAGCACCCAGTGCCCATCCGATTGTACCCTGCCTGTGGTCTCGACATATCAGCGTCAACAACCCTATCACCTTACCATCTTCTTTCCGTTCTATTGCCAGGTCAAAAACCTTGTCCTTTTCAAAGGGCTGATATGAATTCTGCAAGTCGATGTACCTCCTAATCCCCTCTTCAGTGGGTTCTATGTTTGCAGATGTTACCCTAGCCACCGAAGCTTGGGAAGCAAATTCAAGTACGTCTTGTAGATCATCTTGGGTGTATCTTCGTAGGACAAGACGTTCAGTGGTTATCGGCAATGCCAAAGGGTGGTCCTTCAATAAAACCTGACCATAAAGGTGGTTAACGCTGGGCGTCAGTTGCCGGGCGGGTGATCTCAGAACGGCTCAATGACCAGAACCGTCGTGCCCTGCGCGAAACTTGAAAAACCGCGCCGATTAGCCCGGTCAACTGCAGGCGGATGTTAGGCCGCATAGCTCGCCAACGATATTATTCAACCGCTCTAACTGAGTAAACACCGAGCAGATGGGGAGCAATCTCCATCACTTTGTAGGCGTCATCTTCGATAAGTTTATAAGGCCCGGGCGCCCCACCCCTTGCGGTGGGCATTATGTTGCTCTGTGCCAAACCGTAAAACTCACCACCATCAATCTCTGACTTCACTCCCACAAGTGGAGTGGTTGGCAGCCGAACTCTGAGCCGCACATATTCCTTCATCATGCATACGTGAGCATCAAATACGACGGCCTAATATACTGCAATCGGAATTCGAAATCAAGCAGAAATTCCAATAAAAGCAAGACGCCTTTGGCATGTCAAAGTCAAAGGCTCGAGTAGTTGAGCAAATCAATATGGATTGAACCTGTCCGTTCAGCGCGGAATCTACTTCTTTTGTTCCTCCTTCATCCTTCTCACGCTATTGGACTGACATTTGGGGCAGGCACGTTCCACCAGAGGTCCTTTGGGGTCAAAGGGCATTTTAAACTCATGCCCGCATCTTAAACATTTAAAGGTTGCTTCCTCAGCCATTTGAATTTCTCCAAGTACTCTGATTCACCTGTAGCCAAGCCTTCACGGCCTGGCGCGTAGCCGAGGGCTTGCCCTGAAGGGATAAACACCGGGCTACGCGTATTCCAATAAATAGATGCTTAAAACAATTCAATACCAAGCTCAGACCGCAACCTTTTCTGCTTTTGCTTTATCTGCCTGTAGCTTAGCCTTTCTTTTTTCGCGCTTGAATTTCAAATCCTTTAGCGCATTCTTGGTGAATTCCACTTCCTCCTTGGTGACCTTCTTTCTCATCTCCTCGAGTTCTCTCATCACCTTAGCGAACTTCTGTCCTTCTGCGGCGCTGATCCATTCCAACTGTAATCTCTCCGGTCGTACTCCCATTTTTTCCAACTTGTCCCACAATTTCTCCACTCTCTTTTGGGTCCAACGATTAGCATCAATGTAGTGGCAGTCGGCAAAGTGACATCCGGAGACCAGGACAATAGGTGCTCCCAACTTGAAGGCATAAAGCACGAAGTCCTCATCTACCCTACCGGAGCACATGGTTCGGATTATCCTCTGATTGGGAGGATACTGCAGACGGGAGATGCCGGCGAAATCCGCACCCTGATAAGAACACCAGTTGCAGGCGAATACCACCGTCTTCTCCATAGGATCTTCATCCAGAATGGCTTCTATCTGGGCGATGATCTGATCGTCGGTAAAATGCCGCATGGTGACGGCGCCAAAGGGACATTCCGCTCCGCAGGTACCGCATCCGGCACAGGCGGCTTCGATGATCTGAGCCGGTATCTTGTTCTCCCGATCCACCTCTATGCACTTGTAGGGACAGGCTCGATAACAGATTTCGCAGGCGGTACACATCTCCTTGTCGACCATAGAGGTTATGGCCTCCACCTTTATCTTGTCCGCATTCAAGATTATCTCAGCTCTTGCGGCTGCAGCACTGGCCTGGGTGACGCTATCTTTAACGTCCTTGGGGAACTCGGCACAGCCAGCCAGGAAGACCCCTTTGGTGGGTGCATCCACCGGCTTCAGTTTGGGATGAGACTCCATGAAGAATCCATCCGCGGTGCGTGATAAAGTCAGGAGCTTCTGGATGCCGCTTCCATCCTGTCTGGGCAGAACACCTATGGACAATACCAACATGTCCAGCTCGTGCTGTTCCACCTCACCAGTGGTGGTGTTCTCCACAGTTACTATCAAATCCCTGGTCTTGGGGTCTTCTCTCACTTCTCCGGGCAGACCTCTTATATACTTGACTCCCGCCTCTTTACTTCTTCTGAAGAGATCCTCGAATGCCTTACCGAAAGCCCTAATATCCATGTAAAAAACCTTCATCTCTATGCCAGGATAGTGATCGTTCAGAAGGACCGTGTCTTTTATGGTATTCATACAGCAGATATTTGAGCAATAGCGATTGCCTCTTTTTTCCGATCTGGAGCCCACACATTGAATGAATCCGATGGTCTTAGGGGTTTTTTCATCGGTGGGACGGATGAAATGTCCCTGAGCAGGACCACCAGCGCAGATCAACCTCTCAAACTCCATAGAGGTGATTACATTCTCAAAGCTTCGATAGCCATATTCATCCAACTCCGTAGGATCATAAACATCCATTCCGGTAGCCACTATGATGGCTCCTACCTTCAGATCGATCATCTCATCCTGCATATCGTAATCTATACACTTCTTATCACACACCTCCAGACATTTCCCACAGGCAATAGGATTGTTCCCTAAACAGGCTTCCATGTCTATTATGTAGGAGGAAGGGACAGCCTGCGGAAGCTGCATATAGATGGCTTTACGTGAAGAAAAGCCCTGCTGAAATTCATCCGGCACCGCTACCGGACAGACCTTAAAACACTCTGCACAAGCGTTGCACTCATTCTCATCAACATACCTTGCCTTTTTTCTTACCTTGACGTTGAAGTTCCCTACATATCCCGATACTTCCTCAACTTCCGAGTAGGTCAAAAGCTTTATGTTGGGATGTCGACCGACATCCATCATCTTCGGTCCCAGAATTCATATGGAGCAGTCCATGGTGGGATAGGTTTTATCCAGAGCCGCCATTATCCCGCCTATGGAAGGGTCCTTCTCCACCAGATACACCTGAATACCAGAGTCTGCCAGATCCAAAGAGGCCTGAATACCTGCCACTCCACCACCGATAACCAGAGCCGCCTTGGTGACGGGAACCGTTTTTTCTATCTGGGGTTCCAGATGCCTTGCCCTAGCCACTCCGATTTTCACCATATCCTTGGCTTTATCGGTCGCCGCCTTCCGATCGTGGAGATGCACCCAGCTGCAGTGTTCTCTTAGGTTCACCATTTCAAAAAGATAAGGATTGAGTCCTACGTCAGCTACACAGGCTCTGAAGGTGGGCTCGTGCATCAAAGGGGTGCAAGATGACACCACTACCCGATTCAGATCATATTCCTTCACATATCTTTTGATCTCATTCTGTCCCGGATCCGCACAGGTATACTTATTCAGAACCGATACGGCTACGTCCGGCAGGGTTTCCGCATATTTACGCACCTCTTCACAATCCAACGAACCAGCGATGTTCAGCCCGCATTCGCAGACAAATACACCGATTCGTAAATCATCTTCCTTTCCTGGGTTTTTCTTATCAGCCAAATCATTCACCTCCTACGCTTTCATGCATGTATATGTCAAATCAAGAAACCTATTTTAGAACTCCGACAAATTCAAATTAGGAGAGCCTTTTCTGGAGTGTCCCCGCCTTTGGCGGGGACCTGAGACTTCTTGTCCTCAGGATCCCGCTTTGCGTGAAAATACAAAAAGCTCAAACCTGGTTCACCTAAAGGTGAACACTCCAGTTTGTCTCCCTAAAGTGGTTTTCCAGAGACCTCCATTTTATTCTCTCGATGGGAATTCGCTCCTACGCTTCATAAGTCTTCATCCCACTCTCGAAATCCTCCCACCACTCAATCTTGTCGACGTTTATTTTCAACACGCAATAATCCTCCGATTCTGGACCATTTGAGAAGTATTGCGAAAGATCATAAGGGGCTAAGCCCCAAACCCTCTTTTTCTGCTCCAAGTCCGCAACCATCTCAGCTTCGCCGATTACGGTTGCGGCCTTTTCGCCGCCCGGATGTTGGACAAAGGCCAAGCTGATCTTGGGATTTTGCTTTATCTGTTTCACCTTTCTGGACCTGGCGGAAGTAGCCACCCAGATGGACATGTTATCTTCCACGATGGGAGCGACTGGACGAACCCTCGGCTGATCGCCGTCACCAGTCGCCAGAAATGCGAAGAGATTTGTCTCCTTCATTATGGCAACTACCTTCTGTTTATCCGAAGAATTCATGTTTCAACCTTTCTCCTTTTGGTCTGTTGTCGACTTCCCCGTCTCTTCTTCCCGGGAGCAATCGAATGGTCGTCAAATCATCATTTGGAGAGCACAGAATCCAGTTCAACAGGATTAACAACCCCAGTGATTCCTTCTTCTGCCTCATAAGCAAAACTGCCGTATTCCATGAAATGCAATGCCAGGAAGTCGACGCGAATTGACGTATTCCTTTGCGGGTTGGTTATCTCGACGTATCCCATATTTACAGTCCTGCCGCACTTGGAGCATCTATAGATACCAAACATGTGCCTATATTTGACTTCTATCCAGTCGATCCAATCAGGACGGTTCTGTATAGTATTCCACATGCTTTTTGCCAACTGAGGACCATCAAGCATGCCATCTCGATCTGTGTCGCGTTTGGACGGGCTCAATCCGAAATGCGCTTCCCACTCATCCTTTAGATAATCCCTATCGAAATCCTTTTCCAGGGTTATCCAGTGAACATCGGCTTCTTGCGTTGGTCCGGTGGACTTATGTCCACAGCCGGCAAGCAAAAGACAGGAAGCCAATCCCAGAGAAGGAATGAACCCCGCAATCTGCCTTCTGTTAATCTCCCTCGCGTGGCACTCCAGCTGCAGTCGTTTGGCTTCTTGGTACACGTTCCTGTATCTCGGCAGTAGTTCGGCCGTTGCTTGACAGTTGGGGCACGACCAGTGGAACAGGATTTCCTGGTCTTGCTCGTCCAAGCCGTTCGCCAGGTAACCATGCTTCACAAACGATTGCACGCAGCACTCTGGATAACCAAACAGTCTTCCTTCCAGCCGTGTAGTGCAGCGAGAATAGTCGATTGGCTTTTTCATAAAGGCATTTGCGTATTCGCCTATCAGGCCTCGATCTTTACTAAAAATCAGTTCCTCAGAGATCCGACCCCGCTGCAGACGTCGCTCCACGGTTTTCGTCTTAAGCCCCAACGACTTCAGCGCCTTTAACTCGGTTCGTCCGAATCCCCGCTCCCAGCGACTGAGCGGCTTGACTTGCTTCTTCGTGAGCAACCCCAGGTAAAGTAATTCGAATTCTATACTTCCCAATCTCATATCATACCCGCTTTAAAGCGTTTAGACTATGTCGGATATCGCCAAAAACCCATTCGACGATCTTTTTATGCTAAACCCTCAGCAAACAAAGAGGTCAAATCGATAATCCTTAGCTTCAATTCTTCTGGATAACCTTCAGCATTCTGTGTGCATGAAAAATGAATCTGACACTTAGGGCAGGCGGTGATCAAAACCTCTGCTCCGGTGTTTTTTGCCTCCTTCAATCTATTGGTCTGGATCATCTTGGAATAAATGTCGCAGTTTACCCAGGAAGATGTTCCGCAACAGATGGCATTCCTTCCGCTCTTGGGCATCTCCAAAAATTCCACGCCCGGAACCGAACCCATCACCTTTCGCGGCGGATCATAGATATTCAAAAATCTGCCCAATCTACATGGATCCTGATAGGTTACTTTCTTTTCCACCTTATTCAATTTTATCTTGTTCTTGGAAAGCTCATCTGAGATCAACTCGGAGATGTGCATAACCTCAAAATCCATTTTGCCAAGAAATTCGGGGTAGTCGATCCTTAGAGAAACCAAACATTCAGGACAGGAGGTTATGATCTTTTTTGCCCCGGATTTTTTTATCTGTTCGATGTTATGCTCAGCCAATCTCTTGAAGTTCTCAACATCTCCCATCCACAGAAGATCATGTCCGCAGCATCTTTCGTTGGGCAACACTTGAGGTTCGATTCCTAAGAGATTTAAAATCTTTAACGTCGATCGGGCGGAATCCAAGGAATTGGCTTTGATCTCGGTGAAGAACACATCAAAATAGGGAAGGCAGCCCACGAAGTACAGGTATTCTGATTTGCCTGACGTTTTCAAATCGGAGGTTATCCATTCCAACCTGTTTTGTTTGAGCTCCGGTGCTGTCATTATCTTCATCAGGGATTGCAAAGCTCCCCCATGCGAGCATTTGGCCTCCTGACCGTCAGAACTTGCATCAGCCCTCACTAATCTGGTAAATTGAACATAATCGATATCCGAAGGACATTTCTGTTGACACATCATGCAGGTCAGACATGTCCACAACGTGTGATCATTAAGGACATTTTCATTCGAACTGACTAAAGCCTTGGTCAAAAGCCTTCGGGGAGAATAACCTTTATTTACTCTGGAAATGGGGCAGATTGCGGTGCACTTGCCACAGTCCAAACAAAGGTATGCTTTGGTTCTTTTGGCAATTTCGTTCATCTCATATCGACCTTTTAAAGTTCAAAATTAAAAATTCTTTCGTTGGTAAAAACCAAAGAGATCCTTTCCCATTGCGATTTTCAATTTGGTATTGATGTTTTTAATTCTTCACTTTACGTTTTTAATTTCTACGGCTTGGGTTTTCTTACTCAAATCTCTTAGCGGACTCGGTCCAACCTTTTTCACATCCTCCACGAACTCCTTGATCAGCTGGGCAAACCTTCCGCCCTCAGCTGCTGAGACCCACTCCAATCTCAGCCTCTCCTCTCCTATACCTAATAACTTGACCAGTCGTTTGGTGATCTCGAACTGCTCCGCAGCTCGGTGATTGCCAAAAGTATAATGGCAATCACCGAAATGTCACCCAGACCACATCACGCCATCTGCACCTTTTTCAAATGCGCGGAATACGTGTGCCGGGCTGATCCTGCCGGAGCACATCACCCGGATCAGCCTTACATTGGGCGGATATTCCATCCTACCCACTCCGGCAGTATCCGCAGCCGCATAAGAACACCAGTTACAGGCGAAGACGACTATTCTGGGTTCAAAATTATCTGATTGTTTCTTCATATCATTATTCCCTTAAGGAAATATAGTCATCAGACCTTCCGACAGATTCAATGCTCATTTCGCCTAATGTTCTAAGTATATCCAAAGGCAAAGCTTGGTACGAGCTATTAGGAGACGTGGCTTTTAAGGCTGATTGAAAGTGGTTTCTGCCCTTTCAATGCACTTACTTTCAAGATGGAAAAACCGATAATGTTTCCTTCCTCATCAAGTTTTTCCATTACTGCATCATTTTCAGTCTCTCTGAAATACCCAGCTCTTAGCTCAAAGAGGACTTCCAGATAATCTCCTTCCTTGTCATACCAAATTTTTATTTTCTTTTCCATAGCACCGCACCTCTTTTCATCGAATCGGTGAAGTATGCAGTTATGATAAACAAATCTTTGACTAACGCCTTAATAACAACACATAAGTATTTCTCGGTAATAGGTGTGTTGTCATAATGCTGATAGAATAGTTCAACATCTGGGTCTGTTCTTGATCTGACCACTGTTTCGGGATTCAATAAGGTATCATGTATTTTGTCAGTCTGCCCGGACATTTCTGAATGATCAACTTCGATATGTTCTTGCCTTTCATCTGTTAATCGAATTCGCCGATTGTGAATGTCTTTAAACCATTTCATTCACCCATTCCCATTTTTCTGTTACTTATCATATGGTGGAACCCAAAATAACCCAATTCTTTCTTAAGCTCAAAACTTGTCTATTACCTCCACTTGTCGTATGCTCCAAAAACTTTGAAGGATATTTCGGGGCTACCGACGTGCCTCATTATATCTTAATAATGCCCTATCAATCGTCTCAATATGTTCCCTTTCATGTTCCAAAAATCTTCTCAGCATCTTTCCCGCGGTCCACACCTCGTCTTTATGCCTCGCATACTTTTTAGGGATATTGATTCTATATCTATCCTTCAGTGAGAGATTTTTTAAAATCTGTATGGCTAATTTTCTCATGGTATCCAACTTCTCAAAGATTCTTTCCGGAGGATAGTCTTGAGGCACGGTATATAACTTTTTCCAATCCTTGAAACGAGAAAGATACCACCAATCGCAGTTGGCGACATGGCTTAAAGTCTCCCTGATTGAGCGGGTCTTTTTGTCCGGTTTCCAATCCAAAACCTCATCCGATAATCTCTTCGTCTTTGTCAGAAGTTCCTTGCGATTATAACCCATCCATCTCAGCACCTGTTTGATCTTTTTCTCCGAAGGAGGAATCAAGTCAAAGGAAAAAATTGCCGCTTCGTTTCCGCTGATTCTGGGGCAGGTACCCATCTGGATTTCGCAAATCTTCATCTCGATCTTCTTTGGCTTTGTTATCTTTTCGCCATTTCTTTTAAGCCACAAAATGTGCTCACTAATCTTCTGTGGTAGTTTGTTCAACGCCTGCTTTTTGCTCTTCTCCAAGGTAAAACAACCTAAAGGCTCCGGGACATGCGCCATGCACCAACCCTGATCGTCGATCTCCAAATATACTCGATAAACGCTCATAGTTTTTTGGGTTGGGGGCTCATAATCCCGATGCAACGGAACAAACAATCATTCCTTATGATCATACAGGAACGGCGGCTTGATTCCCAAAAGCCTCATGTAAACATACAGCTCTCCTCGATGATGCCAGTGATGATCGTAATTGTCAGAAAAACACAAAAACGGATTGTATTCCACTCCAAAGAAGTTTTCCACCTTCTTTTTCATGTCTTCGTCCGTTAAAGATCTTGCGATTTCGTTTGCCTCTTTATGAACCTCCTCTGCATAGCTTATTAATTCCCGCAGAATCTTGAACTCCCTTCCCAACTCTTTCTTATAATCCTCTTCGGTTATGGAGCCTTTCTTTGCACCTTGTGCGTTTACTCTCTCACAGGCAAACATGTGGTGTATCAGCTCCTTGACAGACATCACCTCCGGAGTTGGTTTGAAATCCAGCTTATCTTCCGGTATCATTTTTATCGCTTTCAGGGTCACCTTCTGCACCTTATCGAAATAACCCAACATTCCCATCAAAGTCTCTTTGTCCATCACACATTTCTCCCTTTAAAAACCTCCTGTTACTTCAAGATATTATTCAGTTATCCTTGGGTCAAAATCATTGGTTTTTTTATTGCGACCCGAATCCACAATCCTATAAGAAAAAAATCTCCGCTTCTTTAACTTTCTCAAAATCTCTATCCATTGTAACTACTTTCAAGCTGTAATGTTTAGCTATGCTGTACTGATAAGCATCATCAAAGGCTAAGTTAAAGTTTTTCCTTGCGTTTATAACTTCTTTATATAAATCCATTGGCAGAGAAAGGAGTCTGGTGTTTGGGATGACATCTTCGATAAATCTCTGGAAGATATCCTCCTTACCATAGTTAAATAGGATTACACCAATGGAATGTAAGGAAAAATCGGTTAGATTTAAATTCCCGATATTATCATTCAGAAATTTCTCACAATCTTCCCTCTTATCCTGCTTCAGAAGTATCTCCAGAAAAATATTTGTATCTAGTAAAAACATCATCTCCACTCCAAAGCTTTATGTTGGAGCTCTATAGAGGTGAATTTTTCTTTCAACTCGGCTATACCTCCCTCCCAATCAAACTTGAATTTCTTCCCCACGCCTTTTTTGTGTCGATACTTGCTGAGCAGAAACTCTATGTAATCTAAAACCTCCCTCCTTACTTCATCGGGAAGCTTTCGCATTTTTGACTCAATTTCCTTTTCATACATGGCTTTCCCCTCTTGCGGGCACGGACGATTTTAATGTACGACAGGCTCGGCACTTTGCTCACAATACTAACTCCCGCACCTGTCCGCCTTCTTCAACAATCCAGTCATCTTCTGTCGGTTCAAGGTAAAGCTCTATCGCCTCCCGAATGTTCGCCAAAGCGTCCTCGACACTGTCGCCCTCGCTAATGCAGCCGGGAAGCGAAGGAACATAGACGGTATATCCACCTTCATCACTAGGCTATAATACCACCTTAAGTTTCATCTTTCGGTTTCTCCATATGCCAATGCCTCAACTTCTCATTTATCCCACACCAGAAGCGAATCCACCATCACATCGATTTGCTCATCGGTGAAATGACGAGCTCCGATTGCACCGGTAGGGCAGTAGGCAGCGCAGGTGCCGCAGCCCTTACACAATGCCTCGTTTATTTCGCACACCAAAACGCCATCGCCTCGACCTACCAATTGAGGTGCATTGAACTCGCACAACTTCACACAGATTCCACAGGCTCTGCAAAGTTCTTGGTCGACTACCTGACATACGAGCGGCTCCAGGTCAATATGATCTTTCGAGGTCAGAATGCAAGCTTTTCCAGCAGCTCCCTGGGCTGAAAAGATGGAGTCAGCTATTCCTTTGGGAGAATGGGCGCAGCCGCAGATGAAAATGCCGCTGGTGTTGGTCTCCACCGGACCCAGCTTGGAATGTCTCTCCAGGAAGAAACCATCCAAACCTCTGGGAATCTTCAAAAGGTTCTGCAATTCAGCAAAATCTTCTTCTTTTGGAACCATTCCCACCGAAAGGATTACTGCATCTACTGGCAACTCAAACTCAGTTTTGGACAAAGGTTGAGAAAGTGTAATTGTAGTCGCTTTATCTTTTCCTAATACCTCAGGCGGGACATCCTCTTCATATTTCAAGAAGACCACCCCCAATCCTCTGGCTTCCCGATAAGCCTCCTCTGCACCTTTATCGAAAGTCCTGATGTCCCGATAAAAAACGGTAACATGGATTCCTTGCTTTGCCAACTCGATGGCCTGCTTGATGGCAACCTGACAACAATATCTGGAGCAGTATTGATTTCCTTCCTTTTCTCTTGAACCGACACATTGGATAAAAGCAACTTCTTTTGGCTTTTTGCCGGCTATTTTCAATTCTTTACTCTCTTTAGCCAAAAGCTTTTCGAGTTCCATATTGGTCAGGACGTGAGGAAATTTTCCATAGCCAAATTTATCTTTGGGGAGGTAAAGATCGGAGCCAATGGCGAGAATGATCGACCCGACTTTTAACACTTCCTTTTTCGGTTTTTTGCCTTTTTCTGAGGGGGGCTTTTCTATGGTGACCTCAAAATTACCGACGAAACCTTTTACCTCTTTGACCTTAGCCTTGGTGATAATCTTAACTTTTCTTTTCTTTAACTCATCCAGCTTCCTTTTGATTAATTCTTTTCCATTCAACTCGCTATTTAGAAGCCTACCTAATTCTTTGACCCGGCCACCCAACTGATCACTTTTTTCGATCAAGGTCACCTTTTCCCCTTTAATGGCCAAGTCCAGAGCGGCAGAAATTCCAGCAATACCTCCGCCTATTATCAATATTTTTGAATCCATAGGAACCTGTCTGGTCTCCAGAGGCTCAAGATGATAAGCTCTGGCTACTGCCATCCTGAGCAAATCTTTTGCCTTATGCGTGGCTGCTTCCGGCTCTGCCGCATGTACCCAGGAACATTGATCCCGGATATTAGCCATCTCAAAAAGATAAGGATTAAGTCCTGCTCTTCGGCATGTTTCTTGGAAAATGGGCTCGTGGGTTCTGGGAGTGCAAGCCGCCACCACCACCCTATTTAATTTCTCTTCTTTGATCTTTTCCTGCATGAATCTCTGAGTTCCATCGGAGCAGGTAAAAAGCTCCCGAGAGACGTAGGCCACACCGGGAAGCGATTTAGCGTATTCCTCAACCTCCGCCACATTGACCACGCCAGCGATGTTTATACCACAATGGCAGACAAATACGCCGATTCGGGGTCGCCCATCTGTCTGGATGGGGATGACCTTCTCCTCCTCTCTTTTCACCCTTTGACCCTTCAGATGCTCGGAGACTTTCAAGGCCGCTGCTGACCCTAAAGCAACCGAATCGGTGATGTCCTTAAGCCCGGCCGCACTTCCGCAGAGATAAATGCCCTCTTTTGCGGATTCCAAAAATGAGGTGGGATCTTTCTGCTTGAAAAATCCGCTCTGGTCCAGCTCGATCCCCAGGATTCGGGCAAGCTTGGCCGTCCCTTCAGCCGGCACCCCGGCCGAGGAGAGTATCACTATGTCCGATCTGATCTTTTCCACCACCTTGGTGTCGGTGTTTTCAATATAGATCCAGAGATCTTTGGTCTTCGGATCTTCCTCAATCTTGGCAGGTTTGCCCTTATAAAAGATCACATCTTTATCCTCTTTGGCTCGCAGATACAGCTCCTCATAGCCCTTGCCGAATGCTCTTATGTCGTTGTAGAAAATATAGATTTTCTCGATGTCAGGCTCGTGCACCTTTGCCAGAAGCGAATTCTTTATAGTGTTCATACAGCAGAAATAGGAGCAATAAGGATAGCCCCTCTCTCCCACCGATCTGGAGCCCACACATTGGACAAAGGATATGGTTTTGGGAGTCTTCATGTCGGCGGGACGTACCAGGTGCCCCCCGCTGGGACCAGAAGCATTCAGTATTCTTTCAAATTCCAAGCCGGTCAAAACATTCTCATACCGAGCATACCCATAATTGGTCCAGCCTCGCGGATCGTATTCATCAAAACCGGTAGCTACGACAATGGCACCTACCTTGAATTCTTTCTCTTCAGGGGGCATATCGAAATCGATACACTTGGGCTTGCATGCCCGGGCACAGTTTTCACAAACCAGAATGGTCTTATTCAGACATGCGTCCCGGTCAATCACATAGGTGCGGGGTGCCGCTTGAGGAAAAGGTGAATAGATGGCTTTTCGGGCACCCATACCCAGATCGAAAAGATTGGGGACAATCACCGGGCACACTTTGGCGCAATCGCCACAACCCACACAGGATTTTTCGTCCACAAATCTTGAGTTTTTCCTGATAGTTACGGTGAAGTTGCCCTTCTCCCCTTCAACCCTGACCACCTCTGAATAGGTCAAAAGCTCGATGTTGGGATGCCGACCGGCATCCAGCATACGCGGACCCAAAATTCAGATGGCGCAGTCCATGGTGGGGAAGGTCTTGTCTATCTGGGCCATCCTTCCCCCAAGGGTGGATGATCTTTCAACCAGATAAACCTGAAAATGGGAATCTGCCAGATCCAATGCGGCCTGAATCCCGGCTACCCCTCCCCCGATGACCAAAGCACCTTTCTTTGTCAAAACAACCTCCTGAAATCAGTTGAGAGTTCAGAGCAGAATGTTTAGAGTAAAGGCGTCGAATCTTGAACTTCGGACTCTTAACTCCAGACTCTAACCTGCTTTGTTCAGAAGCTCTTTTCCGTATTGATATCCTTTGTCGAAAGCTCTCAAGTTAAGGTCAATTATCTTCTCTTTGAAGGAGTCCTTTATCGCCTTTTTGGCTGATTCCTCACTGATAAGTTCAGTAACTGCGGTGAAGAAGCCAAACATCACGACGTTGGCAGCGATCTTTGCTCTCATCTCTTCAGCAAAGCGGGTCGCAGGAATGGCGAAGAATTTAATCCCTCCCTTTATTTTGTCTGGCTTTACCAAATCCTCGTCCACCAACAGAGTCCCCTGATCAACTATGTTCTGTCCGTGCTTGGCAAAACCTTCCTGTGACATGGCCACCACAATGTGGGGAGTTGTAACATAAGGATATAGAACTCTGTCATCCGACACCACTACTTGAGAGCTGCAAGCTGATCCGCGAGCCTCGGGTCCAAAGCTTTGAGTCATGGTGGCTTGCTTTCCGTCAAAAATCGAGGCGGCCTTGCCGAGCAGGTACCCGAAGCGAATGATCCCCTGTCCTCCAAAACCAGTTAATCGGATCTCAGTGAGCATTGGCACCTCCATACGGCACGAATTTATCTTTCAACACCTGCTTTAACCAATCATTATAAGAGTCCAGAAAAGTGGGTCTCTCTCTATCAACGAATTTGCCTACAATAATTCTTTTCTGAAATTCTATGTCCAGTTCCGCAGTGTTTGCACCATGTTTGATCACACTGTTGTCGTGATAGAATTGCATCAGACTCAATCCGTCTCCCAACCTATTTCTTCGAGCATAAATGGTGGAACA
>LJVD01000038.1 GCA_001304225.1 candidate division Zixibacteria bacterium SM1_73
CTAAGGACATTAACAGAGATAGCAAAAAGGAAGATGACCAGAAGGAGAGAGATCAAAAGTGAGGCACTTTCAGTGAATATCCCCAAAATCAGAAAGAGTCCAGCCAAAAGTTCAACCCAGGGGAGGGTCACAGCAAAGATATTTATTAGAAAGCCGGGCAAAATTTTGTAGTTATAAACGATTTTGGCGAACTGGTCGGGATGGGCGATCTTATCTAAGCTGGCGTAGACAAAGGTTATCCCCAATACCAATCTGAAGATGAGGACAACCCTTTTATCGGTTAATACAGCTATCAAGAATTTGAAGATTTTCATTTCTAATTCTCAGCTTCTATGGGAAAACCTGCCTTTTGCCATTCGGACCAACCGCCAAAGAAGGTTTTTACATTTTCGTATCCCATATCTCTAAGCTCGCGTGCCAATAGGAGGCTGGTCTCACATTCAGTTCCGTCACAATAGGTAATGATCTCCTTATCAAAAGAAAGCTTTGACAGAACCTGCGAAGAATATTCTTCAAACTCCTCCCACGGGAAATTGATTGCTCCTTTGATATGCCCGGATTTATAATCTTCAGGGAAGCGGGCATCCAGAAATATGGTTCCCTCGGACTGAAATCTCATCCTGGCATCTTCCAAACTGATGGCTGGGGGATCATCTTCTTGATATGAATAAGGCACCACCAGGCTATCTTGGTTAACCCTTGCATTCCAGCTTCCTCTAAGCATGATTCCTTGAGGAGATAAGCTGTTGTAAATTATCCCCACGAATGAGCCAAAGACAACAATGCCTATTGACTTCAGAATGATATGAAAGAGATTGGATTTGTGGTAGGGTTGCATGCTGATCTTACTTGGTTGCCACTACGCCGGAGACTGGAACCGTAACCCGAACCATCTTGGAGTTTTCGAAACTTAAGGTGAAGGAGATACGGAAGCTACCCTGAGCAGCATCTTTTTTTAACTCCACGGAAATTTCGGCTTTCTCGCCCGGTTTCAGACTTTGGTCTTTAAGATTCAAATCCACAAAATGCTTAGGTGCGTCAATCAGATCTATGGAAAGCTCTTCCCCGGAAATGTTTTCCACATTTAGCATCCGCTTGGCTTCCTTTACCCGCTGAATGGTATCAAAACAGATCTCCTCTGGGGTGAGTTTGACTAAGGAATTGCTCTCACCTACCCGGGCAGTGAAATGGAGGTCCTGGAAAGGCTTGGCGGGGTCATTAGAGATGATTTGAATGCTTTTGGAGGTTTTCCCTGTTCTGATCTTCTCGGAATCAAAGGTGACCTCTAAATCTGCGGTCTCATTGGGTGCCAAGCGGTCTTTCGAAAGGGGGACCATTGTGCAGGCACATCCAGGTCTGACTCTGACAATGATAAGGGTGTCTTCCCCAATGTTCTTTACCTTAAAAATGTGAGTGACCGAACCCCCTTTAGGAACGTACCCGAAGTCCCATCTGGTATCAGGGAGGAAGATTCTTGCTCTGGAAAGCTTTTCTTTTTGTGCCAAGACCAAAGCATGAAGACTAAAGAAAAAAACACCCAGCAAAAACAGACTCTTTGCACTAAGTCCTTTCATACAACCCTTCCTTGGAGCTAACTTGAAAAGCCTTATCCAGAACACTTAATTTTTTACGAAAAAAGGATATGCTCAGTTGGAGAGGAAATGGAGATCATCTTCTTTTATCAAACAAAATCAAGCTTATCAAGTACAGATTGGAGGCTAAGTCTTCAGCATTTTTAAAATCCATTCTTTTCTCAAAATGATCCTTAAAAGCAGGTATCCCAAAACAAAGCAAGCTGCAATTTCGCCTGTTCCGATATAAATCACGGTAATCCAATAGGGTAACTGGAACAAAAAGTGGAGATACAGGCTCACCCCGAAAGCATTGACTAAAACAGGAGGCACCGGGGCCAAGATCGGCTTTTTAGTCTTGGAGGCAAGGAAGGTCAAGAAGGCAGCCAAAAGCGTCAATAAGCTTCCCCCAATTATATCGTAAATTCCCAAACCGCCATAAATATTTGCAACTACGCAACCAATGAAAAGCCCCGGTATGGCCGCCGGACTCAAATAGGGAAGCACGGTCAGAGCCTCCGAGACTCTCACCTGAATCGGTCCATAGCTTATCGGCGCCAAGATGATGGTGATGACAGCATATAAGCTTCCGATGATGCCGACTTGCGCGATGTATTTGGCTGAAAGGTTCAACCGTTTGAGAATTTAATAGGTGCCTGTCGTTGACCAAATCATGTGAAATGCCTGTTATCAAAGAAAAACCCTATAGTGAACTTTATTTAGATAGGATTTTTAAATCTTTTTGTCAACAAAAAACGCTTGCATCTGAAAGGAAATTTGAGTTATATTTATTGCCATGAAAATTGGGGAGTTTACAAAATTTTGTTATTAGGGAGTACGCCATGAAGATACTGGTAGTTGGAAGCGGGGGAAGGGAGCATGCTCTGGTATGGAAGCTTCACTCCAGCCCTCTGGTAAAAAAGATTTATGCTGCCCCGGGAAATGCAGGCATTTCCACACTGGCAGAATGTGTACAAATCGCAAGCGAGGATTTGGTCGGGTTGGCGGATTTTGCCGAAAAGAACTATGTCGATCTCACCGTGGTGGGACCGGAGCTCCCTTTAACCTTAGGCATTGTTGACGAGTTTAAGAAAAGGAATTTAAGCATATTCGGACCGACCAAGAAGGCGGCAGAGATTGAGGGAAGCAAGGTATTTGCAAAAAAGTTCATGAAGAAACATCATATTCCGACTGCCAGTTTCAGGATCTTCGACAAGCCGGACGAGGCTTTGGATTTCGTGAAATCCGCGGATATGCCATTAGTCATAAAGGCGGATGGATTGGCTGCAGGCAAAGGAGCAGTTATTATAGAGGACCTTAATACAGGGATTTCGGTTATCCAAAAGATGATGGTGGAGAAAGTATTCAAGGATGCTGGGAAGAGAGTGGTGGTTGAGGATTTCCTGGAAGGAGAGGAAGCTACCATTTTAGCCTTCACCGATGGCAAAACCATCCTTCCCATGCCCTCCTCTCAAGATCACAAGAAAATATATGATGGGGATAGGGGTCCCAATACCGGTGGGATGGGAGCTTATGCCCCAGCTCCCGTAGTCGATGACAGGATGATGAGACGTATTTATGATGAGATCCTGGAGCCAACCATTGTTGGAATGGAGCAAGAAGAAAGAACTTTCAAAGGTGCTCTTTATGCTGGCTTAATGCTCACAGATCGGGGTCCTAAAGTTATGGAATTCAACTGCCGATTCGGTGACCCAGAGACCCAAGTGATTCTTCCTCTTCTCAAGAGTGATCTGGTCGAGATTTTCATGTCGATCATAGAGGGAGATCTGTCTTTGCAAGAGGTGGAATGGACAGATGATTTTGCGATATGTGTGATCTTAGCTTCAGCCGGTTATCCTGGCAAATATGAAAAGGGAAAGGAGATTTTCGGTTTAGAGAAAATAGAAGGTGCAGAGGATGTATTGATCTTTCATGCTGGAACAAAGCAAGCGAGAGGGACACTGGTCACTAACGGCGGAAGGGTATTAGGGGTAACGGGGACAGACAAAAACGTGGAAAAGGCAATTAATAAAGTTTATGTCTTCGTGGATAAAATAAAATTTGACGGTGTACAATTTCGAAGAGACATCGGATATCGGGTGAGGAGGGTCAAAAAAGCTTAGTTTTAAACCGTAATCATGATCAAAACGAGGTGGAGATAAAGAAAATCTTTTTAACTGACATCTGAATTTGAAAAAGGAAGGGTAATGTCGAATTCTAAAATATTAGTTATAATGGGCAGCAAATCAGATCAACCGGTAATGTCAAAAAGCATGGAGATTTTGAAGAAATTCAAAATCCCGTATCAGATGGAAGTCTGTTCAGCTCATCGAAATCCTGAAAAGACGAAAAATCTTGCGACATCTGCGGAAAAGAGGGGGATAAAAGTGATCATCGCCGGCGCGGGCATGGCGGCCCATCTTCCGGGAGTAGTTGCGTCGCATACTACTTTACCGGTGATTGGCGTGCCTTTGGTGGGGAAGTATCTTAATGGTCTGGACGCGCTCTTATCTATGGCGCAGATGCCAGCTGGTGTTCCGGTGGCAACGGTTGCCATTGGAGAAGCCGGCGCAAAAAATGCAGCCATTTTGGCTATTCAAATTTTAGCCCTATCTGACGAGAAACTGAAAAAGAGATTGGAGAGGTTCAAAGAAGAATTGGCTAAAAAATAAGGATTAGGGAGTTGGGATTCGGGACAAAAAAAGCACTAACCTCGAATCCCTTTGACCCTGATTTTCGAAGGAGGAAAAATGGGAGCGGTTTCTATAGTGCTATTGTTTCTCTTGATCGTATTAGGCGTGCCGATTCTGATTGCCATATTTATATATAATCGTTTAGTTACATTAAGAAATCGAAGCGAGAACGCCTGGCATCAAATCGATGTTCAACTACAAAAAAGGGCGGATTTGGTGCCCAACTTAGTTGAGACGGTCAAAGGTTACGCGGCCCACGAAAAAACCGTGTTTGAAGAGGTAACCAAAGCCAGATCTATCTATTCGCAAGCGGGTACGGTTAAGGAAAAAGCAGATGCCACCAACATGCTCACATCCGCCTTGAAAACCTTGTTTGCCGTGGTGGAGAATTATCCCGAGCTTAAAGCCAATCAGAATTTCTTGTTGTTACAGGAGGAGCTTTCTGGCATCGAGAGCAAGATCGCCTATGCCCGACAATTTTACAATGACGTGGTAATGACTTTTAACAACACCCAACAAGTCTTCCCCTCGAACATAATTGCCAATATCTTTGGCTTCAAGCCCAGAGAGTATTTTGAGATCGAAGAGACTAAGAGAGAAGCACCCAAGGTCGATTTTAAATAGGCTAGAGGCTATCAGACTTCAGGCTGGTAGACTAAATTTTTGAATGAGTTCTATGAGTAATATGAAAAATTACAAGAATCTAATCGTATGGCAGAAGGCACATGCGAATGATGTAATGGTCATTGAACTAATTGAAAGTTTTAAAAACTGCATTTCCTTAAACGTAATTGGCAGACAGTTAATGAAATTCATTACTTCTATGAGTGCTGATATTGCAGAAGGACACCAGAGTTTTGTGGGAAAACGGTATTCTGCTTTTCTGAATTATGCATTAAGGTCTACATATGGAAGTGACAACTGGCTTACCTTGTCCGTGGATTCCCCCCGGTTAAACGGGAAAATTGATAAGGCTTTGCTGGAATCAATTCGGTCAAGAAACATCGAGGTTATAAAAAAGTTGTCTACAATTATCAAAAGATTAAGGAAAAGATCTGTTACCGAACAGCCTCATAGCCTAATGGCCTAAGAGCCTAAACGCTGCTTTTATGATCTACGAAGAGATTGGTGCTAACAAAAGAAGAAGTTTTCTTTTGCTTTTTTTATTTGTAGTCTTTCTTTTGTTTTTAGGCTGGGTGTTCGGACAAGCATATGGATCAGGCGGGGCTGGAGTTTCGATTGCCTTACTCGTTGCTCTGTTCATTTCGTTGATAACCTTCTACTGGGGTGACAAGATGGTATTAGGCATAAGCCACGCCAAACCGGTAGATCGTAAAGAAAACCCGTATTTAGCTAACACGGTGGAGGGATTGGCCATTGCGGCTGGTATTCCCACGCCAAAAGCTTATATCATCAGAGATTCCGCGCCCAACGCTTTTGCCACCGGAAGAAATCCAGAGAATTCAGCCATTGCAGTCACCACTGGGCTTCTGCATAAGTTGAACCGCTTGGAATTAGAAGGGGTGATTGCTCACGAGATGTCGCACATTAAGAATTATGATATTAGATATGCTACCTTGGTGGTGGTCCTGGTGGGAACCGTAGCCCTCTTATCTGACTGGATGAGGAGAAGTTTTTTTTACAGAAGCTTTTTTTTCAAGGGGAGAAGAGGGAGAAAAGGTAGGGCAGGTGGCGGGATAATCGTACTTATCGCCTTACTTTTGGCCATTCTAGCTCCGATAATAGCTCAACTGATTCGACTGGCTATTTCCAGACAAAGGGAATATTTGGCAGATGCCAATGGGGCGCTTTTGACCAGATACCCCGAAGGTTTAGCCTCAGCTTTAGAGAAAATATCTAAGGACAAAGAACCCTTGGAGGCGGCAAACAAAGCCACAGCTCACCTGTATATTGTCAATCCTCTTTTGGAACACAGAGGAAAGATTAACGATCTTTTTTCTACCCATCCGCCGGTGGGAGAGAGGATAAGAAGATTGAGGGCAATGTAAGAGTACAAATATGGCAAAGAAGCTTTACATATTCGAGGACGATAAGTTTGATCAGTTTTTTCCTTTGACTTATAATCGTCCGGTCTATGAACTTATCTGCGGCATACATAAAATAAAAGATAAGATCGCCTCTTTTTTCCCCGATGCTGAAATTATACTTTTGTGTCGGGACTATCTGGCAAAGATTCTCCAAATCAAGACCAAGCAGAAGACAAATGAATTTGAGATTAAAAACAAAGATGAGCTTCTATTTTTAAATGGAAGGCTGATTCCCAAAAGGGATTTATCTGAAAAATTGAATTTTTCTCAAGAAGAAGAGTTCTTCTGGTGCGGTGAAGATTTTGTTTCTTGGAGGGGCACCGGTTTGTCTTTTAAAAATTATGAAAATATATTCAAAGCCTTATACGTAAAAGATAGAACCAAGCCGATAAAACAGAAAAGAGAAATCTCCCAGATTGAGGTCAATCTGATAAGCTACCTGTGGGATTTAGTTAATCTGAACAAATCCGAAATTGAGAATGATTTCGAAAGATCGAAACCGCACTTAGATTTTAAAAATATCTTCAAACGTAATGAAATAGATGACCAAACATTAATATACGATATAGATAAGGTTTACCTGGGAAAAGATTGCCGAATAGACGGACAGGTACTCTTGGATGCCAGGGGAGGCCCCATCTTCATTGAAGACAACGTAACCATCCAGCCTCAAACCCGCGTGGAGGGGCCATGTTATGTGGGAGAAGGTTCGATTTTAGTGGGAGGAAAAGTTAGGAAAGGGACAAGCATTGGTCCAGTCTGCCGAGTTGGTGGAGAGGTGGAGCAATCGATATTCTTGGGATATTCCAACAAATATCACGAAGGCTTCTTGGGACACTCCTATGTCGGAGAATGGGTAAATTTAGGAGCTTTGACCACCAACAGCGATTTGAAAAATAATTATAGCTCGGTGAAGGTGATGGTAAAAGGAGAACTGGTGGATAGTGGCTTGGTAAAGGTGGGATCGTTTTTAGGTGATCACGTGAAAACTGGCATTGGGACTCTGCTGGGCACCGGAGTAGTGGTCGGCTTTGCCACCAACATATTTGGTGGAGGAATGATAAAAGAAAAATCTATCCCCCCCTTCTGCTGGGGAGATACCAATACTCTGGAAGAATACGAATTGGACAAAGCCACAGAAACAGCCCAAATCGTGATGGAAAGAAGGAAGATGAAATTCAGCCAGGAAGAAAAAGTTCTGTTCAGAAAAATATTTGAAATGACCGAGGAGAAAAGAAAAGGGAAGTGATTTGTATTTTTTGAGATTGTATACCACATAAAAAGATTCATTCTATTGAAGTTCGCACAAGTAATGGAAAAGATTAGTGCCCCGTGATCCCCGCCTCTGGCGGGATAAGGGTGGGGGTGAAATATAGGATAACCCCACCTTGCCCTAAGCCCTTCCACGGACGTGTCGTCTGGGCATCGAGGGAGGGGAAAAAGAGAAGAATTATTCCATTGTTTATGCGAAACCAAATAATATTCATCGGTTATTAAAAGCAGAAGGAGTTTCTTTCTGTGATTTTGCGGACAGGAGAAAAGAGATGCCAGAACTGAGAAAGGACCCCGTCATCGGGAGGTGGGTGATCATTTCCACCGAGAGAGGCAAAAGACCCACTGATTTCTCCAGCGTTCCCAAAAGACGCCAAAACAAACTTTGTCCCTTTTGTCCGGGGAACGAATCTGCCACACCACCGGAAATATTGGCTATTCGCCCTAACTCTTCTGAGCCTAATAAGCCAGGTTGGACTTTGAGGGTCATTTCCAACAAATTCCCGGCTTTGAGGATTGAGGGAGATCTAAATCGGGAGGGAAGGGGAATCTTCGACAAAATGAACGGGGTGGGAGCTCACGAGGTAATCATAGAAACTCCAGATCATGACAAGGATTTGATCGATCTGGATAAAAAAGAAGTTGAAGATATGCTTTGGGCTTATAGGGAAAGAACGCTCGATTTAAAGAAAGATCCTCGTTTCAGATACATACTGATCTTTAAAAATCAAGGGGAAGCCGCCGGCGCCTCCTTGGAACATAGTCATAGCCAACTCATCGCCACCCCTATCGTTCCCAAGCGGGTGACCGAAGAGCTGGAGGGTGCAGGCAAGTATTATGAATACAAGGAAAGATGCATATTCTGTGATATCATAAGACAAGAAATTTCAGAAAAGGAACGGGTGGTCTTGCAAAATGACTCTTTCATCTCTATAGAACCATTTGCTCCTCGGTTTCCCTTTGAAACTTGGATTTTACCCAAAAAACATTCTTCTGGTTTTGAGGAGATCAAAAAAGAGGAGACTCCAGCTTTGGCCGCCATCCTCAAGGAGACTTTACAAAGATTGGCCAAAGCTCTCAATGATCCTCCATATAATTACCTACTTCATACCATTCCGGTGGATTCTTACTATAATGACGAATATCACTGGCACATAGAGATCATGCCTAAGTTGACCAAAGTAGCTGGCTTCGAATGGGGAACCGGATTTTATATAAATCCGACCGCACCTGAGGATGCTGCTGGTTACTTGAGAGAAATGGAGATCTGAAATCTCTTATGAATCTATTTCAAGGAGGGGAAAACTTTGCCAAAGACAAAACTGAAGATCTTAATCGCCACGCCTGAAGCCGTTCCTTTCGCCAAAACCGGCGGCTTGGCAGATGTGACCGGGGCTTTGCCCAAGGCCTTGTCCGACTTGGGACACCAAGTGAAAGTAATTCTCCCTAAATACAAGATGGTAGATGAAACCAAACTCGATCTTCATCAGGTAAATATTAATGTTCCGGAAATTCCCCTGGGAGAAAAAAAAGGGAAAATAAATCTCAAGAGCTGCCGGTTTTCCGATTCTGAGGTAGAATATCTTTTCATAGTCAATGACAAATATTACAATCGGGATAAGCTTTATATGGATAAAGCTACCGGTTTTGACTACGTCGATAACGATGAAAGATTCATTCTCTTTGCCCGAGGCACCTTAGAGGTTTTGAAAGCCTTAGATTGGCAACCGGACATAATTCATGCCAACGACTGGCAGTCCGCTCTCATACCTGCATATTTAAAGACCCTCTATGCGGGTGATCCTTTTTTCTCTGGCACAGCTACGGTTTTTTCCATTCACAACATCGCTTATCAGGGAAATTTCCCTAAAGATTCATTTGCTAAGATAGGTGTGGCAAAAGATCTATTCTATCCTACCAGCGCCTTTGAATTCTGGGGAAATGTGAATTTTTTGAAGGTGGGAATAAGTTATGCCGACGTGCTTTCCACCGTCTCCGAAAGATATGCGGTGGAGATACAGTCATCTTCTGAGTTTGGCTTTGGACTGGAAGGAGTGCTCAGAACTCGGAACCCTGATCTTTATGGAATCGTGAATGGAATCGACTATGAAGAATGGTCTCCTGAAAAAGATAAATTCATCCCTTACTGCTACAGCGAGAAAGGCTTGTCCGGCAAACAGAAGAACAAAAGGGCTTTGCTTGAAAAATGTAATTTGCCCAAAACCCGGAAAAGGGTTCCCTTAATTGGAATCATCTCCCGGTTGGCGGATCAAAAAGGATTCGATATTTTAGCCGAGATCTCTGATAAGCTTCTCTCTTTGAATCTTCAGATGGTGGTTCTGGGGACAGGAGATGAAAAATATCATAAGCTTTTCAAACAGATGGCAAAAAAATACCCCCAAAAGATGTCGGTGAATTTCCGTTTCGATAATGCCTTGGCTCACTTGATTGAGGCGGGGGCAGACATGTTTTTGATGCCCTCCAGATATGAACCTTGCGGCTTAAATCAGTTATATAGTCTGAAATACGGAACGGTTCCCATTGTCCGTGAGACTGGCGGATTGGCGGACACCATACAAGATTATAACCCCGAAACAGGAGAGGGGACCGGTTTTGTTTTCAAGAATTATGATTCAGACGAGCTTTTGGAAGCGATCAAAAGAGCCTTTCAGGTCTATTCAAACAAAGGTATTTGGACAAAACTCATGAAAAATGGGATGCAAAAAGATTTCTCCTGGGAGGCCTCCGCCAGAAAGTATGAAAACCTTTATCAGAGAGCTTTGCAGAAATAGTCTACGTAGGATCCAAATAATCCTACACATCCCTCAACCAAACTTTTGACATTCCCGGAGATCGAGAAAAGAAAATTCGGTCTCTTTCTTTTAATTTTTGTATCTATCTCGAATCTCAGCATAAAAAACAGAATCGACAGGTTTTTCTGTTTACAATAATCTTTATAGATTGACTACCACTTTTTGTCCGGTCAGTTGCCAGCTGGTGGATTATTTTGAAGGTCTTCCTTCCTTCAGAATTTGCCAAACTTCAAAGTCAGGTTGGCCGAAGCCCCATCCAGATCGGAATCGTTGAGACCTATGAGATCGACTCCGTTTACATATCGATAGCTGGCCCCCACTCCCACCCGAAGAAACTGTGTCACGTTTAACGTTACATTCGCTCCCGGCTCAGCAACAAAAAAGGCATCTGAATCATCATTGTAATCGAAACGGCCACCACGTCCTTCATAGTTGATGCCCCCCGCTCCTATAAGTGTGTGAAAGGAGAGGTGGATCAGCCGGGATGAATTGATAATATATTCCATTTCTAATCCACCGTACCCCATGTCCAGATAGAGTTTTTGCACTGAGATGACATCTTTTGCCTTAATATCGTTAGCCAAGCCATAACCTCCCCCGCCGATGACAAAGGTGTGATTGATGATCCAGCCGCCGCGGCCGCCGACCATAATACCGGTTTCATCATTTATTTCAGTTATCTTCAATACGGGTCCGCCAAAGCCGCCGCTTTCGATTTTTCCGCTGATTAAGGTTTCATCCTGGGCTTGAGCCGAGGCGCCCATTATGAGCAGAAACAAAAACACCATCAGTCTTCTCATTTTTTTCTCCCGATGTTTTAAAGTTTTTATTCGTTTGCATTCATTCTATAGTTTACGTATTTCGACAGGCTCCATTCGAAACATTTTAAGTGAGCTTGATGGGGGTGTCAAAAAACTAAAAGGCATGTAATTGCGATCCCCCGCCTATGGCGGGGGAGAAGCAATCTCGCTTCCATATAAATCAATGAGTTAGGGATTGCTTCGTCGCCCCCCGCCTTTGGCGGGGGAACTCCTCGCAATGACGTTAAAGGGGTTTTCCAACAGTCCCTGATGGATGAACCATAAATATGTTTTCATCTTAATCTTTTCATTCACTGCCGATTTGATTGATGCTCCAGAATATAAGCTACTTTAACCACTCATCTAATATTTTTTTATCCAATAAATTTTCTTGATAAACTTGCCATTTAGCGAGGAACCATCAGATTTGAAGTAAGTTTAACCACTTTCGGTTAAAAAGTATATCAATTTCCCTGTCATTCATATTAAGTTCTGTAGAGAATGATGCTCCTGTTGTGAACCGCACAAATTAATATTCAGGATCGTCTCGCAAATCCTACTTGACAAGTCAGTCGAGTATACGATATTTAAGGAAAACGAAAAGTCAACTTAAAAAGAGGAGGAGAGATCATGGATGGCAAGAGCATGGAGAGAAGAGATTTTATAAAATCCTTATTGGCCGGGGCCTCGGTGTTAGCGCTCGATTGGAGTCTCTTCCCAACAGGCCTGAGCGCTGAGAGGGGCGAAAACGAATTTGATGCGGTTGTAATCGGCTCAGGTCTGGGTGGACTGAGCATCGCGGCGGCTTTTGCCCGGCAGGGCTTTAAACCACTGGTTTTGGAAAAACATGATAAACCTGGTGGATATGCCACCACTTTCAAGCGTCCGGGTGGTTTTGTCTTCGACGTCTCGCTCCACTCCACATCGGTTGGAGAAAGAGAGGGTATACATAACCTGATACCCGGCTTTCCTGAAATAAAAGAGGTGGAGTTTGTTCCTCATCCCAATCTTTATCGGGCAATCTATCCGGATTATGATATTCGGGTACCACAGAAAGACCTCGCCGGTTACATTGGCATGTTGACCAGCCATTTTCCAGATGAAAAGGAAGGAATAGAGGGTCTCTTTGAGGACATGAAGGGAGTGGTCACGGATATCGGCAAATTGGAAAGCGCCAAAGGCCAGGTGGATTTGAGCCGTTTTCCGATTGATTTTCCTTACTTATTCAAAAGCTACAGCAAAACCTGGGGCGAAATGGTGGATGCCCGGATTAAGAATCCCAAGCTAAAAGCCATCGTTTCTACATTATGGGGATATTATGGGCTTCCGCCGTCCAAACTTGCCAGCATATATTACGCTCTTCCCACCATAAGTTTTCTTCAGGAGGGCGGTTATTATGCCATAGGCAAGTCTCAGAAGATAAGCAACGCCTTTGTGGAGTTTATTGAGAAGCATGGCGGCAAGGTGATGCTTAACTCTACCGTACAGGAAATACTGGTGAAGGATCATACTGCTTATGGGGCGAGAACTGCTGATGGCAAGGAATTCACCGGAAAGGTGGTAGTTTCAAATGCCAATGCTTATGATACCTTCCATACCATGATGCAGCAAGACGAGTATCTTAAAGAATATCTGGCGAGAATGGATCAAATGACCGTCAGCCTCTCCAGTTTCCAGGTGTTCTTGGGATTAAAGAAAGACTTAACTGGAGAAGTTGGGATAACCGATACCGAAATCTTCTACGTCACCGGGTATGATCCTGAAGCAGAGTTTAAAGCCGCTCTAAAAGCGGAGGTGGAGGGTGGTGGATATGGTTTAGCTCTATACGATAACCTTTATAAGGACTATTCTCCCAAAGGGAAGAACACGCTTAATATCATCACGCTCCAGGGATATGACTTCTGGAAGAAATACGAGGCTGATTATTTCAAGGGGAATAAAAAAGAGTATCGCGCAGAGAAGGAACGGTTAGCTGATATACTGATTGACCAGGTGGAAAAGACGCTTCTGCCCGGACTCCGGGATGCCATAGAGGTCAAAGAGATCGGCACGCCCTTAACCAACGTCCGCTACACCGGCAATTATCGTGGCGCCATATACGGATGGGACCAGACCCTGGACAACTCCGGCCAAAGCCGGCTGCCTCACACCACACCAATTGAGAATCTCTATCTTTCCGGAGCCTGGACCTCTCCCGGCGGCGGCTATGGCGGCGTTATCTGGAGCGGACTGGAATGCTTCGGCGAGATCATGCAGAAATGGTAAGTAATCGTGTCGGGAGCACGGGGGTTTTGATCCACGGGACTAAAGGATCGTATAAAAAACAAGCATATCTTTTTTGTATGCACAAAAAAGGAGGTTTATCATTGTGAAAATCTGGAGAACTATTGCTGCCATATTTACTATTCTGTTGTCCACAGGTTACTCCGAGGCTACTGCACAACTGAGTCTGGATGTTGAGACAGGAGTTGTTTTTAGCGGGTATAACGACGTACAGATTCCCAATAACTCTGGTACTAAGATATCGCTCTCGGACGAGCTTGAGACCGACCCTGGTTTTTTCTGGCGGGTCAGGTTGATTTACTCATTAGCCAAAAGGCACAATATAGCTTTCTTAGTGGCTCCCCTTCGTCTGGAAGGCAAAGGAGTAATCAACAGACAGGTGGACTTTGAGGGTGAACGATTTCCGCAAGGAGTCCTCTTAAAGTCAAAATATCGGTTTGATTCTTACCGCATCACTTATCGTTACGGTGTCTATCGGAGCAAGAAGTTAAAAGCTGGTCTTGGCGTTTCTGCAAAGATCAGAGATGCCTCCATAAGCCTGAAAGGGGATAATAAGGAGGCTGAGAAGAAAAACACCGGGTTTGTGCCGCTTGTCAATTTCAGAGTCGAGTGGATGTTTGCTAAAAGGTTCACTCTGATTCTGGATGGCGATGCCCTTGCGGGTCCTCAGGGCAGAGCAGAGGACGTTCTATTGGCAGCAGCGTTTGATCTGCATGAAAACCTTAAAGTGAAGCTGGGATACAGAATGCTGGAGGGCGGGGCTGATGTGGATGAGGTTTACAATTTTGCGCTGCTGAACTACATGGTTATCGGTGCGACATTGAGCTTTTGAATGGGGATGATTATGAACTGACAAGGTCTTGTCGACTGTTTGCTTTATATGCACATTCTGCGTTAAGTAGAAATTATTGCCAAGATTTACATTGTCGCTAATAGTGGATATCGCAATATATAGTGAGAATCAACAACGCCAAGGAGAAACGATAGTCACTCCCTGTCATCTTTTCGGTTTCAGTCCTCGAACAAACTTTTATACTTTCCATAGCCTTCCTTTTCCAGATCTTCTTTGGGAATGAATCTTAGTGCCGCAGAGTTTATGCAGTATCTTAATCCTGTGGGTGCGGGTCCATCCTCAAACACATGACCCAGATGGGAATCAGCATGTTTGGTTCTCACTTCAGTCCTTATCATGCCCAGGCTACTATCTGTTCGTTCTACCATATTGTCTCGCTCAAGTGGCTTGACAAAGCTTGGCCAACCAGTGCCGGAATCGAACTTGTCTTTGGATGAGAACAGTGGCTCACCTGAAACGACATCGACATATATCCCCTCTCTTTTGTTATTCCAATACTCGTTTTTGAACGGCTCCTCGGTTCCACATTTCTGGGTGACCTGATATTGCAGGGGAGTTAGTTTCTCCTTCAATTCCTTTTCACTCGGTTTTGTGTAGCTTTCTTCCCACTTTTCTTTAATGAATTTCTCTCTGCCCGATCCTTTCTTGTATAGCCCATACTGTATCCTCTTCTTGGAGGCATAATCTTGATGATATTCTTCTGCCTTGAAGAATCTGGTGAAGGGTATAATCTCAGTAACTATAGGTTTGTCAAATCTTTTAGTCTTTTCCAATTCCTCTTTGGATTTCTCTGCCAAAGTTTTTTGATCTTCGCTGTGATAAAAAATGGCAGTCCTGTATTGTGAACCTCTATCGGCAAACTGCCCTTCCTTGTCTGTGGGATCAATTTGTCTCCAGAAATGATTCAACAAAGCTTGATATGATATTTTGGAAGGATCGAAAGTTATCTGGACTGCTTCGTAGTGACCGGTCGTTTTAGAGCATACCTCCTCATAAGTGGGATTTTCCTGATGGCCGCCTGTGTATCCCGAGACGACGTCAACCACACCCTCTAAACTCTCAAAAGCATCCTCCATACACCAAAAACAGCCGCCAGCAAAAGTAGCTTTTTCGAGTCTTGCATTCTCATTGACCTCATTTCTTTCAGACATCGTAGTTCCTCCCATTAGAATCAGCAACCCTGTTAGGATGGAGAGTAATCTGGTCTGCATCATATTCTTCTTCCCTCATATCTCAGTTGGCATACGGATTGACTGCCGCAATGTTAGCTCTTTCTGATGTCAGCTATTTAGTGGATTGTCTGACTATAGATAAATTACATTTAATGGAAAGGAAAAATGAAACTATGCAATGAGACAATTCTGGAATGCCTTTGAAAGACTGATCCCTTCAACCCGAATAAACAGTCCTTCGACATAGTGCCGAACGACCATATACCTCACCAATGGTATCTACCTACGACTGGAATGCTTCGGTGAGATAATGCAGAAGTGGTAAGCCTTCAGTGCGGTTGGATCGCACCGAACCGGACGATCTTGAAACCTATCTAATAGAAAAACCTCCGGCTATGTATACCGGAGGTTTTTTTTAAG
>LJVD01000039.1 GCA_001304225.1 candidate division Zixibacteria bacterium SM1_73
GCATGATTGGCTCCTTTCCATAGTTAACCATCATGCCAATATAACTGTTACCTATGTCTCCGAACATGTGTTACCTATGTCCCCAGTCTATACAAAGGGGGACAAAGGGGGATTAAAAACAAAAATGGAAGGCTCAAGCCTTCCAGTACACATTTTTTTGCAAAACGAAGTTAACTTTAGTTAGAATGATTTATTTCTGGGCAATTTTAATCTATCTTTTAATCCTCATCGGAGTGGGCGCTATTCGCAGTAGGGCGGTCAAGACACAAACAGATTTCATGGTGGCGGGAAGAAAACTTTCCGCACCGGTGTTGGTGGGGACACTCTTAGCCACGTGGATCGGATCAGGGAGTATCATCGCTTCGGCAGGACTCAGCTACAGGAAAGGTTTTTCGGCCCTGTGGTTCGATGCGGGAGTCTGGGTGGCGATCATTGTTCTTTATTTCGTAGCTGGTCGAGCCAGAAAGTTCGCTCAGTTTACGGTTCCCGATATCTTGGAAGCCAGATACAATAAATATGCGCGTATTCTGGGAAGCATCACCACCATCATCGCCTACACTGCCATCGTCAGCTATCAGTTCAAAGCCGGGGGTTGGGTTTTGAACCTGGTGGTGGGCATCCCCGTAGATCAAGGGATAATCCTCACCGCAGTCTTCGTAATCGCCTATACTGCCTTGGCCGGGATGATCTCTGTGGCTTATACCGACGTGGTGAACGGTATAGTCTTGTTGTTGGGATTTATTATTGGTTTTCCATTTTTATTGAAGTTAGCCGGAGGCTGGGGAAACATAATGAATACTCTCCCTCCAGACAGATTTCAGGTTCTGGGAACCATGAGCATCTGGGAGGCTCTAAGCTATTCTCTTCCCACCATGCTTCTTCTGCTGGGTGAATCAAACATGTACCAGAGATTTTTTTCTGCCAGAGATGAAAAGGCGGCAAGATCATCCGTGATCGGCTGGATTTCAGGAACGATCTTTATCGAAACCTTGATCGTGGTTTTGGCCATAATCGGAAGCAGTATATTTTTGGATATAGATCCGGAGATGGTGCTTTTGCATTCAGTGCGTCATGGATTGTCTCCAGTTATTGGATTGATCTTGCTTGGGGCCATTGTGGCAGTCATCGTATCCACCGCAGATTCCTTTCTTTTGGTTCCCTCCACTAACATAATGAGAGATATATATCAGAGATTCATAAATCCAGATGTCTCGCAAAAAAGAATGGTGCTATATTCAAGACTGGTAGTGATAGCACTGGGGATTGTTGCTTTTATTCAGGTAAAATTTTTCACCACGGTATTAGCTATGGCTCTATATGCTTACACCATGTATGGGGTCGGCATCACTCCCGCCACCTTAGCTGCCTTTTTCTGGAAAAGAGCCACCCCCGCTGGTGGTGTTTGTTCCATCGCTTTAGGCATGGTGACCACCATAGGATGGGAACTCTTGAAAAAGCCCTTAAATGTCCCCACCATCTATCCAGCGCTTATCTTGTCCGTGTCGAGCTTAATTATTGTAAGTTTACTAACCCCCAAACCTGAAGAAGAAAAATGGAGACCATTTTTTTAAAGTTAGTTGTCAACGGTATAAACCATATGGTTCATACCAACGGATGAAACAAATAAATTCCCAACAGATGAAGCAGATTAAATGGAAAATCTGTAAATCTGCTGGGAGATAAATTCTTAAAGGAGGTTTAAAATGTCTAAAGGGATTAAAGGTCTATTGATGTTATCTTGCTTGCTCTTGTTAACCCTTTCCACCTGTGTGAGGAAAGGAGCCGAGGATCAGAAATTCAAAGTTTTGGTGGATGAGTTTCTAGATGGGTATTTCAAGGCACACCCAGTTTGGGCAACTTACAATGGCGAACATAAATACGATGGGCTCTTAGATGATTACTCGCAGGAAGCGATTCAAGCGGAGCGAAATCGTTTAAAATCGTTTTTGGAGAGGATGGGGACCATCGATACCACCAAGCTTAATGACACCAACCAGGTCGATTTCAAAATCCTGGAAAATGAGATCCACTCACAGCTTTTGCGCTATGAAGAGCTAAAACCCTGGGAGAAAAGCCCGGTTATGTATAATCATGTGATAGGCGGTTCGATCAATTCTTTAATCATCCGTGACTTTGCCCCCTGGGGCGAAAGGTTGAGAAATGTCCTTTCGCGACTAAGACAGATTCCCCGACTTCTGGAACAAGCCAAAGCCAACCTGGGCAGTCCTGCGGAGATAAATACAGAAACTGCCATAAGACAAAGCAAGGGAACTATAAATTTAATCAAAAATGAGCTTTCCAAAGTTCTGGATAAATCTCTGGGTTTAAAAGATAGCTTGATAGCCGAAAGTGAAAAAGCCATTGCGGTTCTTGAGGATTATCAGGACTTTCTGGAAAACGACCTTCTGCCCAGATCAAAAGGAGATTTCCGACTGGGAAAAGAGCTCTACGAGAAGAAACTAAGATATACCCTTCAATCCGATTTGCCTTCTGATGAAATCGTGAGAAGGGCGGAGCAGGAAGTCAAAAGGGTTCGCAAAAGGATGTTCGACATTGCCCTGCCCTTGCATGATAAGTTATTTCCCACTCGCAAACATAAAGAGATCGGGGAGAATTTAGAGAATGTGGTCATCGAAGAGGTTTTGGACGAAATCGCTAAAGACCATTGCAAAAAGGATGAACTTTTAGCGGTCTGTCGTCAGATTATGAAGGATTTGGAGGATTTTGTGAAAGAGAAGGACTTACTTGATCTTACCGGAATAAACCCTCTGGAGGTGGAATGGGAACCTGAATTCTCCCGGGGCATTGCCATAGCCGGACTTGATGCTCCCGGACCTTTGGATAAAGATCAGAAGGCTTTCTATCGAGTTTCACCCATACCGGACGACTGGAGCAAAGAGCAGGTGGAATCTTATTTAAGGGAATATAATAATTACATGCTTGTAGACCTTTCCGTTCATGAAGCCATGCCCGGGCACTACGTGCAGTTGTTTTATGCTAATCAATTCCCCTCCCTGACAAGAGCCATTTTCGGCAATGGTGCCTTCATCGAAGGATGGGCCATATATTCTGAAAGGATGATGGTCAATGCTGGATTTATGGATTTCGATCCCCGGTATGAGCTGCAGCAGCTCAAGATGTATCTCAGGGCGGTGATCAATTCCATTTTGGACGCCAAGATTCACGCCGGGGATATGACTAGAGAGGAAGCTATCAAATTGATGACAGAAGAGGGATTCCAGGAGAGTTCCGAGGCGGAGGGGAAATGGGTTCGGGCTTGTTTAACCTCCACCCAACTCTCCACCTATTTCGTGGGAATTCAGGAAGTTTTAGATTTGGAAAAGGATTATAAGGAGAGAGTAGGGGAGAGATTTTCTCAAAAAGAATTTAATCAGAAGCTTTTGTCTTATGGTTCACCGCCGGCGAGATTCTTGAGAGAAATCATTCTGGAAAAGGAATAAATGGTTCTAGGCTTTGTCATTGTCGTAGGTACCTTACCCCGCAATGTGCGAATGCATTCGTATAACCAACCTTGAAAAATTCGTAATTTTATAAGAATCGCGTAAGGGTGGAGCTTGGCTCCACCCGGTTTATTGATTCCCATCCCCTTACGGGCGTAGGTGAACTCCGCCCCTAAGCGGCTTACCGCTTCTGTTATAACTTTAAGAGACCACATCAGGCTTTGGGCAATCTTCCTTCCATTTCCCGGTATAAGTTCATGCAACCTCAGTTCCCAGATTCACCCGTGCCGATCTTTTGTCCCGAGGGGAGCCTACTTCGAAAAGTCCGGGGCGACATTTCCATTTGTTTCCAGGGAGACCAAATCTGTACATCCCACGTCCCAGTGGTCAAACCGTCGAAATCGAACAAATCAAAAACGCTGTCTACATCTATTATGATAAACAACCAATCAAATCTGTTGCCTATCTTAGTTGACGATCCTGCAACTATGCTACTTGATAATACACTTTAGCCCCCACCGTCGAAATCTATAGGTTTCTACTACACTTTACAGAGAATAGGAGCATTTGTTATATCCTCAGCCAAAGTAAGAGATATTCATCTTGCGCAAAGCTATGCTTGGGAAAAAAAGATCCCGCCAAAGGTATGCCGGTAGGGCACGCCAAAAGGCGGGATCTAGTTGATGGAGGTGATTTTTAAGGAACTGAAGGATTTAAATCAGCCTTAGAGGTTGAGTTAGGCACTTTTGTGCCTTTGGCTGTCTATACTGGTCACCACCATCAAGCAAAAAGCTTTTGAAGCGTAAGGTCCTCGCCCCCAACCAGATGAGTTAACATCCTGAGAAGCTTCGCCGGGGTTATTAAAAGGATAACGCCTTAGCTCCTACGAGCGCAACTGAATCGTTCCCAGATGCGAACACCTCCATACATTTAGTTGGATTGCCATTGACCATGCCAAGTTTGGCAAACCCGAAGGGTGTGTTGAAAAGGCCGTTTTACGGAGAAATTTGCATCTAGGGACAGTGCTAGTTCCTGTCCCAAAATCAAAACGTTTGAGACGCTTTTTCAACGGTCCCTGAAGATTTACGTTACAGTCTTGGTCTCATGGTTGCCAGAAAAATGGCAAACTTATTTAACCTCCGTTTTGTTTTCTGATAAAAGCGGGCACCTCCAAATCGTCCGAGGTATAAGATGGAGCTTTGGTCTTCTCAAATCTCTTTGATGAGTCGCATTCAAGTTCTCTATATTTAGACCGTGAGTTTTCCATGACGCGCTTCGGAAACGAGAACAGATCAGCAGCATAATCTTTTCCCAGTCTCTTTTTGTCGTTTCGGCTGTCGAAGCCGGTGGCGATCACCGTAACCCTCAGTTCATCCTTAAGGTTTTCCTCTATCACCGCACCGAAGATGATGTTGGCATCTTTGCCCGAGGCTTCGGTTATTAAGGAAGCCGCATCGTTTACCTCCAATAGGGTCATATCCGGTCCTCCAGTCACGTTTACCAGCACCGCTTTGGCTCCGATAATGGAAATATTATCTAAAAGCGGACTGGATATGGCCTGGTTTGCGGCCTCTTTAGCCCGATCTTCTCCGGTACCATAGCCGATCCCGAACAAAGCATCTCCCATCTCCGCCATCACCGTTTTCACATCCGCAAAATCAAGATTGATAAGTCCAGGAACGGTGATCAGTTCGGAGATGCCTTTGGTGGCTTGGAGCAAGATTTCATCTGCCAACTTAAAGGCATCTGTAAGGAGAGTCTCTTTGCTGGCTAACTCCAAGAGCTTCTGATTGGGGATGAGAATTAAGGTATCCACCCTATCCTTCAATTCATCGATCCCCATAAGAGCACGTGACATTCTCTTTCTTCCTTCAAAGTCAAAAGGTTTGGTAACCACCCCTATGGTCAAAGCTCCTTGATCTTTGGCAATTTCCGCCACGATGGGACCGGCGCCGGTTCCCGTACCTCCTCCCATCCCTGCGGTGACGAAGACCATATCGGCTCCAACCAAAGACTCTGCCACCAGATCACGATCCTCTTCGATTGCTCTTCTGCCGATCTCCGGGTCGGCTCCGGCTCCCAATCCTTTGGTGAGACGGCTGCCGATTTGTACCTGATGAGAGGCCTTTCCCGTCTTCAGATGCTGCGCATCGGTGTTAATGGTGACGAAATCTACGCCGGAGAGATGAGCATCGATCATCCGATTGATGGCATTTCCTCCTGCACCTCCTACGCCAACCACCTTCATGTTGGCGTGATTCTCATAGCTGGTATCAAGCTCAAAGAACATATCTTTTCCTCCCTCCAAAAAGATTTTTAGAAATATTGACTAAATAGATTTTTCATTTTGCGAAACCATCCTTTTTCTTCTGAGCCCCCTGTGGATTTTTCATCTCTCAATTGTTCCAACCCGTAAAGAATCAATCCCACCCCGGTGCTGTGAATGGGGGTGGAAACAACATCCACCAAGCCACTGAATCCTTGAGGTATTCCTTTTCTTACCGGCATATCAAATATTTGCTCGGCCAGTTCTACCGTCCCCTCTAAAAGAGAACCTCCTCCGGTCAGAACCACTCCCGCCGCTAAAAGGTCGGAATAATTGGTCTTTTTCATCTCTTGCAAAACCAGACTGAATATCTCTTCGGCTCTGGGCTCGATGATGGCCGCCAGGACTGATCTGGAGATCTCCTTCGGTTCACCCCCTCTCACCACTGGAACTTGGATCATCTCGTCCGAATTGACCAGTCCAGATAGGGCACATCCGTAGGATCTCTTGATCTCCTCTGCCTGCTCCACCGAAGTTCTTAAGCCGATGGCAATGTCGTTGGTTACGTTCTTGCCTCCTGCACCGATCACAGCGGTGTGTCGGATGGAGCCATCATGAAAGATGGCGATGTCGGTGGTTCCACCTCCCAGGTCAATTAAGGTTACTCCCAACTCCTGCTCCTCCGGTGAAAGGAGCGCGTAGCTGGAGGCAAGCGACTGGAGGACCAAATCACATACCTCCAATCCAGACTTTTTTACGCTTCGGTAAATATTCTGGGCAGAAGTGACCGCACCGGTAACGATGTGAACCTCTGCCTCCAACCTTACTCCGGCCATGCCCACAGGATCCTTGATCCCGGATTGATCATCCACAGTATATTCTTGAGGTAATACATGAATGATCTCCCTATCCACGGGAAGGGCTACGGTTCTGGCAGCATTGATCACCCGCTGGACATCTGATGGATGGATCTCATTACCGGAGCGGGAGACGGCAATCACTCCCCGGCTGTTGATACTTCGAATGTGATCTCCGGCAATGCCAGCGAAAACTGAGTTGACCTTAACCCCGGCCATCAACTCCGCATCCTCCACCGCCTTAGCTATAGACTCCACCGTCCTTTCTAAATTGATCACCACCCCTCTTTTCAGCCCCTCGGAGCGGGAAGTTCCGATCCCCACAATCTTGGGCTCCCCTGATTCTTGCAGCTCCGAGATGATCACAGCTATCTTGGTGGTGCCAATGTCTAAACCAACAAGTAGATTTTCCTTCCCCATAGCCGCCTCTTTGCTTATAAATTTTTTTCTCTGCCAATAGCATTTGCTCTCATTTGAACCAACCGCTTATTGGGATCCTGAGAAACCGACCTGACCAATCCCTGCGAAGATTTTCTCAACACCACTTGATCTTTGAATCTGAGATCTATACAAGCAAGATATTCCGGCTTTTCCTCATAACGCAGAATTGCCCTTAACCTTCTCAGTTTCTTTTTTAAACCATCCCTACCCAGATTCACCTGGGTTCCCCCGGGAACCAGATAGAGGATGAGATTGGTTTCGTCACCCAAGTTTATCTCCGATATGCTTTCCATAAAGCTTACGTCTTCTTCCAACAAAGTCGTGTAGAAATTGAAGGCAAATTTAGCCTTCCTGTTAGGCCAAGGTGTGTAACTTTTTACGCTCTCTTTTTTCTTTCCAAAGACGGGCAGGGATGCCAAACCGCTAACCACGAGAAGATCTAAGTCGAAGTCTTCTTCCTCCAAGGGAATTATCTCTTGATCCGGGGAAAGCCCGTATAATCCCTCAGGTAAGTTTATCCATAATGCCGGCTTTTTCTCTTCCACCTCAATTGATATCTGGTTAGGGAATTTTCTTTTCACCCGAACACCCTTTATTCTTTTGTCTTCTTTGATATGCTCTTCGGTTCCATCCAGATCCATGCGGAAAATATTTGTGCCCAACTCCATTTTAGCTTTTTGCAAGATCTCCCTTTCACTCACTTTATGATTTCCCTGTATATCAATTCGTGTCAAATTGAATCTGGGGGAATGACACAAAAATATATACACCCCGCACCAGGTTGAAACGAAAAAAATGGATATTACAAAAACAATTATCCTCTTCATGACCATTCAATCCGAAAGCATTTTCAAAAGTTCTGTTCCAATCTTATGGATATCTCCTGCTCCCATGGTGATGACCATATCATTTTCTTTCAATATCTTCAATAGGAAAGGTGCCACCTCCTCCTTTTGGGGAACATAGAATGCGTTTTTATGTCCATATTCTTTGGCAGCCAAATAAACCAGTTCCCCGCTTACCCCAGGAATTGGTTCTTCCCGGGCAGGATAAACATCGGTGACTATCAAGATGTCGGAGTTGAAAAACGACCTGCCGAATTCTTTATGAAAATCCCTGGTTCGAGAAAAGAGGTGAGGCTGAAACACACAGATGATTCTTTTTTTCCAGCCGGAGCGGGCTCCTTTTAGGGTTGCCTCGATCTCGGTGGGATGATGGGCATAATCGTCCACCACCATCACCTCTTTTTCGATTCCCTTGATTTCGAATCTTCTGCTGACCCCTTTAAAATCAAAAAGCCCCTTTTGAATTTTCTCCCAGGGTATCTCCAGCTCAAGTCCAACCGCAATGGCGGCCAGCGAATTTTTGACATTGTGAATCCCAGGAACTGATAACTTCACCTCTCCTAATTCTTTACCCTTTAGTTTCACCTTGAAGCAGCTGCGATTTTCTGCAAGGGAGAGTGAATTAGCTTGCAAATCTGCTTGTCGGGAAAATCCATAGGTGGTAATGGCTCTTTCTATTCTGGGCATCAGATCAACAAGGTTTTCCTCATCCAGACATAATATCACCCTTCCATAGAAGGGGACTTTGTTGACGAACTCCAAAAAAGCGGTTTTGATCTCCTCGAAGTCCTTATAATAATCCAAGTGTTCAGCCTCCAGAGTGGTGACCACTGCAATGGTGGGGGTGAGACGCAAAAAGGAGCGGTCGAATTCATCCGCCTCCGTCACCAGGAATTCGCCATTTCCCAGCTTGGCATGGGAGCCCAAATTGTTCACCCTTCCTCCCACCACGATGGTGGGGTCCAGTCCCCCCTCAGACAGGATTTCACCCACCATCGAGGTGGTGGTGGTCTTGCCATGAGTTCCAGCGATTCCTATGCCATATTTCATTCTCATCAATTCGCCAAGCATCTCCGCTCTTCTGACCACTGGGATTTTATTTCTTTTGGCAAAGACCACCTCAGGATTTCCTTCCTTGATCGCGGAGGAGATGACCACCACATCCGATTCGGCCACATTCTCTTCTCTATGCTGATCAAAAATCTCAACTCCCAGATTTTTCAATCTCTGGGTGGTCTCAGTCGATTTCAAATCCGATCCGGTAATCTTGTAATCCAAATTGAATAGGACCTCCGCGATCCCGGACATCCCCGCTCCACCAATCCCAACAAAGTGAATATGTTTTATTTTTTTAAATTTCATGACTTCCCCAGCAGTCTTTGACCGGAGGCTGAAGCTCATTCGAGTCAACTGACCTGTGTCTACCTTTTCTTAACAGTTTCTCCATTTCGTTCACCAAAAGAGCCACAGAGTCAGGTTTTCCCATCTTTTTGCTCTGCTTTCCCATTCTTTCTAACCTCTCCTCATCGGAAAGAAGAGAGGAGAGTTTTTGCGCTAAGTTTTGACTGGTTAAATCTTCTTGCAAAATTATCTGGGCGGCGCCTTCTTTTTCCAGAACTTCCGCATTATATCTTTGATGATCCGCGGTGGCAAAAGGATAGGGTATCAAAAGTGATGGTTTGCCGCAGGTGGTGATTTCTGCCAACGTCAAAGCGCCAGCTCTGGAGACCACCAAATCGGAGGCCGCATAGGCGTATCTCATATCCTCAATGAAGGGGAAAACCACACATTTGATTTTTTTCTCCCCAACTCTCTCAGAGACCATAGCAAAATCATTCTCTCCGGTCTGCCACAAAAGCTGCCAATTCTCTGAGAAAGAATCTAAGCCGTCCAAAACTGTCTGATTTACAGCATGTGCTCCCTGGCTCCCGCCGAAGATGAATATGGTCTTTTTGCTTGGATTCAAATTGAATTTCTCTAAAGCCTCATTTCTATTCGCAGAAACTAAGTCTTCCCTTACTGGATTTCCTATTACCCTCAGCTTTCCCTTGGTCAAGAAATACTGGATCGAACTTAAATAAGACAAGCACACCCGGTCAACTAAAAGTGCCAAAAGGCGGGTTGAGACTCCAGGATAGCTATTCTGTTCTTGAATCAATGTGGGGATATTTTTTAAGCCGGCAGAAAAAACCACGGGAAAACTTACGTATCCCCCAGTACCCACCACCAAATCCGGTCTCTCCTCATTTAGAATTCTTAAGGATTGATACAGGCTTTTTAGAACGTAATATGGAAGCATGAGATTGGCCGGGCTTGCCCTTCTCTTCAACCCTCTGGCTTGAATGAAGACCAACTTGAAACCTTGTTTAGGTACGATTTTTGATTCCAGACCATCCTTGGTGCCCACAAAGACGACTTTGCTTCTGGGGAATCTTCTTTTAAACTCTTTTGCCATGGCTATCGCTGGGAAAACATGTCCTCCGGTTTTTCCTCCGGCTAAAATGACTTTAAATGGTGCGCGTGGCTGGACCATTCTCACACGCCCATCCTATTTAAAACTCGCGGTGACGATACAAACCTGGCTTGTCTGGATATGTTCAGAAGCACACCGATACCCATGGAGGAGAAGATCAAAGATGACCCCCCATAGCTTAAGAAGGGCATAGGTATGCCGGTAGTGGGCAGAAGACCCACCACCACTCCTGCGTTGATTAAGGCACCCACAAATATGCACAAGCTTATACCCAAAGCCAAAAAGAAGCCGAAATCATCAGGGGCCCGATTGGCTATGGATAATCCCCTTAAAGCTAACACAAAGAACAAGATCATGATGGATGCACAGGTAAGAAATCCTCCTTCCTCTCCTATGGTGGCGAAGATGAAATCAGTATGCGGCTCGGGCAGAAAGAAAAGCTTCTGCTTACCTTCCCCTAAACCTACTCCAATAATTCCCCCCGCGCCCAAACCCAGAACCGATTGCCTCATCTGATAGCTTCCTTCCAGGGGATGTTGAATCGAGTTCAGATAATCATCCACCCTCTGTTTTTTATACCCGAAAACGAAAACCAAGGTAAAGATGGCAACCGCAAGGGGTGCGGAAAAGAGCAAAAGATGTTTGATTTTGGTTCCCGCCACAAACAGCATCACCAGGAAAATTATGGATACAGAGAGAATCGCTCCCAGATGAGGCTCCTTCATGATCAAAAAGGAAGCTATTCCTAAAATCAAAAAATAAGGTAATAAGACATATCTGAAGTCACTTATTTTATTTTTCCTTCTGCTCAAAGAATGTGCCATGAACCCAACCAAGGCATATTTGAAAAGTTCGGAGGGTTGGAACACCACCGGTCCAACTTTTATCCATCGAGTCGCCCCTTTGGTGGGTTGAGAAAATAAAACCACCACCAGCAGGATCAAAGAAAAAAGCAAGAAAAACCTAGCATATTTATCATATTTGTGATAATCCACTTTGGTCAAGACAAGGATCAGAAACAAGGAGATGCCCGCCCATAGAATCTGTTTTCGGATAAAGAAAGTGGAGCTATGGAATTTCTGATCTGCCAGGATGGCAGAGGCAGAATAGACCATAACCATTCCTACAGAGATCAGTATCATGACTATCAGGAGCAATAGGTAATCTGGTTTGGATCTGTCTATCATTCTAAAATCAAAATTTCAAAAGGCAAAATTCGAAATTATCCTCTACATCTTTTTTGCAACTCAAAATCAAAAAATGTCTTCAAGCTTTGTAGGTCGACATTCCAAGGTCAGCATTATGGCTTTTGGCTAAACTTCGCACTGAAGCTTTAAATACCTCTCCCCGATGCTGATAATCCTTGAACATGTCAAAGCTGGCGCAAGCCGGTGAAAGCAAAACCGTGTCGCCTGCTTGCGCCTTTTTAAAGCTCAGTTCAACTGCTTCTTCCAACGAATCAGAATAAAGAGTTGAAACCAAATCGCTTAAGGCATTGCCGATCTTCTCTTTGGCCTCTCCGATTAAGATCAAAGCTTTCACTCTGCTTTTTGCTAATTCCCTCAGTTTGGTGAAGTCTCCGCCTTTATCTTTTCCTCCGGCGATCAAAATGATGGGTTCCTTCACACTCTGAAGGGCATACCACACCGATTCGACATTGGTAGCTTTGGAATCGTTCACAAATTTTACTCCGGATAGGGTGGTTACCTCCTCCAATCTGTGTTCCACCCCTTTGAACCGTTTCAAGGTTTCCCTCATAGAGAGGGGACTGACTTCCAGGACGGAGCAGATGGCACAGGCGGCAGCAGCATTGGATAGATTATGAGGTCCCTTGATTCCGATGTCTTTTGTTTCAATGATCTTCTCGTCTTTTCCATTCATTTTATAGACAAGCATTCCATTCCTAACAAAGGCTCCAATTTCCAATTCCTTTTTTGTGCTGAAAAAGACCTTTTTGCTCGAAGAGTAAAGGGCAAGTTCCATGCTGTTTTTGTCATCCGCATTTAAGATTGCGAAATCCACATCTGTCTGATTTTCGAAGATGCGCAACTTAGCATCTATGTATGATTTCAGATCGGGATGGCGATCCAGGTGGTCTGAGCTGATGTTTAACACTGCCGATACGTATGGCCTGAACTCTTCTATCCTCTCCAGCTGAAAGCTGGAGAGTTCCAAAACTATGGTCCCCTCCTTGGAGATCTTTTCCACCAAGCTTGAGAATGGAATGCCTATATTTCCACCTATCTGGCTCTCCCTCTTCTCCTCCTTGAGGATTTCTCCTATCAAGGTGGTGGTGGTGGTTTTTCCATTTGACCCCGTGATTCCCACGATCTTGGCATCGGTCAACCAGAATGCTACCTCTATTTCCGAAAAGATGGGGATTCCGCTCTCTTGGGCCTTTTTCAGAATGGGGATGTCCAAAGGGACTCCCGGACTTATAACCAGGTAATCTTTCTTGGTGATCGCCTTGGAGGTATGGCCGTCTGTTTCAAAATCTATGTTTAGTTCTGTCAATTGAGCTATTTCGGAGGTCAAGAGATTGCTTGGCTTAATATCGCTAACCAAGACTTCCGCTCCCAATTTCTTCAAAAGCTTGGCACAGGCTAAACCCGATCTTGCCATCCCGAAGATTCCCACTCTTTTTTCTGTAACTCGATCTTTCCTCATAAATAAACCTTAGGAGCAGCAGAGCTTGCTCTGCGTTAAAATTGATCCTCCTCGATAAAGAAATCCTTTATCGGAAATTCCATAAAACAAGATGTTATCCACTCTTGCCCCTTGGTTTTTAGGTAAAGCCTATAACTGGAAAAAACATAATCTCCCATTCTAATTACGTAACCATGTTTTACCGGATTATAGTGGATATAATTGACTCTTGTCCAAAAATACCTATTGTCTCTAATGCAACGATCCCAATACTGATACCAACATTTTCTACCTGTGCGTTTATCCAATTTATTCAGCTCTATTGCGCTTTTCCCGGTTATTCCAGACAAAAAACGAGGTAAAAGTTGACCTTTGCTTGTCTTGAAAAGAATATGAAAATGATTACTTAAGATAACCCATGCTGTTAGAAGATATCTATGTTTTTTGACACTCATTTCTAAAGCTGATCTAACGAGCTTCTTCTTTTCATGATTATCAAATAAAATCATCTTGTGAAATGTTCCTGTGGTGACAAAATAATAAGTGTCATCAAGATAAACATGTGGGGGTCTGTGTCTTTGAATAATCATTTCGTCTATTTTATTAAGACGCGACACAAGTGTCGCTACTCCCACTATAGCTCCAAACAAATCTAAAATTTTGTAAGACTTATGGTCTTTTTTAAGCTCATCTTATTTTTAAAGTGCTCAAAGTCAAAAGAGCTAAGATTGCTCCGGCGATCCAAAAGCGCACCACCACCTGTGGCTCTTTCCAGCCCAAAAGTTCAAAATGGTGATGCAATGGAGCCATCCTGAAGATTCTCTTTCCCCACATCTGGTAGGAGAATACCTGGATGATCACAGAGAGTGCCTCGGCCACGAAGACGCCTCCCACGATCAGAAGAAGCATCTCCTTTTTTATCAAGATGGAGATGGCTCCAAAGGCTCCGCCCAAAGCCAAAGCTCCGGTATCGCCCATGAAGACTTGGGCTGGATGAGCGTTGAACCACAAGAAACCCAAGGCGGCTCCGACTACCGCTCCACAGAATATGGTCAGCTCCCCCGATCCCTCCAGGTATATTATGGAGAGATAACGGGAGAAGTCGACTCGTCCGGTGATGTAACATAAGCCCGCAAAGGCAAACGCGCACAGGCCGATAAGACCGATGGCCAGACCATCTAAACCATCAGTTAGGTTCACTGCATTAGATGCACCGGTGATCACCAATATCACCAGAGGTATGTAGAATATCCCGAAATCGACAAAATAGTTCTTGAAGAAAAGAATATCGGAGGCAGTCCCGAAATTTGTCGAAGGTGGAAAAAGACGCAACAGAAAGCCCAAAAGCAACCCTAAAGCAACCTGTCCAGCCAACTTCTTTCTTCCCACCATACCTTTGGGCTGATGTTTTATTGCTTTGAAATAATCGTCCATCAAGCCCAAAAGACCCATCCACACGGTCACCAAAAGGATCAACTGGGTATAGGGGTTGGTAAGTTTTGCCCAAAGCAGAGTGGGAATGACCACCGAAAACAATACGATGATTCCACCCATGGTTGGGGTTCCCTCTTTAACCTTATGGGTGGCGGGACCTTCCTCTCTGATCTTTTCCTGTACATGTCTTTCCTTCAATTTTCTGATAATGGCTGGTCCCACAATCAAGCTGATTAAAAGCGCAGTCAAAGTAGCGCAGGCGGTCCTGAAGGTGATATACCTGAATATGTTAAAGAATGAAATATGTTCACTTAGTGGAAAAAGCAAATGGTAAAGCATCTTTTCGCCTCCAGTTAGCTCAGGACCTCCTCACCTTGAATTGTGGGCGGGCAATAATGAACCGGTGAACAGTGAACATTCCTTTTGGTCATTCTCTCGCCTCTTAACGTCCCAATTTTCTATCATTCATGAATCCTAAAGGACATTTCGGATTCCAATTTTTTCGGTAGCCGCAGCCTTTATGTTATGCCATCATAAAGAACATCCATTCATTCTTCGCAGTCTAAAGACTGCGGCTACCCACTTGGGCAACTACTGATTGGTTAGTTTTGGCGACCATACAGACTTTTCAGACTTATGACCACCTCTTCCAATTTCATCTTTCTTGAACCTTTGATCAAAACTAAGTCTCCAGCTTTTAGATTCTCAAGCAGATAAGAACTTGCCCTTTCGTTATTATCAAAAGAAAGTATTTTTTCTGAGTTCATTCCCTGATCTCTGGCTCCTTGACCGATGGTTGGGGAGGCCTTTCCCACGGTCAATAGGAGATCTATTTCCGATTCTGCGACTTTTTTCCCCAGTTCCAAGTGATAACCGAATGTTTTTTCCCCCAATTCCAACATGTCTCCTAACACTGCAATTTTTCTGCCTTCGGTGCTCATTTGTTTTAAGGTCCTTAAAGCATTGGCCATCGAGACCGGGTTGGCGTTGTAGCTATCATTTATGACTCTAATGTTGTCAAGTCTAACCAACTCCATCCTAAGTTCAGAGGGTTTATATTTCTCCAAACCGCTCTTTATCTTCTCCTCCTCCACCCCCAAAAGAGTTCCTACCGCAAAAGCGGCCAAAGCGTTGTATACATTATGCTCTCCTAAGAGTTTTAAATCTATCCTGTGCTTGCCATTTACCTTAAAACCTATATATCCTTCATGGTTGATGGTGATTCCATCTGCTTTGAAATCGGCTTTATTTTTGATGGAAAAGCTCACGGCCTTTTCTTTACCCTTTTTGATTCTTTTTGTCATAAACTCATCGTCAGCATTTAACACTGCCGTATGAGGTGATCTCATGTTGTCTAAAAGCTCAAATTTCGCTCGGGCTATTCTATCCAAACTTTGCATCGATTCCAGATGAGCAGGTCCAATATTGGTGATGACTCCGATGTTTGGTTTGGCGATTTTAGTTAGAATTCCTATCTCTC
>LJVD01000139.1 GCA_001304225.1 candidate division Zixibacteria bacterium SM1_73
GATGTATCGGCATTTCTCAATACCATTGTCCTTTCGCTTCGGGAATTCTTCAGCCTGTGGCGGAATCTTGAGACTATTTCCGAAGCATCAAAAGAATTGTTCTTCTCAGGCGTTAGCCGAAGAATCTCGTGTTTTAAACCGCATAAAACCAAGATTCTTCTCCCGCCTTTGGCGGGGTCAGAACGACAGATAGAAGTTGTCGGGCAGCCTGTCAACAGCTCATTAGGATTCTTTCATCCATTTCTTCTGTTTGATCTGTTGGGAATTTTATTCCTCCTCGCCTTCGGCGGGATTTTCAACCGATCTCATCTGAGGAAAGAAGATCACCTCTCTTATGGAATGGGTGTTGGTGAAGACCATGACCAGTCTGTCTATCCCAAAGCCCAAACCGCCGGTGGGCGGCATACCATATTCCAAGGCACGCAAAAAATCCTCGTCCAGCATTTGTGCTTCCTTGTCGCCTTTTTTGGCAAGCTCCATCTGCTGCTCAAATCGCTCTCTTTGGTCCAGAGGATCATTCAGCTCAGAGAAGGCATTGCCCATCTCACAACCACCCAAAAATAATTCAAATCTCTCCGTCAAACCCTCTTTTTCTCTGTGCTTTTTGGCCAAAGGAGACATCTCAATGGGATAATCAGTTATGAAGGTTGGCTGGATTAAATTGGGCTGGACCTGAGTCTCAAATATGGCTTCAATCAGCTTCCCTCTTGGTCGCTTTGGATCTACTTGTATTTTTAATCTGATGACCAGTTGTCTTATCTCCTCTTCGGTTCCATTATAAAACAAGCGCGTGAAATCCAACTCGCCTTTAGATATTGGTAAATGTTCTTGGAGTGATTCCAAGAAGGGAATTCTGCTCCAGGGCGGAGTCAAATCGATCTGATTCCCCTCAAATTCAAATTTACTCGATCCTAAGACTTCTTTGGATATGGCATTCAAAAGTTTTTCGTAAAGCTCCATTATGTCATGGTAATCCGCATAAGCCTGATATAGCTCCAGCATGGTGAATTCGGGATTATGGTTTCTATCCATTCCCTCATTTCTGAAGCTTTTGGAAATCTCATAAACCTTCTCGAACCCGCCCACGATCAGTCTTTTTAAATATAACTCATCCGCAATCCGGAGATATAGATCAACGTTTAGAGCATGGTGATGAGTAGTGAATGGTCGGGCAAAGGCACCGCCATAAAGAGGCTGAAGGATTGGGCTCTCCACTTCCACAAAGCCTGAATCGTCCAAGAATCTTCTTATGGCTTTTATCAACTCGGTTCTTACCAAGAATATCTTCTTTACCTCTTGGTTCACTATCAAATCAACATATCTCTGTCTGTATCTTAGTTCTTTATCCTGAAGCCCGTGCCATTTTTCCGGAAGCGGCAGTAAGGATTTTGAAAGGATGCAGAAATCGGCTGCTCTAACCGTGATTTCGCCGGTCCGGGTCTTGAAAACTTTGCCGGTTGCTCCCAGATGATCTCCTATGTCAAATAGATCAAAAAGCTCAAACTTCTCCTTTCCCACCTCATCTGATTTAACGTAAACTTGAATTTTTCCCCCTCCATCCAAAATATGGAAAAACAAGGTCTTTCCGTGACGCCGCAGGGAGATCATTCTGCCAGCGATTTTGACTTCGCTTTCATCACCAGAAAGATTTTCGAAGTTTTTGATTATCTCTGCTGAAGTATGTGTTCTTTTGAAACTATAAGGATAAGGGTTGATATTTTTTTCTTTTAGTCTTTTCAACTTCTCTCTTCTGTGTAAGAGAAGTTCGCTTGTCTCTTCCATATATTTCTCCTCGAAATAATTCGTCGATTCCCAATATAGAATTAAGGCCTTTTGGTGTCAAGAAAAACATAGGAAACCTCTGAAAAACTGCTTAAAGAAGACAAACTGGAGTGTTCACCTTTAGGTGAACCTTATAAAGGTGATTATGTTTTAAAGGGTCTAAGGTCAAGCTGAAGGGCGTTTTGAAAAAGTCCCACTTCGGGGCGGGATAAATTCCCGCCCCTATGAGCAACAATGACTTATCACCCATAGGGCAGGGCATTCAGCCCTGCCAATAGGGTTTTTCAACAGACCCTGAAGTTTGACACTCCAGCAGTACCTCACCAATTCAATTTTTTCAGAGTCCTCCACGCAATTGATCATCTTCGTTGACATTCTGTTCTGCAAATATTAATTTTCCGAAGAGTTAGGTATTTAATCGAGAAAGGAGAATAGTATATGGCCAAGAAATTCAAAGGCAAAGCATGGGTGGTGGGAGACGACATTGATACTGACCAGATCTACCACGGTCAATACCTCCCCTTAACTGATCCAAAGGAGATGGCAAAACACGCCATGGAGTTCGTTCCCGGGATGGAGAACTTCGCCAAAGAGGTCAAGCCGGGCGATATCGTGGTTGCTGGAAAGAATTTTGGATGCGGTTCCTCTCGTGAACATGCGGTCGTCTGTTTGAAAGAAAATGGTGTAGGTTGTGTGGCAGCGGATTCCTTTGCCCGCATATTTTATCGCAACGCCGTCAATTTGGGATTTCCACTCTTGGAATCTCCGGGAATCTCCAAGATGGTAAAGACTGGAGATGAGGTCGAAGTTCATATGCAAATTGGGCAGGTGACTAACCTCTCCACTGGAAAGAAAATAAAAGGCAACCCACCTTCCGGTTTAGAGCTGGAGATTGCCGAAAAAGGTGGACTGCTGAATTATTTGAGAGATTGAGTAGAGTGCAAGAGCTTGTCGGAGCGAAGCGGAGATCCCGCCCCGCGGGGCTTCTGCGGTTTGTATTCTTCTGCTCCCGCTGGATCTTATCATCCAGCGAGGAATTATCAGTGCCCGTTGGGGAAAGCCCTTAAACATGCTTGACAAGAATGTATAAATGATTATAATATCTTGGACAACTTGACAAGACGTACTTAGGTGTGATATAATGGGGTGTCTTTGGCTGGTGCCAAGGCAGACAATGATTCTTACAAGGAGACAAGATAATCAATGGTTAGTTATCCCTGTACCAACGACAATGATTGCAGGAGGAAAAACATGAAGGCAAAAATGACTATGATTTACTGGAAGGGAGAGAAATTTTGGCTTGGGAAACTTCTCGAACATCCAGAAATCATGACGCAAGGTAAGACTCTTAAGGAATTGGAGGAAAATATTAAGGATGCATACCGGTTGATGGTCATGGAGGATGTGCCTGAACAATTCAAGCTGAAAGCAATTGCCATATGAAGCGTAAAGAGTTTATTCGTCAGCTCAAGAAAGACGGATGTATTTTGTTAAGACCTGGAGCAAGGCATGACATTTACGTGAATCCCGCTACAGGCAAGAAACAACCCGTTCCAAGGCACACAGAGATTGATAACTTGTAGTAATCAGTAGCCCCGTGCTTCTGAGATTATTCATTTGTCAGGTGCGCAGCCGGGCACCTGACCTATCTCTGAAAGGCTACCGTGTCAAGACATTTTTGTTTTTTTCTTTATATAAGATTCTAGATTTTTGGTTTTCTCCAACTATCTCTTCGTCCTCCCATAGGGGACACTGTCTTTATCCGGTGTCGGGCTTCCCAATTACGATAAACGGTCTGCCTTTAGGCGACCAAGGTCAGGACGGGCTTGCCCGACAAACGGCGTTTTAACTTAGGTGATCGGTAAACGGTCTTCTCTTTAAGAATATGGTAAATCGCCACTAGAAGCTGGTGTGCTATTGCTACTGTAGCTACACTGGCACCTTTCTTCCTCTCAATCCTTTCTTTCTTTTTTCGCAAAAAAGGATCAATCGCCTTTGCCCTCTGAGCTGCCTCAATCAAGCCCCACCGAAGATAGCGGTTAGCTTTGTAACTTATGTGACCATGATAACTCTTCTCTCCACTCTGATAAACCGAAGGAACCAATCCCGCATAACTGCAAAGCTTCCTATGTGACGAGAAGCGATTAATGTCTCCAATCTCCACTAAAACCAAATAAGCCAAGATAAACCCTATCCCCGGAACAGTAAGTAACCGTTTTCCATCTTCATTCTCCTTCACCACCTTCCGGATCTTCACCTCCGCCTTACCTATAAGTTCATTGGTAGTATCTATCAGACAAAGATATCCATCCAAAGCTTGCCGATGTACCTGGGATAACTCCAAAGAAGACAAAAAAATCCTACCCTCTTTCCCAAACAGGTCAGAGTAAGTGTGATATATCCCTAAACGAGTAAGCAATGCATGTATCTTATTCTTTACTCCACTCCGTAGATAAACCAAACCGATACGATAACGCAGTAAGTCCCGGGCCTCCCTCTGCTCCGGAGGAGCTAAATACGCCTCCGGCAAAAAATTGGTCCGTAAAAGTTGAGCTAACGCCAAAGCGTCCACCTTGTCTGTCTTTATCTGACTCTCCGCAATGATCTTTACCTTCGAAGGATTAGCTAATTTCACCTCTAATCCCAAATCCTGTAAAAGCTCACTCAACCAGCCCCACCCACAAGTAGCTTCCATTACCACTTGCGTTCTTGAAGGAAATTGATTAAAATATCCTATGAGCTCTTCTCGATGGCGGTGGTTTACTCGACAACGACCCACTAAATCACCTCGCTCATTCGTAACCGCCACCGATGAGTAGTTCTTGTGTATGTCCATACCGATGAAATGCATCTGCTACCTCCTTTGGGTTTTTGGTTCAAAATCATACATCATATATAATATGATTTCAAACCAAGGAGGTAGCCTTTCATAAAATTACGAAAACTGCGTCTACCTGCACCATTAAGCGGAAAATGAAGGCATACTGGCGGAGGTAACAGTGATCGAAAAGGTTGTGACAAAGAGGAGTTGGCAAGACTTTAACGAAATAGAGGAGAACCTTGCTTACTGGATATCCAAGACACCCGAGGAACGTATTTCAGAGGTTGAGCGCTTAAGGAGACAGTATCATGGAAGTTCAGCAAGACTTCAGAGATTTGCTCGCATTGTTCAACGCTCACAGAGTTGATTACATAATAGTCGGAGCTTATGCACTCGCCTATCACGGTGCCCCACGGTACACAGGTGACATGGACATTCTTGTGCGTCCTGATTTGGAGAACGCTCAACGCATCCTTGGTGCACTTGTGGAGTTTGGTTTTGGCACTCTGGGTCTGACCGTAGAGGACTTCACCGCTCCTGACAAGGTGATACAAATCGGGGTGAGGCCGATACGCGTGGACATAGTGACGTCGCTTACCGGAGTGTCCTGGCAAGAGGCACAAGCAGGTCGGGTAAAAGGACCTTACGGAGACCTTGAGGTTCATTACCTTGGCAAAGAG
>LJVD01000040.1 GCA_001304225.1 candidate division Zixibacteria bacterium SM1_73
TTTTAGGCCAATGTATGCAGCCACTACACTCACGAGGGAAGCCAATAGGCCAAGGATTTTCTCCATTATCGTGAAAAAACTCCTACTCTCCGCCTGTTTTGATTTCTGATAATCAACCCGCAACCCCACCAGTCTGTCTTGCAGTGGTCTCAATCTTTCTTGGGGCTTTGCGACCTTCTCCGGTTCGTGAAGCTTGTGCGTCTCTGTGTCACCCTGCAAGGTTTTGATTTCGCGGTTTATTAGATTCATCTCCTGTTCCATAGCCGCAATCCGACGCCTTTCGGCCGAGATGATATCAAAGGGAGTTATGATGCCCAAAAGGAGTAAAATGCCGGATAGCAAGAGAAGCGCCGGAACAACCAGGCGTCTGAAAATCGTTTTGAATCTCATAACATTCTCCTTCATTTAACACTAAAATACATTATTTCGGAACTTTGGCAATATATTCTGGTGGTCGAATTTGGATGCTATTGAAAAAAACTTAAACCTTGACAGGCACAGGGTGTCAATTTATTTTATACCTGTAAACTGAGTGAGACATTCTTAGGGGACGAAAGAGGAGGGTAACCCGGATCAGGTGGAGGCAATATTGGGTGCTCTGGGCGTGGAAAAAGTTTGAGTAGGGAGTTGAGAAATGAAGAAATTTTCCAACATAACAATGTTAGTCGTACTTTCGGTCGTATTGGCAGTTACAAATTTGCTCTGCTGTCATCGCTCTAAGGACAGCAAAAATAAACAGAGCATATTAGAATGTTATAAGTTCGCTGACGATCACTGGTCTGAGGAAGAATACAAGTACTGGCTGTGGGACAGTGTGTATAATCGGGAAATCGACTATGCCATTGTCTCTGATACTTTCCCGTACAGGGATGCGCAAGGAAATAAGACTTACCATTCCCACCATTTGCCAGATAAGAAAATAGATCAATACTACGAGATGATCGGGAAGTACGATCAATTCAGGTTCGGCTGGGATGATTTTCCAGAGGAGGGTCTTCAACAAAAACGCCGAAACGAATACTTAGACTGTTTGGATCGAGCTACTAAAAACAAGAGAGTCTCACCAACAAGAGTTGAATAGAATAACCATGCTCCCCCGTTACCTTGACGACAGATTGACGTCTACGGCGATTCTAATCATTAAGATGCTTTAATTAGCAAACGGGCAGCCCGAGGAATCCTGGTGTAGCCTCGTAAGGGACTCAACACAAGACGAGCTGAAGAATTAAGATGAGGAAGAGATGAGATGAAAAGTAGAAGACAAAAAGTAAAATCCAGGAGTTTCGTCGCTGCAAAGTCTAAGGAAGGTGAGACTCTCCCTTATTGGGGCAGAGGTTTGACCCCGGCCCGATCCTTATTTTTTCATTCCCTTTGTCCCCTGGTGGTGCCCTTGCCCTCTTTTTCTTAAAGAGCCCTTGTTCAGATTCCCGATCAAAGTATGGGTGAAGTTGCTCTCCCGATTTAAGCCTTTCTCAAAGATAAGGGTGATCATACCTCGCCTCATGGTTACTAACCTCCATTTGATTTGAACACGTAAGTAGCCAGCTTCAGCTTGTCATATGCCTCAATGAGCCTTTTAGCTGACCCCCGCTATTTTTTTATTCCTATAAGGACTTTAGAATACTCCATTACGGCTGGCCGCTTCTTCCCCGCCTTTGGCGGGGGAAGGTCGCTGGTTTGCTTCGGCTTGAACCTCAGCACTATCGCGAATTCTGCTCCGGCTATTTAAAAGGCAATAACTTGGCGGGAACCGAATCTGAGTTCGGCTCAAATTGTTTTATTTTCGTTTTAAAGTTCAATATTCCCACTGCTCCTGCTATTTTCTGAACTTCTGCTCCGCAAGAAGTTGCGTCAGCCATTTCATAAAAACCTCCATGATGCAACCTCACACACTAGTTTCCTGGTCAGAGTAGTGCAGAGTGAAATTCCTCGCTTTTTTTAGTCGAAAGCAGTTGAAATTTGGTCTTTTTGGCATTATATTATAATTACTTATTGTGGCGTGAATTTGAAGGTTAGGTTGAATATTTGGCGACCGATGGTTAGTAATCGTTATCAAATATTGGAAGAGATCGGCTCTGGGGGAATCGCAAAAGTCCTTAAAGCATTTGATCTTTTAACACGAAGGAGCGTTGCAATAAAGATCCTTTTGAGCAATGAGTCCGAGCATGTTGAAAGATTCAAAAACGAGTTCCTGCTTCTGAGGAAGTTGCATCATTCCAACATCGTGAAGGTGTATGATTTTGGCTTCAGCAACTTGGGGCAGCCATATTTTAGCATGGAACACATTGAGGGAAGAGATTGGAATATTTCTCTTCGACCACCGGATTATCGCAAGTTTTGGCACATAGCATTTCAGATCTGCCGCACGTTAGATTTTCTCCATTCCAAACGAATCGTTCACGGTGACGTCAAACCGTCTAATATTCTGATCGCCAATTCGCCGGATGGTGAGCTGACAATAAAATTTACTGATTTCGGCTTTGCAGAGTATGGAAACACTCAGGAATCGTCCCGTTTGAAGGGGAGTTTTCCCTATCTTGCCCCTGAAATAATACGAGGAGAAAAACACACACCACAGGCAGACCTGTACTCGGTTGGAATTCTGTTCTACGAAATCCTCTTTGGAAAGCCTCCATTCGACGAACAGGATCCAATGGATCTGGCAAGGAGCCACCTGGAGAAAGAGGTAGTAATTCCAAAGGAGCCCCCGATCTCAAAAGAACTAAAAAGCCTAATACTTAAGCTTCTGGAAAAAGATCCGTTGGACCGTTTTTTTTCAGCCGAAGACATCCTGGATCAGATTCGAAGAATCTCGGGCATCGCACCTGACAACCTGGAAAGCCTTCTGGCGCGGACTCTGATCAATTCAGCGGATTTTGTGGGACGTGAGACCGAATTCAGAGTTATGAGAGAAGCTTTAACTCATTCTGCCGATACGGCAAACAGATTTGTGCTGGTCACTGGTGAACCGGGAATTGGCAAGGCAAGTCTGCTAAGCGAATTCGTCGCCTGGGCACAGCTTCATGGATTTTCGGCACTCAAGGTCTCTCTGAAAGAGACCAAGGCCTCCGAAGCATTGCAGGACAAAACCCTTCCATTTTCGGAGTCTACGTCTCACTCCTCTGTTTTGGTGTTCGAGCATTTGGAATTGGCAGATGATTCCTTTTTCAGTTTTCTCTCGGATTTTGTCTCCAACATGCAGAGGAAGCGGATCCAGTTTTGCTTTACCCTTACTAATGAGCTATGCTCTCCTGAAGAGAATCGAAGAGCGGAAGAGATCGCTAAGAGAATTCGATCAATCTGTGGTGATTCCATCATTTCAATGAGGTTAGATAGACTAACTCAGGTGGAAATAGAGAGCTTGCTTTGTTCGATGTTCGATCTGAGAGAACGAGCGGAAAAGATCGCCCCACTGGTTTATCGAGAGACGGGGGGTAATCCTCTTCTGACACGTCAACTTATGGAAACATTGGCGGAAGAGGGCGGGATTCTAAGGAAAAATGGTAAGTGGAGGATCGAAAGAGAAAACATCCTAAAAAGCAAGATCCCACAAGGCGTAAGAGATGTGATCAAAAGACGACTTAGTGGGCTGAGACCCGATAGCGTGGAACTGCTTACTTGTGCCTCAGTCTGGGGCTCAGAAATCGAAACAGAAGAACTAACGCAGCTAAGCGGTTTCGATAGAAGAATCATTTTGACCTCTTTAAACGAGATCCTCGCACAAGGCCTGATGCAGCAATCACCCACTCCAGATAAACGCAGATTTCGGTTCGTTAATAACCTTACAAGAAGATTTATTTGGAATCAAATAGATACTGAGAAAGGAAAAAATCTGCATCAAAAGGCGGGAGAAATCTTGGAGAAAAAAGGCTTGCATAAAGAAACAAATGTTTATGAGCTGGCAAATCACTTCTACCAAGCGGGAGATGTTAAACGGGCCTTAAAGTTCTCTCTTTTGGCAGCACAGCAGGCTGTGAGGAAATGCGAGCATTACCAAGCAATTGCCCAATATACGAACGCTCTGGAGATCTATGATCAGGTTCCAACTCTCTCGTCAAAATCCAAGGAGGACATACTGGAAAACTTAGCCGATCAATTCGATTTAATCGGAGAACCCGGCAAGAGTCTGAGCACTTATGAAGAAGCCCTTCAGATATGGAACTCAAAAACCTCCAATCATGAGAGACCAGCAGCAATATATAGGAAAATGGGAAAAATCTTTGAGAAAATGAACGAACATGACAAGGCACTCGAATTTCTTGAGAAGTCTCTCCAAAACTTCAAAACAACGAGTTCGCTGAAACACTATTCTAGAACCTTGGTTAATCTGGGATGGGTACATCTAAAGAAATCTGAGTATGAGAGGGCAATAGGCCGGTTCGGAGAAGCCCTTGACGTTTTGCAGGAAGATGTCACATCGAAGGAGAGGGGATTTGCTCTGAGCGGTCTGGGAAGCACGCATTGGGCTCTGGGAGACTATTCACAGGCAAGTTGGTATCATCGTGAGAGTCTGGAGGTTTTCAGGCAGATCGGCGACACAAAAAAAGTTGCCGAATGTTATGGCAACTTAGCCATAATATCCAGGAGCCGAGGAGAATTGAGGCAGGCTATAGAGTATTTCCGAAAGTGCGTTGATCTTTTGGAAACTGTCCAGGACCACTATCGCCTCTCGATATTGTATAATAATCTCTCCTTGGCTCATTTGGACTTAGATCATTGGGATGAAGCGCTACACTGTTTATCCAAGGCCTGCGAATTTCAGGAAAAGGTGTCTGACCCAGTCGGTCTCGGTTTATCCTACAACAATATTGGCTTAATTAACCTGAGGAAAGGAGGATTATGCCGGGCCTTGGAATACTTCAAGAACGCAATAGTCCAATTTCAAACTGCTCAACACCGGAGCGGCCTGGCTCTGGTTTACTACAACCTTGGAGATCTGTATACACATCGAGAGGAATTCAATCAGGCCTTGAGTTATCTAAACAAAAGCTTAAGAATAAGGGAAGAACTTGGCGAGGAAGCGGGAATGGCTGACTGTTTTGCCCTATTGGGGAAAGCTTTCTTGCAGCTATCCACGTTTGATCAAGCAGCTCAAAATCTTCTGCAAGCGCAGAATCTCTATCAAAAACAGAAGAATAAAAAAGCTCGAGCTGAGGTTCTACTTTCTCGGGCAGAATTGTATCTTAAAATCGGAGAACCAGTTCGAGCGGAAACACGTTTGACTCAAGCCCAACAACTCCTTCAGCAGTTCGACAGCAAATCTCTCTGGGCATACTCCCAAAGGGTCCGAGCAACGTTTATGAGGTCCATGGGGGATCTCCATGATTCCCTGGAGTGCTTGTCTGATAGTAGCAAGACATTTAGAGAAATAGACGCCAAATTTGAACTTGCAAGAACATATCTTGAGATTGGGAAGACCAAACTGGAACTGAAAAGATACAAAGAGGCAAAAGGGTTCTTGAGGGAGTCGTTAAACATATTTGAAAGGGAAAAGGCCGAAACGAAGAAAAAGGAGGTGGAGTCATTGCTGGGACAGATACACGACCTGACAGCATTTGAGAACGAGCGAATAACAACCTTTTACCAGTTGGCTGAATTGTTGAATAACATCTGGGATACAGATGAGTTATTGTCAAAATCACTCGAGTTGACAATCCAACTGTTGAATGCAGAAAGAGGTGCTATCATTCTCTATTCGGATAAAGACCAGAGTTTCGAAGTCAAAGTCTCACGAGGAATCGAACAAGAAACTTCACAGGATGCCATCGCTATCAGTCGACAGGTTCTCACCGATGTGGTCAAAAGCGATTCTCCATTGGTTATTGAGGACACCAGAAAGGACCCTCGATTCACCAAAAGCCGAAGTGTGATTATGTATAATATCCTTTCCGTTCTTTGTGTACCGCTGAAAACTAAAGACAGGCTCATTGGAACCGTCTACTTGGATCACCGTGGACTTCCGGCGGTCTTCTCCCGTGAGGATGCGGATTTTCTTAAGGCTTTTGCCAACCTAATAGCCACTGCCATTGAGAAAAGCGAGCTCTATGTTAGGGCCAATGAGGAAATATTTCAATTGAAAGAAGTATTGCACCGAACTTACGAGTATCCGGAGATCATAGGAAAAAGCATGAAGATGCAAGAGGTGTTCAATACGGTAGAGAAAGTAGCCAGCTCCAAGACAGGCGTCTTGATACTGGGCGAGAATGGAACAGGAAAAGAGGTGATAGCAAACTTAATCCATAACAGAAGCCCAAGAAGGGATGGTCCATTCATCAAAGTGAATTGCGCCGCTCTGCCGGAAACTTTACTGGAAAGTGAGCTGTTTGGCATAGAGCAAAAGACAGCTACTGGCGTGGGCTTCAGGAAAGGCAAGTTCGAATTAGCCGATAGTGGAACAATTTTCTTGGACGAGATAGGAGACATGAGCCTTTCTGTTCAGGCGAAAGTTTTAAGAGCGATAGAAGAAAAGGAATTTGAAAGAGTAGGGGGGCAAAGATCAATCAAGGTTGATGTAAGAGTAATTTCTGCCACAAACATGGATTTGCACAAAAAAATCGAGGAAGGTTCCTTCCGTAAGGATTTGTATTTCAGGTTGAATCCCATAGTCGTCACCATTCCACCTCTTCGCGAAAGGAAAGAAGACATCCCTTTTTTGATTGAGTATTTTCTCAGAAAGTTCTCAGAGGAGAACAGCAATTCTGTCAAAGTAACCAAAAGGATAATCGATGCTCTCAGAGAATACAGCTGGCCGGGTAATGTGAGGGAATTAGAACATCTGATCGAAAGCGCAACATTGCTGAGCGAAGATGGCAGCTTTCCGGAGAAGCTTCTGCCTAAAGAAGCACGGAAAACAAAAACAATGATTAGCTTGGATAGATATGGTAAACTCGAGGAAGTAATGAGCTTTGTAGAAAAGAAGAAAATTCTTTATAGCCTGGACAAGAACAGGTGGAATCAGTCTAAGGCCGCAAAAGAGTTGGGCATCAGCGAGCCCACGCTAAGAAGAAGAATAAAAGAATACAAAATCAAGAAACCAAAGAAAATCCAGTCGTCATGATCGACGACGCTCCGACAAAAATGCTTTAATGACAACCACTTAAGCCCCATCTTATAAATCTCCACACTTTTGAGCCATCCGTCGAATTTGAAACTAGCCCTAAATGACTCTCTTCCATGCGTTTCCCCTGATACAGCCCTAGTAGTCCTCGTGTTCCACCACATTTGACGAGTTCCTCCCTTTTTTGCTTTTCCACCTATAGTCTCCCAATTCAGATATATCTTTCTGTAAGATTTTCAACCCCAAGAGATAAACTGCCCTCCCGACTGATCGAACTCAACCTTTCACGTTCAGGCATGTCCTTTGCTATTAGGTGCATGTGCAGAAACCAAATGTCTGTTCACCTCAACCAAGGAGGTAAGTTCCATGTTTTCAAAATCCGCTCTACTTAAGCTTGTGGCATTTCTGCTAATAGTCTCGCTAGTCGTAGGCATTCCCATGGGGACAACTGTATTTGCAGACGGAGGCGGAGCCCAGCCATTTCCACCCGACCAAAGTCCGTCATCGGACGGAGGTATTGGCGGAGGTCTTTTGGCAGTCACCCTACTAACCATTTTGCATTTCATTCTATAAAGGGGACAAGAATGCGAAATACCGTGGGCCAAGATAGCGTTCAGGAAATCCACAGAGAGATCGATCGTGCTACCAAATCTACTCTCAATGTGATCTTGGAGGGTGAAAACGGAGTCGGCAAAGATCACTTTGCCAGAATGATACACGAGAGCAGAAATTGGGGAGGTGAATTCGTGGTCTACGATTGCGAGTGTAGCATTCGGGATCGGACAAGGATAGTCGAAGAGTTCATCTCCTCAGTTGTTTTTCAGAAACTCTTAAGATCAAAGAAGAACACCTTCCTGATCAGAAGAATTGATCTCCTTCAGCCGCACCTACTTTCACGGCTCTCCGATTTTGTCGATGAGTTGGATAAGAGGGGCGCTTTCCGTAGAAGTGAAATTCTGACTTTGGGGATAATTGGATCGCTCCAGACGAGCGAGCATAAAAGGTCGCCGGCCAACACCAAACTGGACAAATTCTTGAGTAGACTCTTCCGTCTAAAAATCACGGTTCCTCCCCTAAGAGAGAGAAAAAAAGAAATTCCCCAACTGGTTCAGAGATATATTTCTCTTTTTAACAAGGAACAGAAGAGAAATGTTTTAGGAATCACTTCTGAGGCACTTGAGATCCTTTTACAATATGATTGGCCCGATAACATCTGTGAACTTAGGAGGGAGATTGAAGGGGCTGCCACTTTGACCAAAGACTATGGGTCGATTAAACCATCCTCGCTATCGGAGATCCTGACTGAATCCGTACTGGAAAAAAACAGGATTCCTTCACAAAAGTGACTAAATCGGAACGCTTGCTTTTAATTCTGAATCTCTTAAGATCCAGAAGGAATCTCACGGCTTCTAACTTAGCCAAAGAATGTGAGGTCTCTGAAAGGACCGTCTATAGAGATATTCGAGCCCTATCTGAAGCCAGAGTTCCAATCTACTTCGATCGCGGATATAAGCTTCTTACCGACGCCTTCTTGCCACCTCTCAACTTCACTGTGGATGAGCTTTTGACCCTATACCTGGGACTTAACTCCGAGTCGATCCAGTCAGTCGACTCCCTAAGAAGATCAGGGAAGCAGGCTCTGGCGAAGCTGGAGTCCTTGATCCCTGAAAGCATCAGAGCCGATTATGAGAACGCCAAGCAGCGTATCAAGGTTCAGCGAGAGAAGCAATGCTCCAGACAAACCAGAGATCTAATATTCGATCTGCTTAAACAAGCGATTTGCTCGGAGAAACAAATCAAACTGCGTTATGACTCAACCCGGTCCTCTGAGATTATCCAGCTGACTCCAAGGATTCTGGTTTACCAGAATGGAGAATGGCATTTAGAGGGAATAGCTCAAAGAAACAGAAGACGCTTCCGCCTGGTCATGATAAAAAATGTTACCTTTTCCGAAAGTGACTCCTTTTCGGAACAAAACGAGGCTTGCCCCTGAAATAGTTTTGGCATCTGCCGGCTTCCGCTGAATATAAAAACGTAGCACCTGTTAGCTTGACCCATCCTTTTGCATCCCATCTTCCCCCTCGATCTAAGCTTATCGATGTATAATGCCTACCTGACTTGTGTTTGATGAATCCGAAAACTTCAAGTCCACGAGAAATCATTAGCTTGACCTTAAACCGATAATCTCCTCTTTCTGAGGGCCCTCTTTTGTCGGTTTCAAGCAAAATCCCGGAATTGTGCTGGAGGAGTTCTGAAGCCTGACTCATTCTTTGAGGGCTGATTTTGCCTCTTCTTATGAAAAGGGCGCCTCCTTTTTTCTTTACCCGGCTCGCAAGCCTACCATTCCACCTTCCATCCGGATGCAAAACTGCCCAAAAAGACTGCATCTTTCCAAGATATTCAACTCTAGCTGAAATCCTTCCCCCCTTGATAGTCAAATTGACTTTTCCATCGTCCCCGAAGTTTCTGATTGCGGTGCAAAGCCTCCGCTTTCTTATTTGAAATCTGATGCGGTGACAGGTGGCTTCACTAGTTAAGACAAGCGCACTCAACTTACCCTCTCCACACGTTTCGTTAATCTTCGTTTTGTCCTATACTCAGATTTATGAGTCAATCTGAGCCACACAAGTACCGGGTTGACGGCTCGGTGTTGTAACTGACAAAAATTGATAACTCCAATATAGCCATTATGGTCTCGATAGTCAAGGTGTCATCCAAAAATATAATGTAAATTAAATTGTACAAAATGCTTTTGCGAAGATAAAACTAAAGGGCATATCTCCTGGATTAAACAGAAAGAGAGGAGGATATACCCCATGCTTCAGGAATTATACTTAGACAAAAGACATATAAGGCGACATTGCTCAAAAGTCAAGAGTTGTTTTTGGGATTATTTGGAACAGAAGACGAAGGAGGCGATGCGGAGGTTATTAAGTGATGGGATAATCAGCACTGCTGATGTGGCTTATCTGATCAACTATCTTTTCAAAGGAGGACCCCCGCCAGGTTGTTAGCCAAATAAAAATATTCAGTTGTTAAAGACCGGCCGAATCTCTAACTCAAGGGTTCGCCTTGTTTTATTTGGCTCTTTTCAAATGCCTTGGGGTTGTCACCCCAAAGACTCACTCTGCCAGTTGGTCATCTATCAACTGCTTACTGATTCTATTGAGCTTTGCATAAGTAAAGGAGAAAGCTACGCCCGACACCCTTCGACTATGCTCAGGGTAAACCCTTCGACTGCGCTCAGGACAAGTAAAGGTCGGGCGCGACGGCAATGGTAGCGTCCGACATTTCTGTCGGACATTCAATGGCTTCAAAGAGGAATCGGAAATGTGTTGATTTACATGAAGTTAGAGCCAGAGCTTAAACCGATTTCATAACCCGAGAGATCGCAGATTTGCTCCGGCTTGAGCCTCAGCACTGTCGCAAATCCTGCCCCTCTATTTTATTTTTTTCACCTTCCTGCAACATCCTGAAAATCTGCGCTTTTTCCCTTACCACGAAAATGTTTTCTGAACCAAGAAAAACACTGCATTTGTAACAAATCAGGTATGAATCATTTTCTGCATTAAGGACGAAATCCCTGAATTTTTCGCTCTCGCCGGGTACAAGACCCGACGCTTCGTGCATCAATTGTAGTGCTGTAACTTCGGACGCTTTTCTTTTTCTTTGAGAAAGGTAAAATTGAAGAGTCTTAGACGAAAATATAGTTTTCGTCCGGGTAGTCTAAGGCTATCAACAAGGAGAGGTAATCCCTAAGATGGCGGGTGATCAAAAATCTCCTCCGCACATATTCCTTGGCATTTTTCGCCAATTTCTTGGCGATGTTTTTATGATACAAAAGATAACGAATTCGATAGGCCGCACCTTCTGCAGAGTGCACCAAGAATCCGGTTTGATAGTTATATATTTGCTCGACTATCCCCCCTACAGCTCCACCAATTACCGGTTTTTCCTTCCACATGGCTTCGGTGACGGCTAATCCAAAACCTTCCTTCAAGGATTTCTGGAGAACGACATCTGCACAACGTTGAATAGCATTTATCTCCTTGTGGGCAGTGGGAGGCAAAACCAATATGCGTATATCTGGATCATCTCGCACCTTTTCTTCAACCTCCTTGAGCACCATCTCTCCTTCTGGGTCATCGGACGCTCCCCCGCCAGCCAAAATCAGTTGGCAATCAGTTTCCCTTTTAACCAAATGGTAAGCGTCGATAACCCCAAATGGATCTTTAAACCGATCAAAACGGGAGATCTGGACCAAGGTGGGTTTGTTCCTTTTAATGCCATATCTCTTCAGGACATTGTTCACTTCAATCTGGGAAAGGCGCATGTTTTTCTCGCTCAAAGGATCGATAGAGGGAAAAATAAGGTACTGGGGATGAGGAAGATTTTGTGCAAATTTGGAGAGCGAAAATATGCTGGCGTCGAACTTAACGATATACTCTCTTAAAAACTTCCAAACTTTTCTTTCCGGCTTGGAAACGTCTATATGACATCTCCAAATCCACTTAGCTTTGCCTTTTCGATAGTCTATCAATGATGCCGGCTGAGGATCATGTATTATAACCACGTCCCCTTCCAGATTGAGATCTTGAGCATTCTTTTTGTTGGTCTCTAAGTAAGTTCGAAACATCTCTTCAGAAAGGTTGATCTTGTTTCCCTGAAGTGCATTGTGAAAAGCTTTGGTCACTTCAAAAAAACCTTTATCTCCATTTATAATCTCCCAGCGTGTTTTTATACCTACCTCGTTCATTAGAGGCACCAAAGACTTGAGTATCTCAGCCACTCCACCCCCGGTCTGCGTGGAATTTACGTGAACCACTCTCTTCCCCTTTAATCTCTTTGCCAATCTGATGAGCTGATCGATATTTTCCTTGCCCACTATTGGAGCGTAATCGGAAAGTGTGGTCAACTCTGTCTCCCCATGTTTGAAAGTTCCGATTCCAATATTTGCATGATTCTTTCCCTCAATTCCAAAAGGCTATAAAGATAAAAGTCGATATTTCTTATTTGACTGACCAGTTCAGGACAATCGAAGTTATTTTCTATCCAAAAAGAGAAATCATCTGTGTCCTGGTGCAATCTTTGTCTGGATTCAAAGAAATGGTAATATACGGAGCTGGTATTTACCTTAATCAATGCGTTTTCCAATTCGATCAAGTTCTTAGCTTCAATGTCCGTGGGAATAACCATGGTGGTGGATTCATTAAAGAAGAACTCTGACCCTGGTCTTGACCAGGGGATTATAGGACTTTCCCACATGTGATCTTCAATAATGTCCACCAACGCCTCGCGAAGTCCTTCGACATCAGAGAACCTGAAGGGAGCCAGGTTAGAAAGCTTTTCCGCCAACATAAAATCCTCCAGACCGAAAGCGGCCCAGTGGGCAAAGTCATTAGGATAATCCCGAGGCTGATGGACCGGCTTGATGAAGAACTGATGAAGATGATGAAAAAGAACCCGAGGGCTCACCACCTTCAGAAGTTCCGCAAACTCTCTCAAATTTGCAGCCTTTTTGCCGGTGGGCATTACCAAGATGATACACTCGTAAAACTTAAAGGGAACCTTTGCTATCTTGCTTGGATTTGACAAGATTATCCTCCCATAAATTCCCCAGCCATCTTAGAAAACCTATCACCTCTTGGGGATGGGTCAGGAAATATTTGGCGTTGCTGGTCTGTCCAGACTTTCCGCTCACCAGGGCTGTTATCCCATCTTGTTTTAACAAAGAGAAAGCATCCTCATCTGTTTGATCGTCACCTATATAAACTGCTGCACCTTCACTTTTCAAATCTCCCCCCAACCACTTTTTCAGAATATACGCCAGTGCTTTTCCCTTATTCCAATCTATATTCGGTCTTATCTCCCAAATCTTTTTCCCTCTCTTGAGGTTTAGATCCTTGAAGTCTTTTAGAATACTGAAGAGAATTTGCTTCGCCTTTTGAACATCCTCCGATTCAGCTAAACGATAATGAACGCTGGCAGTAAGACCTTTGTTCTCCACCCACACCCCTTTAATCCCTTTGAGTCTCTGAGTTAATTTTCGGCAGATTTTGTTGATTTCTTCTGTATATCTTTTTGAATTCTTGACGGAAAAGGACAAGCCCCTGCCCTGTATTTCCATTCCGTGGTTGCCTGCATAGATGATCCTTTTAATCCCTACTTTTTTTTTGACATCCTGGCAGGATCTTCCACTCATTATGCACATGAAAACATCAGGCAGATCACATAAATCTGCCAGCAATGATTTCGTATCCTGCGGAAGCAAGGCATGATCGGGATGGTTCACTAGGGGAGTCAAAGTCCCATCGTAATCTAAGCCTATAAAAAGAAACTTCTTCCCCAGAATCTTTTTTTCTATTTGAGGGTATTCTTCCAGCAATTCAAGCATTTAGATACCTGTTCGAGATTAACTTCTCTTTTTGCTTTAAACGTGTAAAGCTTAAAAGAGGCATGGATTGGCAGTTTCAGAAGTCACTCGCGCATCATGAGTATGTCCACGTCCGCCTCGGCTTTGGAGGGAATCATCTCTGATAAGGTTTGGAAGATGTCATAGGTCCACTTGTAGATATCGTATTCCTTCAGATACTGGCGCATCCGCCTGATTCTATCCCTTTTTTCGTGAAGGGGCATGTCTAAAGCCCTCTTTATTGCCTCCGCAAAGCCATCCGTATAGTATGGGTTGATGGGGATGGAATGTTCCATCTCCTCGAAGGCTCCAGCAAATTCGCTTAGACACAAGATCCCTTTCTCGTCAATTTGAGAGGCGATGAACTCTTTAGCCACTAAGTTCATGCCGTCTCGTACGGAGCTGATTATGGCTAAGTCCGCCAGCCGATAGTAGATAGACAAAGTCTTGTGATCCACCTGACGGTTGATAAAAAGAATGGGACGCCAACCTCGCTTCTGATATTTCTCGTTTATTTGATTCACCAACCTTACCACTTCCTCACGTAGTTCACGATAGGCTTTAATTTTGGTGCGTGAGGGTGCAGCAATTTGAACGAAGGTGAACTTGCCCTGATACTGGGGATACCTTTCCAGAAAGAGATCTAAAGCCTTAAGCTTTTCCGGAATTCCTTTGGTGTAATCCAATCTATCCACACTTAATCCCAAGATGGTCTCGTCCAGATGAAATCCTTTCTTCAATTTGGTAAGCATGGCATGGGTCTCCTTGGATTGCGCCAGCGAGCTAAAATATTCGAAATCTATGCTAATGGGGAAAGCTTTGACTTTGGTAACATGATCTTTATAGGTGACGGTGGATTCTTCTGAATCCACCTTGGCCTCCAGCTCCTCTTCCACACAAGTTAAGAAATTCCTACAGAAATTTTGGGTGTGAAACCCCAGAAGATCCGATCCCAAAAGTCCCTCCAAAAATTCCTTACGATTTGGCAATATGCAAAAAAGATCGTGGCTGGGCCACGGGATATGCCAGAAGAATACGATCAAAGCATCCTCAGCCAGCGCTCTCAATTTTCGAGGCACCAAAGAAAGTTGGTAGTCATTTACCCAGATGAGTGCCTTTTTATTCTCAATCTCCCCTGAGGTCACTTGAACAAAGTATTCATTCACCCTTTTATAGAACTCCCAAAATTTTCTTCTGAAAACAACCTGGTTGCAAAGATTGTGTGCCAAGGGCCAAAGCGATCTGTTGGAAAATCCCAAATAGTAGTTTTCCACCTCCTCTTCGGTCAACCACACCCGTTTTAAGACGTATTTGGGGTCTTGTGGAGGCACCTTGACTCTGTCCATCTCATCCACGAATCTTTTATCCAGGTTTCCGCTACCCCAAGCTAACCAGGTACCCCCGGCCATCTGCATGACCGGATCCAAGGCTATGGCTACTCCACCTGCTTGTTTTTCACAGACGAATCCTCTGGGAATGGCTCGATGGACGTAAGGCTCCCGATTAGACAAAAGAACCAGCTTGCGATCAAGAAAACTTTCTTCCAACAACGCCAAAATGTCGCTTTTTCCCATCTCTCGCTTCCCTTTCAATTTTTTTGAATATAATTGCCTTTATAAGGAAAGTCAAGATATTATTTCTAGAAGTTGCATCCACTGATGCGGTATGATGAATTATTCTTTGAATCAAGAGTGGGTTGGAGTTATCATAAAAGCTTTTGCCGTTGTCCCTTGAGTAGCATCAGCCCAGCCGTGAAGGCTGGGCTACGCGTTCTAAGAATCGTTGGCGAAATCCAATCCCTCACCCAAACTAAGAAATATACTTAAAATCAATGCCTCATCAACTTCTTCGCCGGATATCAAAATGCTTAAAATCGAAGTTACTTGAAAACACAAAACTTCTATCCTTCCTTGACATCTTATCTCCTCGGTATCAACCATCAATTTCATACTCTTATAGACACCTATACCTTTGGGCTCATCCGTCGTCAGAAGTTTTTAGATCCAGTTGACTAAATCCCGCCAAAAATAAGCCGCAGACCTCTCGAAACTTTTTGAAAAATTGGTGGAACATTTCTGGTGAAATCAATGTATAAAAAACTGAGTCGGATCGATTTTGGGAGCATTCGGCTCACAGACTGGTGCGTGGGAAAAAACTTCTCTTGGAGTGGAAATAATGATGCTAAATTGGAAATGGGTCTTGATCTTTTTTCTGATAT
>LJVD01000041.1 GCA_001304225.1 candidate division Zixibacteria bacterium SM1_73
CTTTGGCGGGGTTAAAAGGGAAAACGGTGAGAAGCCGTTACAGCCCCGCTACTGTGAAGGGCTACGAAAGTTGATTTGGGCCACTGTCCTGAGCGTAGTCGAAGGATGGGAAGGTTCAACCAGTAGGTCTGAAGCCCGAAGTCAGGAAACCTGCCAGATTCTAAAGCCCTAGATTGGCTTGTGTTGGCGTTTTTACCAGCACAGCGAGGACCTTCGAGGGTGAGGTTCGGGTATCAAATGAAAAATAATTCCCAACTTCCTTTCCCGGAGGTTGGGATTTTTTGTTTTGGGATAATAGCTCATCGGGCGGATCTAAAAATCCGCCGCTATCTCTGAAAGGAGTGAAATTATGAAAAAATCAATCAACAGTCTTAGGTCTCGGATTTCTCATTCTTCATTCGTAATTCGTCATCCGTCATTCAGAATTATTTTCAGTCTCTTCTTAATCTTAGCTCTTGTCTTATTATCTTGGGTGATTCGACTATGCTTTTCACAGGCCGAAGAGTTAAAAGTATATGAGCTGGAGCCGATAGTGGTGACCGCTACCCGTTATCCTGAATATCTGAAAAACATCCCCGCATTTACCACTCTATTAACTAAAGAAAACTTAAGATTGATCAACTCTTTAAATCTTTCCGACGGGTTAAAAAATGTCTCCGGCATAGACATAAAATCAACTGGAGGTTTTGGTCAGGTCTCCACTCTTAGCCTGAGGGGATCATCCGCCTCTCAGGTATTGGTTCTTATGGATGGAAGACCACTAAATTACATTAATACCGGCATCTACAATCTCTCCGATTTTCCCACCGAACAGGTGGAGAGAGTGGAGATCGTCAAAGGTCCCCTCTCCAGCCTGTATGGAGCTAATGCTTTAGGAGGTGTGGTCAACATAATCTCCCAAATGCCGAAGGAAGACAATCTTACAGGTTCTTTATCTTTCGGGACCTTTAACACTCAAGTTTACGCATTGAATTTGACGCAAAATTATAACAAATTTAATCTAAGCTGGGGGGCAGAGAGAAAATCTTCAGATAATGATCGCAAAAACTCCCACTTTTATAATTTCACCACTCATACCAAACTTTCCTTTTTGCCTTCAAGCAAAATCAATATAGAACTCTTTCTTAATACTCAGCACGACCGGATGGGGCTGCCTGGGGTGGTTCCTGATCCTGATAATGTCCCCAAATATGGAGACTTTGAGGCTTATTCCCTTTTCGATCGACAAAAAGATAGAAACTATTCGGTGGATCTAACTTTCAACTTCGTTCCCCAACCCAAAAAGAATTTGACCAGCAAGTTATACTTGGACCACCGAAAAATGGATTATCATACCGTTTATTTCGACTTCCTAAAGACCATTGATGATTACACTTACAATGCTAAAACCCAGGGTGGCTTTGTTCAATACTCCACGCCCATATTTAACAGGAACACCATCATAGTCGGTTGCGATTTCAGAAGGGACAAACTGGATGCCTCCCAAAGCACACATTATGCACCCGATTCTGTCGCCTCATTTTCCGGCAAAGCCATCTCTTGGGCACCCGAGACCAGGACTTTGGGGCTTTGGGGAACGGGCCATTTCAATCTAAACAGCAGATGGAGATTACAGTTGGGTTTACGACTGGACGATCACTCCTTATATCAATCCGAGGTCTCGCCGAATTTAGGACTGATCTGCTACGTAAGTTCAAGCCATTCAATCAGATTTTCCTGGGGAAAAGCGTACAAAGCTCCTACCTTCAATGATCTTTTCTGGCCCAAGGGAGGAGATTCAGAACTGAAGCCGGAGAAAGGAAGTGCCTTCGAAACCTCATTTAATTCTTCTAGCGACCAAATCTCAGCTCAGGTTTCTTTATTCTACAAGAAAGTAAAAAACCTAATCGTCTGGCTTCCTTCGGGAAAGAATGGTCTGTGGCAGCCCTTTAATGTGGACAGATATAAAGGATGGGGAGTTGAATCGAACTTGGACTTAAGAATAGATCAAAGGACCAATTTGACCTTCAACTATACCGCCAATTTGGGTAAAGAAATCAGAAAGGAGTTGGTATATTATGATTTCTTAACAGATCAGAGAAAATTTGAAGATGTAGAAAGAAAGGCCCGGTTCACCCCTCGCCATAAGATCAATCTCGCCTTAAGCCGAAATATTTTTTCCCACCTGAAAACGACTCTCGTGATCAATTGGACTGATAAAAGAGTAAATTATTATGCCGAGTACTCCAAGTTGCCCCATATCGGATATCTTGAAAAGACCATCAAGTCCCATACCAATGTTGAACTGCATTTTAGCCAGAAGTTAAATAGGGGTCTGGAAATGAATTTAAGCCTGATCAATCTTTTGGATGAGAAGGTTCCTACTCAATTTGGCAACACCATCGAAGACAGGGATTTCCCGAATCCGGGAAGAAGGATAAATATAGGTTTGAGATTCAAAATTTAAGATTGGAGATTTATGTCCACTGTCGGTCGACTGCCGTCGGCAATCCAAACCATTCTTCTGTGGCCGTCAGAGGATCGCGGACAGATAAAAAAATTGGGAGTGGTGGAGGGGGGATGCCCGATTTTGGCGTCGGGTGGTCATGATCGCTCATAACCGCACCACTCCCAAGAAGTCTTTGCCTAGCCAAACTTTGATACGTAACTCCACCTGCTTTTATTAGCAATTTCCGTGCCAGCGATCTATATTCTGAAATCTCTTGTAGCTTAGGAGAAAAACAGAAACATTAAGCTCAGATCGTACAGTTTAACATATTCAAAATAATCCAGTTAACGACCAAAACCCTGATCCACCAAATCTATTTGTTCCAAATTAGAAGTGCGATTTTACACCTAATCAAATTTAGGTTTACGCATTTGTGCAATCTGGTTCACATATTGTGCAAGATTTGGGTTCAAACTCTGGCATTGAAGATTCAAGTTTTTGTCAGATGGTAGAATACCTGCACTGACCTTTAAAAATCCACGGCAAAAAATGTAATGCCCCAGCTTGGGGGCGAAAGGGTCCCTCAAAGAGAGAATCATAGGTCGATTTTTTCAATTGTGTCACTTATGACCAAAATCGACATTCAATAAGCTTTGTGGAGATTGGAATTTCGACCTAAAATCTTACAGCATTCAGTTTGCACCATATTTTATCCCTTTTCTGGCCAATGCCGCCTGTGCCGCTCGAGTAGCCACTTCTTCTGACACCCCAGTTATCTGCTGTATCTTATCCACTGCCTGATCCAGCCATCTCAACAAATCATTTTTTGGATATTTTGCTACCAACTGGTCGGTAACCTCATCTGCAATCACCAAAATATACTCCGCCATCCTCCTCTTAAGTTCGGTATTTAGATAGGGGATTAAGTGTTTCTTAACCCCCCAACCCAAAAACAAAAGAAGAATACCACCCAAAGCCTGCAGGGTATTACTTGTCACCCAATTGCCGATAGCAGAAAAGATTGTGAGAACCATCTCGTTTCACCTCCTTGAAAAGGTCAGCGTTTCTTACCTCTCTCTATCTCCCCCTCTTCATCTCATGGAGAGGGGAGGAGGGGCTGAGGTTTTACCATTGCAACTCCCAGCTTCCTTCATCGGGCACCGTGGCTTCGAGTCTCAAAACTGTCCCAGAGGGACTATAAATGAAGAATATGTAGTTGGTATCAGATGGATTTAAAATCGAATTAGGATATAAATCAAGATACCAATAACCTGCGTCGTCGCTGGTGGTGCTTTTATAATAGGGGCTGATGATTATATTTTGATAGCGTAAAGGAATGGTCTTTATGCTGGCTTCTATTTTCGCCCCCTCCAGGGGTTGATTATTTATATCGTAAACCCATCCGTAGACCCGGCATAAAGACGCCTGCGGGGGCGCGCCCGGATCGAAAGCAAAAGCATAATAAGTGGTATCTTCGTCCCCCGAAACTTTCAAAGTCTCGGGAACGGTGAATTGCCATCCCGGTTTATACATCCTCACACAATAGGTGCCATTGTCCAGGGCAAAAAATCCGCGTCCCTGGGAATCGGAGGTTAAAAGTCCGATTGTTGAATTCTCTACCGAATCCAGAACCTGAATTTGAGCTGAGGCAATATTGGATGAGTCTGAAGATTGCCTACATCGGATCACCACACCAAAGGCTCCAGAGCCGGCACCGGAGGTCAAGGTTCTGGTTTCATAATTCCAAGTATGGGATGCTCCCCAGAGGTTATTTTCGTTCATGGTTTTAATCTGGGAGGTATCCGCCTTGAAGTTCTCTTTATTTGCATCCTTAATGGCATTGAAGGTGGAGTCCCTCTGTTCGTTCTTGACAGTATCTATATTGCTTCTTACCGTATTCAAAAGATTGATACTGGAATCGAACTCCGCCTTGACCATCCAACTCCAGGTCTTTATTCCGGTTTTACCATTTTTATAGACGACCGCCTCGGCTATATAAGTTCCTATATTGTTCGATCCATCTGAGGCTTTGATCTTGTGGCGGATGAATCCCGTCCGCAAAGAAGCAGTCACTTTAACAGAATCAACCAAATTCTGACCACTTACATCTCTCCACCACTTAAACCAGACCGAATCGGGATCTACAATGTCTAAAAACGTTGTATCCAGACACCCAACAGTCAGAACAACGCTGTCTGTGGGGCCATAAATATCTGCTAAGGCAGTTGACGGTTGCCAGTTATCAGTGGTAAATGGAAAGCCAAAAAGTAAGAAAGTGAAAACTGCTAATCGCAAGACCCAGACTTCGGGCTGCAAACTGATAGCTGATAACTTTTTTCTCATCTGGCAATTCCTCCTCCTGCTATTCCCTGATTATTTTGGTCTTGAACAATTCCTCCTTGCCTTTTTGCCACTACCTCTGAATAAAAAACATCGATGAAAGATTGAGTAACCCGATTATCCGCATCTTTATTCTCGGACAGAGCCAAGTTATCGTATCTGTCCCATTTGGTGGAAGTATTGTAAAAAGAGGTGTGAAGTTGAAATCTAATGGTGCTTCCCAGATCACTCAACCAGTTAGAGCCAAGCGTCCCAGTTACCGTTGTACCATTTACTTTGAGGGAACATAGGCCTGACGCGCCGTTGAAGAAGATTCTAATACTGTACCAACTGTCCGAGCTGGTATCTATGACATCGGTTGTGTTCTCCGCTATCGTTGTATCCCATGGACACGAGGCTTCCCATCCCAAATCATCATCGTAGTAGATGCCTATGCCATCATTATTGTAGCCGCAGCTGTTACCAATGCGGAAATAAAGACCGGTCGTGGGTGCACCATAATATTGATCCCAGAAATTTGTTCCTGAGGTATCTCCCCTGAGAATCCATATTCCGTCAAAACCATATCCGGTGGGGTTGACGTCATAATCGATATTAGTTTGAAAATCGACCCCAAGAGCATATGTTTGCGTCTTTGTATAGGTATTTCTGGTATAAATACCTGCCCCAGTGTGAGCAGTGTGATCCAGGTTCAACTCGATTCTCTGATTCTGTTCTTCCGCTGCACTTGATCCACCTTTACTTCGCTCAATCCACTTATCTGTATCCAGAGAGTTGTCATTGAAATTGTCTTGAAGAACCGTATCCCAGTACGTTCCTACCGATTTGCTTTCAAATCCCCAGGCCCTGCTTGTGTTGTTTAACTTCGCCCTATCCCAACCTGAACCATCATAAGGATCATTAGCCCAGATGATGGAATAATCCGTGTAGCTGGAGGTCAAGTCGAAGGTATCGGTTCCGGCATCATTTTCGCAAAAGTCCCAAAAGCCTTCACCCAAATCTTTCAATCTTCCAATAATGATTTCACTGGTGCCAGAAGTTGCAAGAGATTTTGCCCTAACGGTCAGTTTGACCGAATCTATATTATCTGTTTCCGTAAAATCCGTATGACCCCATCCTTGCCGGTAATCGCTTCCTGTGGATGTTGTAAACAGATAGGTACCGTCCCCATCTGGAGTTGTGTCATCAATTTTTTCATAATCATCTCCGGCGCTGGGATAATCTGACCAATTGGTTTTACCCCTATCACCCGTGGGTCGCAAAGTGCTGGGATCCGCCCAAATCTCTCCGCTCTCAAGAAACAGAACAGGTGAAAGCAAAATCAGGTTCGACAAGCTCACTACAAGCCAGAGTAAAGCTAAAATTATTTTCCTACAGGACAACTAATCAATACCTCCTTACTACTTTAATTACTCCTGCACAGTTCTTTGATCTCATTATGCAGAATTCAAGGAATTTCTGTTTGGTCATGAATTTCCACTGTTCGCAATATCCCCTCTCGGTTGAATATCAAGCTCGCTCAATTCCTCTTTTCTTATCTTCTCTATCATTTCCCAAAACACTTTTTCAGCCTGAGAGATCCGACTCTTGTCCGAAGTGGGGTCCAGCTTCTGTTTAAGTTGAATCGCCTTCAAAACATCCCCGACCTTTGCCTCCCATGAGTTTTTCTCTAACTTTGCTACAATCTTCTTAATCAACCTCTCCAACAACTCCACCTCGGAAACCTGTTTTTTCCTTGAGATATTTTTCCTGGTTTTCTTCCTGCTTGTTCTCCCTGTTTTTCGTTTCATACAGAAATTGCACTTCTCCAACTTTGAATCTCCCCCCTCTCTTTACGGGAGGGGGTCAAGGGGTGAAATAAACACCCTCTTTTTCTGATCTTGGTACCTATCAGTGCTTAGGCATTTCGTGGCGTCCAAAAAGCCATACCATCTGATTGGATCTTTAGAACATCTTCATCCCATTTCCACGATCATCAAATCTACCCAGCCGTTGCCTGAAGATTCACCCAACTTTGCGATCCTGAAACCACTATTAGTCTCCGCTCCTACCACCAGACAGAAAACCTCATTTTTGGGAAGGACTATCACCTTGGGATTGGTGATGGTGGCGGGGAGCTGATTTCCTCTGAAGTCGTAAAGACTCGAGAAATTCACGGTCTGATCAAGTCCGCCCAAGATCGATTTATTGAAAACTACTCTCTTGGAAGAAGCTCCCATTTCAGTGTAAAACAGAAGAAAGGAGTAGAATGACCAATCGCCCCAAACCATAAAATTCGGCACCACCCAGATTCTTCTACCTCTTAGATAATCCAAAGTAATATTCATAATCACCTCACCAACGATTACCAATGGCCGATAAATGCTATTCGTCGTCAATCATCAGCCATTGATCATCATTTTGTGGATCTTGCCGCATACGGTGAACAAAGACCTCCCGGATCCTTTCTGAATTTCTTTAAAAGATCAAAGGCACGTTCTCTGTACACGGATGACATATTGGACCATGCTAAAGACAAAGACTTTGCCGCGGATCCGGGATTCTGCGTCATGACCTCCAAAGCTTTGATGTTGCATAGAATCGAGACGGCCAGATAGGTCTCAGCCGTTACCAGCGATTGATCGGTGGAGTTGGAATAGGAGGAGTCGATGATTTTCAGAATCTTGTCATTTGCCTCCACCACGGCATTGGCTATGACCTCATCACTTACCAGTCCCAAGCCAACGGTATAATCAGCCAGCACCCGCTGACCATCCTCTATTACTCCAGAAGCGATCCTGGTGATTCGGCCTTGGTTATAATCTATGGAGTAGTCCGTATCCCTGGTGTAAATTCGAAAGTATAAATACCAGATGACCGTTTCTGCTCCTTGTGGTATCGAACCATCCGGAATGCGAGTCAATCTTCCGTTATCATAATCAACCGAATAGTCGATATTTTCCACATAGATTTGCCCCAGAGAGGAGTCTTTTGCCACCACTACTGTATCCGGAATAAGCTCCTGTTGTGCCAAAGAAATCGTATCTGAAGAGGAAAAACACATATTTTCCTCAGTTGGGATGTTTTGCTCTTTCCCCTTCACCCTCTCCGAGTTGGGCAAAAGGTTAATATGCGGCAATTGAAAAGGCGTCTCACCCAAAAGTTGGCAAGAGACGTTTTCAATATTGGTGGTGCCAAGTTGGTGTTCCCGGATATGTTTTTTAACCAGGTCTATATTCGTGAAACTCATCTTTGAACCTCTAAAATCCAAGATTAGAAGATTCAAGATTCAAAATTAAAAGATTTAAATGTTGAATCTTGAATTTTGAACCTTGAACGGTTTTTATCTAATCACATTCAAATACTTAGCCTCCGGCACCGCCGTAATCTGAGTTCCCACCGGTGGGGTGGTGAAACCCGTAGTCACCAAAACCCTCACCCAGAATTTGGAGACACCGTTAACTGGACACGGCTGCCAATCCGAAGGCGCGGAATATAAATCCTCCCAAAGGATGACCGTCTTATCCAGAGAATCCAAATGGTATGCTCCAGAATTAGGGGTAAAATTTGTCCAACTCTCACCATTCCAGTATTGCCAACTCACCTGGCCAGTGATACCGGCTGTAGCCAAAACTATTTTCGATAAATTGAACTTCCGGTCCATCCCCATGTAAAAAGCATCACCTGCATCTTTGATCAAACTGTTGGAGGTGGGATGATAAACATCGGCTGGGGTGGAATCAGAAGCCTCAGTGGTCAAGTCCGCATATTTCTCTGTGGCTGAATCGTCATAGCAAAACACGCGCTCAAAAGACTTTTGCCCTTTTTCAAAAGATGCAGGTGTCACAAAAGCGGTACCTTCCTTGTAGGAATAGAAAATTTCGTTTTGTCCAGTCCCGATATTCTTAGCAAAGAAAACAAAAGGTCTGGTATCAAAAAATTTTATGGTGGGACTTGCAGGAAGGCCTTCCTCAACGGTGAAAACCCCGCTCCAGTTAGTTCCGTCAAATTCCTTGTAAAGAAGAGAGGAACTTCCTGGAAAGACGATCCCCACTTTCTGATCCGATGATAAATCCGCATGAAAGTCATCATCAATACCTGAACCAGAATAAACTGTCTGCTGGGAGGACCAAACCGAACCTGATAGTTCAAAGGAGCGATAAGCCAAAAGGGTGGAATCATCGGAATAGAAACAATGAATGTAGGGAGACTGAAAGAGAAGCTGAGAATAGCAGGATGCGGATCCATTGGTCAAAGCCGTCCCTGGATCCGAAGGTCCCGATCCCCAGGTAGCTCCATCATCGGTGGATGATTTCACCCTGACAAAATATCTTTCCGTAACCGAATCATAGTAGGTCCACGAAATCCATAGGCGGTCGGTGGAATCCTTTGTGATGCTGGGAGAATAATTTTCTCCCGCGTTATATACCGTATAAACTGTCCCCACACTCCAGCTCCCTGACGAGAAACTCATCTTCAATTCGAGCAGGGCCAGAGTGGTCTGCTGGGTGTATACCAGATAAACATTGCCATTTGCGTCCATATAGGCAGAACAGGGGTAATCTGCTGAATCTGTTACCAAATTCTGCGGATCGGACCAACTCTGGTATGGTGGATCAGCCCATACATAGACCAACTGATTGGCAGTCTTTGGATAGATAATGACCACACGATCCCTGTACTGCCCAGATGGAACCTTGAAAAGTTTAGCCTGAGGCTGAATGCCGGTGGCGTAGTAGGAACTGACCGTATCTATAAGTTTTTGCATGGTAGGTTACCCCTTACCTCTCCTCCTCACCGTCCGCGGTCCACCGACCGCCGTCCCGCCTTTGGCGGGACGGCCGATCTGTCCTGAGCGAAGTCGAAGGACCGCAGACGGCGGACGTTCTATGACCACACCGTATCCAGGACCAAAGCTGCCTCTTTAATCACCTTGGCGTAAGCCACGGATTCGGAAATGACCGCCTCCTCCAATTTCTGCTCGATCACCTTGTCGTATTCCACCATCAAGGGTTGAGATATCACCTCTTCCACCGCAAAGCGATTATCCAGCCCAATCACCAAATCGGTGGGAACATCATCGCATCTGATCAAAGTGGAGCCTAAAGGCGATACCAGTTCACCGGTTTTCTGGAATTTGAATCCAGCCATGGGATCTTTGAACTCCTCCATGGTTAAGATCTCTTTAATCTTGTCCTTGTGGCACACCATGGCATTCATCTCAAAAGGAAAAAACTCATTCCACAGGGTGATGAGATCAGAATAGGTCAGGCTTCCCGAGGTGGCAGTATTTATTACTGTGGCGGCATTATCGTTCCCATCTCCGTTAATGATGGTGTCAACTATCAAACCCATCTTGTCCGCCTGTAGCCTGAATCCGATATACCACAACAAAACCTTGAACTGAGCGGTGGTGCGATGTCTTAAAGCCTTATAAGAGGTTTTTAGAGTCACCCCGTAATCCGGCACAGTGATAGAATGAACCTGCTCTGCCACCGCCAAGGTGGGTACTTCAGCCTTCTCTCCGATGGGTCTTAGTGAAAGTTTACTCTGAGAAGGCGAAACATCAACATAGAACGGAGTATATCGTGAGGAAGAGATGATGTTAGAGCTGGCTACAAGCTTCTCCAACTCCGGACGCATCTTTTGTCCTCTTTTTATCTCCCGCATCATGAACTCAGGCAGAAGAGCAGGCACCCCCTGGTAGAAAAGCTCCACCGTTACGGGATTCTTTCCACCCACTCTTATGTCGTATGCCGCCAGCTGTCTTTCAAACGCATCCAAAGGAGAATCAAGCTCACTGGGATCGTACTCAGGTGTCTCCAGAAGCTCAGACAAGGTCATTCCTCTCGACTGTGCTTCCAAATATGTCTCCTTGGTTATGGTGATCTCCTTTGCTCTGGATAGATCCACCGGTCTTGAGAGGGGCTTCTCAAGGTTGGCAAATTCCAAAAGCTTTTTCCCCTCTTTTGTATCTAATAATTTTTCCAAATCCATCTTAATCTCCTTTTCAAAATGTCCACCGTCGGCTCTCTACAGCCCCCTGCCAAGCTCTGCGGCGGTCGGCGAACGGTAGACTGGGGACGGGTTAATTCAAAATCAAAGTACACTCACTGGTTCCATTCACCGCGATCACCGTTCCTCTGGCGATGTTGCCGCCAGCCGGATCATAGTCGGTCAAAGCCGGAGCTTGTTTCGCCGTTCCCGAGGCACCGCCGATCACCCTCTCTCCGACTTGTGGATAGGTGGTGGTGATGGGAACGGTCATCACTCCGGAAATCTGCACGGTTGCCACCCTTTTTCCGTCATCTGCATCGGTCAAGGTCAAATCCACCAGCTTTCCCAAAAACATCGACCCATTCGTAGTGGGGCCCACCTCGTTATCTCCTGTAATCTGCACGGCTTTTCCGATGTCCGCATCCTTCAAATCGTCCACTCCACCCGTCTGTTTGATGGAAAAGGTGGCAAAGACCACACCGGTCGCCTCCAAGTTTTGATCTCTTATTCCCATTTTGTTCTCCCTTCTGATTCAAGCGTTGATGGCAATTGTCCTTTGAGACACTCTGCCGGGTTTTTTAGACCCATAATTAATTCAGTTTAAAGTGAAGGGTTTACTGCTTTCCACTCTCCACTCTAAACTCTATACTCTTCACTCTTTCACTCCAGCTTTAAATTCGCTGATCTTGAGCTCGCCGAATTCAAGGCTATCGACCACCTTAGCTTGGGTCCTGGAGGGAAAGCTTTTGTTAAAGTCTTCCCTAACTTTATCCCGCAAAAGAACCAATTCCTCAAAACTCAAGTCCTCAGAGGACAAAAATCTTTCCACCAAACCGGAGGCGTTCACATCGCCCTTAGCACGAGAGATCGCCAAAGACATTTTTTTGATCTCCGATTTGAAATCAGCAAGAAGCTTTTCACAAAGTCTTTTATTCCTTTGTAAGGAGATCAGAGCTTCGATTGAGTTTTTTAGATCCTCTTGCATCTGATCAAAATCGATCTTCTCGATCTTTTCAGCATCCAAGCAGGTAACGTGCTCTTTTAACGCCTCAACCAATTCTTGTGTCTGCATCTTTACCTCTACTTCGATTTTTTGGTCAAGCTAAAGCTTGACACTCCGGAGTTTATCTACATGTCTGAGTACTGCGTACTGTTTACTGGCTATTGATCACTGCCAACTGATATTCTATCCTGGCCAAACGTTTCTGCAAATCTTCTGAGAAGACGTGAAATTCATCTTTGGTTAAAAAGTTTTTGTTCAGCAAGATCTCAATATTGGAAAGCCTCTTGTCCAACTGATTCACCATAGTAGATTCCGCCTTTTTGGAAAGATCCAATTTGATTCCTGCAATGGTGGTGTAGTAGGCGGTGATGATTCCTAAGGCGGTAAAGAAGAATGCAATCAGAAATTGCATCAGCTGCGTTTTGGAAAAAATCTTGTTATCGTTTGTATTCATACTCATAGCTTTGATCCCCTCAGCCTTACCCTCTCCTCCTGGTGGAGAGGGAATGTTCGCAACAGCTTGTCTTCTCACCACACCTCCTATCTCCCCCTCTCCATTTTATGGAGAGGGAGACGGGGTGCGAGGCTTTTGTCGGGCTACATATCCGTTTCATCCGTTGACCGTTTCCAAAAAAGCCACCTGTCTTTTCCCTTTAATTTCACCTTTCTCATCAGATAGACCCCATTCAAAATCTTTCCCTTTATTTCGAAGCGGGTAAAACCAGATTTTCTTTCCAAAATTTTATAATTACCTGAATCCAGGATCTTCATATGAGCCGTGTAGTTCTTTGATGGATTCCCTTCAGCATCACCCTTATTGGGAGGAATTTCTCCTTCGAAATCCATCCATTTGAGATCATGATAATCCTTCCACTCACACAGAAATCTTCTCCCCCGGTTCAGTCCGTCTAAATCAAGCTCAAATAAGGTCAATCCTATAGCAACTTTCCCTTTTTGAAATCTTAGGTCATGATGTTTAGCTTTTCCCCACCAGTGAAGCTGAAGCACAAACCTGTCTACCGTCCGTTGACCGCAGTCCGCCGCTTTTAGATGTTCAGCTGCGGACAGCCGACGGCGGTCGGCCGACGATTTCCTGTCAATCATCCTTTCCAAGACCGAGATCGGATCCGGCTCCTTCTTGTCCGATCTTTTGTCCAAAACCCTGGGAGCATACCAGGTGAACTTGTCATCTTCGTCATAATCCCCATTCGCGGGAGATTTAGAGACGTAATCCACTCTAACTCTGATTATGTCTCCAATTTTAGCCCGAACTGACGTGGAGTAAGTTGTCCCTATGTTAATGGGATTTGATCGGGAGCCGACTGCACAGGCGTAATTGTAGGAGCCACCCTTGTTCTTTTCTACACCTGTGACCAGAACATCCAATTCAAAGTGTCTTTTCCACTTATACCAGTCTTTTTTGTCAAAATATTTTGAGTCTTTCTTCTTGATCATTGACCCCTCAGAGGTGGCGATGTTCTTTATCTTGGAGGGCAAATCTTCTGGGTTCGATTTTTCATATTTAACTTTATGGATGAAATTGGTATCTGAAAAACTTCTCTTCAGAAGATTCTTTCTTTGTTCCAATGGAAGTGAAGTAGTATCCTCTCCGTTTAGATAAAGGAGATCGAAAAGCTTGAATTTGAAGTGAGAATCATCAGGGGGATCGCTTTTATCATGGATATATCCTGTCACCTCTCTATGCGAAAGTCTGGAGTTGCCCTTATATTTTACTATCTCACCATCCAGAATGAAGCTCTCATGATCATAGGCTAAAATGTCTTTGACCAGATGCGGGAATCTGTTCTCGATTGTATTTTCTTCATCCGTGAGAATTATAACCGTCCTATCTTTTCTATGTATCTGCACTCTGACCCCATCATATTTTGGTTCAATCAGAAATTCACCCTCAAGACTGGAAAGATTATCCAAGTGAAAAATCTCATTCGAGGAGGAATTTGATTTTTGGGGTTTGGTGGGAGAGATAAAACCAAAAGGAAGAACTTTAGGTTTGTTTTTATCGGATAAGTTTTGAACAAAATGAATTTTGGAGCGATAGCTTGGGGGCAGTGCCTCTAAGACCAGCTTCGCCAAAGGAGGGGGACAGACGATATCCAGATCGTGATCCGAATAACCTTTGTCACAAATGCCACCCACCAACTCAACCTGATCAGAAAGACCAGCTTTGTTTAAAGCTCCCTCCACCACATCTTTGTATACTCTTCCTAATTTACAGACTTGATCTTTACAATCATGTTTTTGATACAATAAAAGCTCATCTGACATTGATGTATTGGGCACTGCCCCACGATATACCAAAGAGGTCTCCAGGACCCTGGTGACATTTCGATAATTGAAGAACGCCTCTTTTTCTCCATCCTGGGTCTGGTAGGTTTTGAAAGGAATGTGCTGGCATCGTCTCATATCCTCACCGCAGATGGAGCATTCCGGAAATTCGAACACAAATCCCAAAGAGCATTCCTTGTAAATCCCGTGATCAATATTCTCCTTTAAAGACAAAGCATCTTTGGAATTCTTCAGCCAGTAAAACCAGACCTTCACCCAGGTTCGTTCCTTTTTATTGACCAATTCAGCTTTAAAATTCCTGGCTATGGGAAGTCTTTCTTTGGTGTGACCTACTATTACCGGAGAATCGATCACAAATTCAGCAATCCTGGGAAGTTCTTCTTTTGGAAAGCGCCCACCGTATGAGTTGACCTCATCCGAGACCAAAAACATGGTTCGAACATAAACATCTTCCCTGGTTACGGGTTTGGGTGGGTTAATCCGTGAGTTGATCAAAAAGATCAACTCATCCGAAACCTGCTCTTCCCTTTCCTGTAACCGCGCTTCTATTTTTCCCAACAACTCTTCCATATCAATTGACTCTATGAATTCGTCTGCCTACTGAATACTGCTTACTAGCTACTCTCCACTTACCAGCGCCTTATCCCTTTCACCATCGAAATACAAGTGTTTTTGAAACAAACGACTCGTCCTGAAGGATTCATCCTGAGGGAATTTAACCTTCTAACCTTCTGACTTTCTGACCTTCGAACCGAGCTGAACTCCCCTATCCAAAATATGCACCTCTTTGCAACCGGAATGATTCAAATCTGGCAAGCTTATATTCCCCCCTTAATATGTTTTCCCAACTCTTTCAACGGGTTACCCGGACTCACACAAAAAGAGAGATTATAGGCATAGGCTTTGCTCAAAAGGTGGTTGAAAATATTGTCAGGAGGTTTATGATATGCATTTCATTTTCGGATACCAAAGAGAGGTTCCAGTTAAGATGAAAACAAACCCAGCAAAAAGTACATTGGTGGGGTTAGCCCTCTTGATCATTTTGCTTCTGATTCTCTTGAGCTTTGAGAACCTGGAAAAAGACACATCCCTACCACCAACGATCTTTGAACCTTCACCTTCTCTGGATAAGCCCAATAAAGCCACACAGGTGGAAGAAGCCAAATTCGAGGGGCATAAGATTTTTTGTGAGAAAAACGCAGAACTTGTGCTTTGTTAAACCAAAGGAGGTTTGAAGTGAACTTATCCCGAGTTGATCGTGGGAAATCTTTCCGCGATTTGTTCGGGATCCAGCGGAAAATAAGCCCCAAAACTCAGATACTCCGTCAAGCAAACCCCGCCTGAAAGCGGGGTTTACTTTTGAACAAAAACTCATAGCCAAACTCAACGCCAAGGTACGTCCGAGTGTTGAGAAATTCGAATGAAGAGGTGATGAAAGGATGAAATTCAAAGTAATGATTTTGTCGATTCTGTTCTTACTCATGTCAAATGCCTTCTGCTATGCTTGGAACTATCCTCGGGATGGCAGATTCAAACGCCTCTCTTCTAAAAGCGATCCCTGGTTTTATGTGGATGAGGAGCGCTGGGACATAAAAGCT
>LJVD01000042.1 GCA_001304225.1 candidate division Zixibacteria bacterium SM1_73
GCCAGATAAATTCGGCTGACGTTGTCTATCTCATAGACTATCTGTTTCGTGGTGGACCTCGTCCGCAGTATGGTTGTGTTTCTTAAAGGTATCTGTATTTGGAAAGGAGGAAAAGATGAAGACCCGAAATTGGATTTGGGTTTGGATCTTGATCTTTCTGCTTTCCTGTCCATTTGAAGAAAGCTTCTCCCAAGATCCGGGTATTCCAGACACGGTGAGATTCGGAGAGTGGTCCACTTACCTACCTGGACCGCCATCTCAGGGGAAAGCCATTGTTCCTTTGATTGTATTCAATGACTACCCATTATGTTTCCTCCAGATCGTCCTTAAGTACATAGGACCAATTGAGTGTGACACAGCATATTTTGCTCAAGGAAGGCCAGACGTGTGTTACTCAAAGGATGTTTATGTTGATACAACCGTCAGTGTTGATGGTATAGACGGTCTCATAGTCTTTTCTGCAATTGCTTTGCCACGCAATGGTATGCCTTCAGGTGTAGGTGAAATCGGCAGGATACATTTCCATGTGCAAGACACCGGATCAGTAGAATTAGATACTACGTGCTGGGGACCAATATGTTCTTCTTTTATGGATACGGCAGCATATACTTACGTCCCGAAAGTTGTGGATAGCGACCACTATATTGTCCCCTCGGTCCCGGGAGATGTTAATCAGAGTGGGGAAGTGAATTCAGCAGATGTGGTCTTTTTGATCGACTATCTGTTCAAACAGGGACCTCCTCCCGATTTTTTGGAGCTTGCGGATGTGAATAAAGATTGTATTGTAAATTCGGCTGACGTTGTCTATCTTATGAACTATCTATTCAAAGGGGGACCTTGCCCAAAGCCGGGATGCGCTTCCTAAGAGAGAGTCCACCTTAGAGTTAGGACAGGGAATAAGCCCTGTCTCTACATAAAGCCTCCTCTGCAAAAAATAGTTTTTCAACACGTCACAAGGGCGAACACTCCAAATTCTCCCATCCAAGCAATTTTTCAGAGCTTTCTTCGTAAATACTTGACAGATTCCGAAATCTTCATAAATTTCGTTGGTTATCAGAAGGAATATCTTGGCAGAAGAGGAAGATTTTATGTTTGCACAGGTGGCGTTACCTTTGCCCTCACACAAACTCTTTACCTACAAAATCCCCCCTCATCTTGAGGGCAGATTAAATCTGGGCTTTCGAGTATTAGTTCCTCTGCAGAGAAGTTTGCTGACCGGTTTTGTGGTGGGAATGACCGAAAGCACCAATATCAAAAAGACCAAAGAGATCATCGATCTTTTGGATCCCTATCCCTTCTTCTCAAAGGAAATATTGGAGCTCACTCGTTGGGTCTCCGAATATTATTTCTGCTCCTGGGGAGAGAGCTTAAAGGCAGTCCTGCCAGCGGAAATTCAGGTGAAAAGCGAGCTATGGGTTGAAAAAAGTGTGGATTTGCCCACTGATCTGGACGAGAAGAAGGTTTCTTTGTCTTCGAGACAGAAAGAAATCTTAAAGCATTTATCTGACCAGAAAAGAAAACTCTCCTGGTTTAAAAGAAGACTCGGAGGAAAGGGACTCTACGCAGATTTATACGATTTGGAAAGAAAAGGATGGGTGAGGATGTTTTCTCAATTGGGCAAACCCAGGGTTGGAATAAAGTATGAAAAGATCATTCGATTAAAAAACTTCAATCCCTCCTCCGGCGGGACTCCCTCGGAGATCGAACTCTTTAAATTAGCCATCTCTGCTTTAAAAAGAAAAGCCCCCAAGCAGGCAAAATGTCTGGAATTGTTACTGGCTGAGGGTGGCCAGCTTTCTTTGGAAAAGTTTAATCTTGCTGTAAATAAAAACACTCCGGCTCTGAATGCATTGAAAAAGAGAGGACTGATCGAGTTTGATGTGATAGAAAAGATAAGAGAAAGCGATTGGGGTCTTGATCTGCCTGAGACCACCCAGATTCTCCTTAATCAGGAACAGAAACAGATTTTTGGCAAGATAAAGGCGGCATTGGGGTCGAATACTCATTCCACTTTTCTTCTTCATGGAATCACCGGGAGCGGAAAAACGCAAGTTTATATCGAAGCCATAAGAGAAGCAATGAATTTGGGGAAACGGGCATTGGTCTTAGTGCCGGAGATATCTTTAACCCCTCAGATCATCTCCAGATTCAAAGCCAACTTTGGGGATCTGGTAGGATGTTTGCATTCTCGACTTTCCCTGGGTGAGAGGTTCGATAGTTGGCGAAAGGCCAAGGAAGGAAGATTTCCCATCATGGTGGGAGCAAGATCGGCCATCTTCTCACCTTTGGAGAATTTGGGATTGATTGTGGTGGATGAGGAACACGATTCTTCTTATAAGCAGGATGATCCCGCTCCCCGATACAATGCCAGAGATGTGGCGGTTAAGAGAGGAAAACAGAACAAGGCGGTGGTGATTTTGGGCTCAGCCACCCCCAGTCTCGAATCCTATTTTAATGCTCAGAGTGGAAATTACCTCTTATGCCAGTTAGAACAAAGGGTAGAAAAAAGGACCTTGCCCGAAGTTAAGATCGTAGATTTGAGAGAGGAAAGAAAAAAGGGTAATAAAGACATTCTTTCAACTACCCTATCTTCGCTTCTAAAAGAGAAGATTGAAAAAAACGAGCAGGCTCTTTTGTTTTTGAATCGGAGAGGTTTTTCCACCTTCATTAAATGCAGGGAATGTGGACATATCATGAGATGTTCTCGTTGTGACATCACATTAACCTTTCACCGTACGGATTTTTCGATGAGATGTCACTATTGTGGCCTTACACAGAAAGCACCCGGACTCTGCCCCAACTGTGAAGGCATTAACTTCATGTATCGAGGAACGGGAACTCAAAAGATGGAGGAGGAGCTTAAAAGAAACCTTCCTCAAGCAAAAGTGGAGAGAATGGATCTGGATACCACCTCAAGCAAAGGTTCTCATCGGAGAATCTTGAGCGATTTCGGTAAAAAGAAATTCAATGTTCTTCTGGGAACCCAGATGATCACCAAAGGTTTGGATTTCCCGGAGGTGACCCTGGTAGGAGTGGTCTCAGCCGATTTGAGCCTGGATCTTCCTGATTTCCGAACCAAAGAGAGAACCTTCCAATTGCTAACCCAAGTAGCTGGCAGAGCAGGAAGAGGAGATTTAGGGGGAGAGGTGATCGTCCAGACCTATTATCCTGATGAAGGGGCTATTAAATTAGCTGCAAAGCACGATTTCGTCACATTTTATCAAAATGAGATCGAACAAAGAAAAGAGTTGGGTTATCCACCTTTTTCTCATCTGATATTGATCCTTTTCTCCGGAAAAAATCAAAATAGAGTGATCCACCAAGCCGAGAAGTTTTGTTTGCTATTTGAAAAGATGCTGATGAAAGAAAACTCCAAAGAGACAGAGATTCTGGGTCCTGCTCCTGCACCCCTCTCCAGAATCAAGAATCAACACCGTTGGCAGGTAGTCATTAAAACCAGAATCACTAATAAAGTGGTTGATCTGCTTAAAAAAATTTTGGCAGAGGGGAAAGATTTTTCCACAACGTCTTTTAGAACAAAGAAAGGATCGTGCCGTATAACAGTTAATGTGGATCCTGTGGACATGCTTTAAAATGCCGATGTTTTATAGTGAAGAGATCGCATAACCGTTGTTTAATACCTCATATCTTTTATCTAACACCTAATTTCTGCTGAAAGGTTGAGTGGTGATGGTAACTTTAGAAGATGTGAAGAAAAACGAGCAAGTGAAAGCACTGATCGCCAAGGCGGACGAGGTTCTGGGGGTTATCGGGTATACCGAACACGGGCAAAGACACGCCAGCCTCTCTGCAAACATCGCCCACAATATCCTCACCCGACTGAACCATTCTGAAAAAAGAGCGCAACTGGCAGCCATATCAGCCTATCTACATGATATAGGGAATGTGATCAATCGCGATTATCATGCCCAGGTCGGAGCGGTATTGGCTCAGAACATCCTTTTAGAGATGAAAATGCCATTAGAGGACATAATGGAGATCATTGCCGCTATCGGAAACCATGATGAAAAGGATGGTCAGCCGGTATCGGATATTTGTGCGGCGGTGATTCTGGGGGATAAATCGGATGTGCACAGCTCCCGCGTGCGTACCGTGAAGATGATTAAGCAGGACATACATGATCGGGTAAATTACGCGGCCAAAAGCTCATTCTTGAGGGTGGAGGAAGATAAGGGGATCATCACATTGGAGATCAAGATCGATACCTCCATCTCTCAGGTAATGGAATATTTCGAGATATTCTTGTCTCGCATGGTGGTCTGCCGTAGGGCGGCTGAGTTTTTGAAGCAGAAGTTCCAACTGGAGATAAACGGGCAAAGGTTGTTGTAGGTTAGAAGTTCTTACGTAGGGGCGCAGCTCGTCTCCGCCCGATCTAAAGAAATCGCGGATAATGAAAAAGAAAATCGATTATAAAAGCTCAGGAGTAGACATTGCTGCCGCCGACCGAGCTACAGAGAGAATTAAGAGCTTAGCCAAATCAACTTTCAGCTCTCGTGTGCTGAAAGGTATCGGAAGCTTTGGTGGATTCTTTTCATTCAAAGGGGGCGAATATAAAGAGCCGGTTTTGGTCTCCAGCGTGGATTCAGTGGGAACCAAATTGAAAGTGGCCTTTATGATGGGAAAACATGACACCGTGGGGGAGGATATCGTCAATCATTGTGTAAATGACATATTGGTGCATGGCGCAAAGCCCTTGTTCTTCCTAGATTATATTGGGACAGGAAAACTCTCTCCTGGTGTAATAGAGCAAATCGTTAAAGGGTTATCCAAAGCTTGCAGGAAAGTGGGATGTGCTCTCATAGGAGGAGAGACTGCGGAGTTACCTGGATTTTACAACAAGGATGAATATGACTTGGTGGGATTCGTCCAGGGGGTGGTGGAAAGAAAAAAAATCATCGATGGTTCAAAGATAATTCCGGGTGATCAGATCATCGGATTAAAATCTGATGGTCTCCATACCAATGGATATTCGTTGGCCAGAAAGGCAATCTTTCAGTCAGGTCGTTTTGATGTGAATGATTATGTTAAAGAATTGAAAACCACGGTAGGCAAAGAGCTTCTGAAACCGCACAAATGCTACGCTCCTTTGATTTTTAAGCTGCTGAAAAGATTTCAGACTTGTAGTGAGCGTAGCGAACCTATTAAAGGCATGGCTCATATAACTGGTGGAGGGATCGAAGGAAATTTGAAAAGAATCCTTCCCAAAAACTGCGATGCCAATATCTCTGTCGATTCTTGGAAGACCCCTGCTGTATTCAATTTCATTCAAAAGCTTGGCAACATCGAAAACCAGGAGATGTATAAAGTTTTCAACATGGGAATAGGCATGATCCTGGTGGTATCGAAGAAAGAGGTTACAAAGATTTTAAAACACTTATCTAACATCAAGGAGAGTGCTTTTCACCTAGGCGAAATCTCGACTGGAAAAGGGAAAGTGAGATTACTAAATTCACGATAAAAGATCTAAACAAGGAGTAGCGAGACTTGTCTCGCGCCAAGAAAAATCTGAGCGGTGCTTAAGGCGTCAGAACCCTCTGGTTCTGACGCTTTTTACTGTCAGATAGAGGGTTAATCCTGAAGGAATCTGCATTTTCGAGAATCCACTCAGAGAAGGGGTAGGGATTTTTGTCCAATGGTTCACTCACATAGTCAGTCCAAACTCCAGGGTAAAATTCCACGAACAAAAAGGTCCTCCTAGATAGGGAGGGCCTTAACTAAAAGACGCGGCTCCCGAAGGTATCTTCCTCCGGGAGCCTTTGAATTTGAGTATTAATGGACGACCAGATTGCCGTTCTCCACAGGCCATGGCTTATCAGGGAAAGGCTGTGGTTCGCATCCTGGATCGGAATCGTACATCTCACCCCAGACAAGGTCACCTTTTCTGCCGGGAGTGCCACCATCAAACACTATCACTAGAAGCCACTGATCAGCCCACTCATCCTGGCTTCCAGAAGTTATTGGTCCGGAGAAGAATGCACGCTTACCCACGACGGTCACGCATTGGATATCCACCCTGAACCAGTCGCCATTGGAGTCCCGGTAGTTGAGGTTGCCCTTGGCCGGATCAGTCGCGTGCGCATTGAACTCGATTTTACGCTGAACCTCCGTCCCGCCTTCTATTGTGGTGAATGCGACTCCACCGGTGGCTTTAGGTGGGGAGGCCGATAGTGATAACCCTGCTCCAGCAATCACCAACAGCCCGCCTAATAAGCTGAGGACGCACAAGGTAGCAATGCTGCGCTTCATTTTTCACCTCCTTCTCACTATGAGATGTTTAATGCGGGTTCACCTAGGACCACCCTAGGTTTCCTTTTGCCAGCTAATTTAAACCAACCAAGCTACCCTGTCAAGATCATTTTTTGAACATCAGCAAGCGATCATGTTAAGATAAAGAGGGCAAGATTATTGGTTGTGGGACTTGGAGGGCTCGCCTGCCTGTCATCTCAGGCAGGCCTCAGTCGAATCTCCCTTCTGAAGCTTCTTGTGGTCTCAGACCGAGCTGCAGGTTATGAAAAACCACCCGCATACCCAAGCCTTTACACTTAATCTTCAGACTCAAAGTCGAAGGAAAGCGCACTCAGTACAAGACAAGCCTCCCGGGCATGGTCGGCTTATATATCTATCAGATCAGGGGATCTGAGAACTCGCAAACCAGTTTAGAGGAGCATGGGGGATTTTTGCCCCTTCAGGTCGCCGGCATGATCGGTCCGAACCCCATGGTAGACAGCCAAAGATAAAAAGGCCCTGCCCCGATAGGGAGGGCCTTGAACAAAACATGCAGCTCCCAGAGATTTCTTCTCCGGGAGTCTGAAGTAATGTGTTAATGAACGACCAGATTGCCACTCTCTACGGGCAAATCATCGCCGGGGTCACCAGGCCAGTAGTCAAATTCACACTCCGGCTCATCCTCGAACATTTCGCCCCATACCCGGTCTCCTTTTTTGCCAGGAGTGCCACCGTCATGCACCGCAACCAGAAGGTAATGACCAACCAGCGCACTGTCACTTGCAGAGACTATGGGTCCCGAGAAGAATGCAAATGCACTATCCTGAAGGACATGCACGCATTGGATATCCACCCTGAACCAACCGCCATTGGCGTCCCGGTAGTTAAGCTTGCCTTTGGCCGGATCTCCCGCGTGCGCGTTGAACTCGACCCGACACTTCAGTTCATTTCCGTCGTCGTCGGTAGTCGTAAATCCGACTCCGCCCGTGGCCTTAGGTGGAGAAGCCGAAAGAGATGGTCCTGCTCCAGCAAAAACCAGCAGCCCGACTACCAAACCCAGGAGGCACAAAGTTCCAATGTTGTGCTTTATCATTTTTCACCTCCTTCCATGTGGGATAAGTTTGTTGCGAGCTAACCTGAGGTCACCCAGGTTTTCTTTTGCGGTTTAATTTACCATGAAAGAGCCATCTGTCAAGTTCATTTTTTGAACATTCAGAAACGATCATGTCAAGATAATAAAGATCGCAAGACAGGCCGATCATCCGACCGCAGACTGCTGCTCTCTACACTTTTCTTCTTTCGATAAATACAAAAATCAAAAGGCGATTCCCTATTTTCGGAACCGCCCTCCTTAACGAGATTTTTTTTCTTTAGGAAAAACAAAAAAACTATTGTCTGGACTTTTCCAATGCCTCCTTCGCCTTATCCTTTTTGCCCAATCTGGCATATACAATGCTCAGATAACCCCAGGTTTCTTTATCATTGGGAGTCAGTTCCACCAGTCTCTCTAAGACGTTTGAAGACTCCTGCCACTTGTCCTGGCTCAAAAGGGAAAACCCCAGATATTTCAGGATTTCCAAATCATCAGGGACCAACTTTAAAGTCTGCTGAAAGGAAGTTTCAGCCTTATAAAAATATTCCTTCTGCTTTTCTCTGGCTATGTTGGCTCTGCCCAAAAGCTGTTTGTCGTTTGGCCTTCTCTCCAAAGAGTCCCGATAGGCAGAGAGCATAGGATTATATGTCTGGGCTTTGCCTATATAAAGCAAACCCAAATGAAAGTGTGCTTCCCCATCTACGGGGTCAATCTCTGCAGCCTTCTGAAAGTCGGATTCAGTCTTGATAAATAACCTTTCAAATTCTTCTTTAGCCACCTCATACCGAGATAAAAGCTCTCTATCTCCTGGACTTTGATCGAGAGAGTCTTTATAGGCCACCAAAACAGAGATACGGTCTTGCGCCTTGCTGAGATGCAATAATCCTCGGTTAAAATAGGCATCTTTATATTCTGGATCTATGGAGATGATTTTGGAATATGTCTCGATCACTTTTTCGTGATCCCCCTTTTCCATATAAATCGTGGAGAGATTAAACAAGGCATTCACATTCTGCGGATCCCTTTGGATGATCTTCTCATAGATTACCAAAGCCTGGTCGAACTTATTGGCAGAAACCAAACAAGTAGCATAGCCGGTCATCACTCCAGAGTCGTCAGGTTTCAGCTGATAAGCTTTCTCATAATATTGCAATGCAGTCTGCAATTCCTCCTCTCGGGCAAACTCTGCTCCCAGGTTCAGATAGGGCTCATATCTGGTCGAATCTATCAACAAGGCCACTTGGTACATTTCCCGAGCCTTTCTTCCCAAAGATTCCTCAAGAAATTCTATTCCAAGCTTTGCCTCCTCAAATTTAAGGTAACTATCCCAAGCAAACCTCTGAGCATTCTCCACTCCGCTTGCCAGTGCTCGCAGGCTATCTTTATAAACTGAATACTTGGAAAAATCAGTCATCAAGTCAGTTTTATACCTGCTTGCCGCCTTTCCCTTTTTCCCACAGCCTATCCCGGAATTGACCGATTCGATCCACTTTTCATTTTTTGTCTCACTCATCTCAGCCGAATATTTTGATTTCAGTTGGAACCTCTCTACTTTTCGGAACTCCTCTATCATCTCCTTATACACCTTCTTTTCTGCATATATTTTCCCCAAAAGAAAATGCGCCTCCGCACTTGTGGAATCCTGCTCTAAGGCTATATGAAGCTGCTCGGTGGCCTTATCATAATCCGGCGGAACAAGCCCCAGATAAATCTTGGCAGACATCAAACCGGGACTCTTTGCCCCACAGCCTGATAGGAGAACGATAATTAAAAGCGGGGAAATAAAATAGAAGCGACGGAATTGCTTTTTGATTATTGAGATTCTCATTTTGCCTCCATTCAAATGAGCTATGGTGGAATTTGAAATTCTGGTGTCAGAACAGGGAAACCTGTCGAAAAACCACGAAATATCCTTTCTGTCATTCTGACCCCCTATTGCAAATGCCTATGCACTCATACGAGTTTGAGATTCTTCGCCCCGCCGTTGGCGGGACTCAGAATGGCATTTTTCGATAGGTTCAGACATCTCGGAATGAATTTACCTTATGTATCTCACTGTGTAATTTAGAATTTTCTCTTCGTCCTTTTCTAAGGATATTTTGAACTCGATGGTATTGGCATCCTTTTTCTCATATTCGAAGTTGGATTCTAAGATCTTCCATTCGGTATAAGGATAGAGATGCTCGACCACCACCACCTCTGCCGCCTCCTCTTTATGATTTCTCAGCTTTATCTCATAGGATTCCTCAGTTATATCCTTCCCTATCTCCCTGAAATCGGTCCTCTTTCTTTCTCCCACCAAGTCAAAGGCATGGCCCAAAAAGACCCGCACTTTCTCATCTTTGGGGGTATGATCGATCAAATCTTCACCCACGAACTCCAAGGATTTATCCACATCTGCCTTATATACTCTGATCTTGCCTTTGGGCAGAGGCATTCCCAAACCTGCAGCTGAGGAATTCTTGAATTCCAATTCGACTTTTACCCTTTTCTCTTCTGTGGCTCCATCATAGGTAAATATCTTTTTGACGACCACATTAGTGGTGGGAAATAAGGAGACCTGCTTGATTTCGTTATCCTTGATGGTGGAAGGACGGAGAAGAGTATACAGATGATATTCGAAGAATGGTTTTTCCTCGAACTGAGGGGCACCAGCAACGTCAAGCGCGTACCCTTTAGCCAGACGAGGAGGTACTATCTTTTCCCGGACTCGATGAACTTCTCCCGCAATGAGCTTCACCTTGGCCTCTTCGTAGGTGGCTCCAGAATGGTTATCAATGGAGACCCAACCTGCCAATTCCAAATTCCGATCGAACTGATCCACCACCGCCACATATTCAGCGTGCCAGTTTATCCCCGAAGTGAGGTAACTAACTTCAGCTTTTCTTTTTCCACTTATCTGGCTATCCAAAAGCCACACCAAGGTCGGTTTGGTGATCAGTCCTTCAGGAAGACTGGGGAAATACATATCCCTCACTTCCTCCAATCTCACAATCCGGATGGCACCCTCAGGTTCTTTTAGGGTGAGATTTTCATTGGAGTATGAAAGAAGGACTCCCTTATAGGCCTTATCTTGTTTGGTGAAAAGCTCAATCTCCTTGTCCACATACTTCTGCAATATCTTGGTGGAGCTGACCAGATCATACTGATAGTTCTGTTCCAGGATGGCGACTTTGTCAGCAACACCTATTGGCTTGAAATGCACCGAGGTCGGATCTATCTGAGCCGCCACGTCAGTGAATCTGATCACGCTTTTTCCCTTTTGAAACTCCAATTCGCGAACGTCTTTGACCAAACCCAGATCCTGATTATAAATGGTCACCGCCACGCTGGACTCGGCTGATTGCACCGATCGCGGAGCACAACTAATCAGAAGAAAAACAAAAACGGCTAACCTCAATACCACATTTTTCCTCATTTAACTCACCACCTCAACAAATAAGAGATTATAGGATGTTCCTTTCATCCTTTTATACAAATCGAAAAGCTTTTTATTCCCATGAACTATTGTAAGAAAATGGCGTTCATAGTCTGTCTTTCGTTAAGGCTGCCCGTATCGTTTTTTGTCCTTCGGCTTTCGTTGGTCGGCTAATCCTGTTTCTTTTGAAAATTTCTCCACGCTTCAGCCAGCTTATATAGTTGCCTTCCTGTCTTGTCATAAATATCTATTAGCTCCTCACAAAGCTTAGGATCAACCTGCTTGGAGTATACGTCACGACAATAACTTATTCCGACTACCGTTTCATTGGCTTCTGACATCGCATCAGTTAAGTATTTATCAAATCCTCTCCTTTGGTGTTTCTTGCCATACCCCTCCGCAATTAGCCGCGGAATTGCCTCAACAGAACGGCGGAGTTGATTAGCTAAATCATATTGCTCTTCTTTTGGCAACTTAGGTAAAATTTGAGTCAACACAGTAAGCGAAGCCTTATAGGAATTCTGATAGACCTCCAAATCTCTATAGGTTTTAATAACTTGTTTCTCTGTAGCCATGAGTTTGATTCTTATCGGGCTTCAAATTCCACATGTCGGGCTTCGATATTGAGCGAAGCGAAATCCATAGGACGGGCTTCTTTACCGAGAGACTAATAACATAATTTTTTTATAATCACCAACCTGTGATCTCCTCCAAGTTCTTGTTCAATTTCTCCACCATCTTCTGATAGTTCTCTTTTTTCGCTTTTTCCTTTTCGATTATGTTTCCGGGAGCTCTTTTCAAAAAGTCCTCATTGGAGAGTTTCCTATTGGTCTTCTCTAAAAGTGTGGTGACCTTAGAGAGCTCTTTTTCCAATCGGAGACGCTCTTGTTCCAAATCGATCAGGCCCTTTAAGGGAACAAAAATCTCCGCATCTCTTATCACCGCGCTGGCCGCATGATCGGGCTTCTTTATCCTCATTCCTATCTTGAGATTTTCCACCCTTCCCAGATTTATGATATGATCCTTATTATCTTCCAATACTCTTGCCAGATCCTTATGGTCCGCCTTGACCATCACGTTAGCTTTCTTGGCTGGCGGGACGTTCATCTCCGATCTGATGTTTCTTATGGAATATACAACCTCCTGAACCCTCTCCATGGTAGCTTCCAGGCTATCATTGATGAATTCTTTTTCGACCTTAGGCCACTCTGCATGCATTAAAGTATGATCGGGGGTGGAAATTTCACTCTCATACAGATGATGCCATATCTCTTCGGTCACAAATGGGGCGAAAGGATGTAAGAGTCTCAAGATGTGATTTAGGACCAGGTGTGCCATCTCTTGGGCAGAAATTCTGCCCTTATCTTTTTCAGGCAAGCTAAAGCGAGATTTTATCATCTCCACATACCAATCACAAAAATCGTGCCAGACGAAATCATATAATGTTTTGACTGCACTGTTGAACTTGTAGTTCTCCATGAAATTGGTAACGTCTTTGGCTGTTCGGTTCAACCTGCTCAAAATCCAGAGATCCTCTAACTTCAGGTCGCTTGAGTCAGTTTTTATTCCTGGCGTAGGCAGATAACCATCTTTCAGATTAGCCATCACAAATTTCGAAGCATTCCATAGTTTATTGGCGAAATTGCGCCCTAACTCAAAGGTGTTAAATGAGATGCAAGGATCCTGCCCTTCCGGGGTGACCAAAATCATGCTGGTCCTCAAAGCGTCTGCCCCGTAATCTCTGATTATCTCCAAAGGATCGATACCGTTGCCCAGGGATTTGCTCATCTTGACTCCATTGGCATCCCTTACCGTCCCATGAATGTAAACGTCAAAGAAGGGCACCTCGTCCATGAACTCCAGTCCCGCCATGGCCATGCGAGCAACCCACAAAAAGATGATCTCCGAGGCAGTAAAAAGCGCCTTGGTGGGGTAAAATCTCTTCAGCTCCTGTGTCCTTTTAGGCCAGCCAAAGGTGGAGAAAGGCCAAAGCCATGAGGAAAACCAAGTGTCCAAAACATCTTCATCCTGCTTTAGGTTTCTGCTTCTACATTTTTTGCATTCAGTTGGGGGAGTCTTTGAAACTATGATTTCTTCACAATCCAGGCAATACCAGACCGGAATCCTGTGACCCCACCAGAGTTGCCGGGATATGCACCAATCGCGAATGTTCTCCATCCAGTGCAGATAGACCTTGGCCCAATGCTCAGGATAGAATCTTATCTTGCCGCTCTTAACTGCTTCGATGGCTGGTTTGGCCAAAGGCTCCATCTTCACAAACCACTGCTCTGAAAGATAGGGCTCGATCTCAGAGCCACATCTGTAGCATAGGTTTAGAGCCAGATGATAAGGTTCGACCTTTTCCAGAAGCTTCTTTTTCTTAAGTTCAGCTACCAAAGCTTCTCTGGCCACATATCTGTCCATCCCCGCGAATCTGCCGGCATTCTCATTCAGGGTTCCATTAGGATTAAGGATATTGATCCTTTCCAATTTGTGGCGATTGCCGATGTCAAAGTCGTTAGGATCATGGGCAGGAGTGACCTTGACCATACCGGTGCCGAATTCCGGGTCGACGAAATCGTCCGCCACGATCTTCAATTCCCGATCCAGAATGGGCAATATGGCGGATTTACCTACAAGTTTTTTAAATCTGCGATCTTTAGGACTCACCGCCACTGCGGTATCTCCCAGCATGGTCTCCGGCCGGGTGGTCGCAACAGTGATGTAATCATCCGAGCCTTTCAATTTGTATTTAATATACCACAGATGCCCCTCTTTTTCTTCTCTTTCGGCCTCATCATCAGAAAGCGAAGTTTGGCAGCGAGGACACCAATTGATAATGCGTTCTCCTCTGTAGATCAGTCCTTTCTTATAAAGATGGATGAAAACCTCCAAAACCGCATCGGAAAGCCCTTGATCTAAGGTGAACCTGGTTCTTTCCCAATCACAGGAACATCCGATTTTCTTAAGCTGATTCAGTATAGCTTCTCCATTCTTTTCTTTCCACTCCCAGGCCAGTTGAACGAATTTCTCTCTTCCGATCTTCTGCCTTGATTTTCCTTCCTCCGCCAATTTCTTCTCCAAAACCACCTGGGTAGCAATTCCGGCATGATCCACCCCAGGGAGCCATTCCACCTCATACCCCTGCATTCTCTTCCATCTGACCAGAATGTCCTGGAGGGTATTGTTTAAGGCATGTCCAAGATGAAGGATGTCGGTGACATTGGGCGGGGGAATCACCACGCTGTAGCTTTTTTTATCTGACTTCTCGTCGGCATGAAAATACCCACCCCTCACCCAGAAATCATACCATTTCTCCTCCACCGGCTTGGGGTTATAATGCTTGGATAAATCCTTCAAGTGCATTACTAATCTCCTTCAGCTAATACGATTGTAAATTGTAATAAAAAGAGACCATTTTGTCAAGTATTTCATATTCGTGCAAAGATGAGGGTGTTGATCTTAGAAAAAAATAGCCCCAAGGATGCGATCCTTGAGGCTATTGGGGAAGGATTTCTCCCTCTTATCTTGTCCCTAAGTAATAGTTGATCCCGGCATAGATATTAAGATAGTTGGTCTTTTTCCCTTCGGTAAAGATCATGTGGTATCTTGTTCCCACATCCAAAGCCAGGTTCTCTTGGAAGAAATGCTCGATTCCTCCACCCAGGTTTACTCCCGGCTTGGTGACGTCATCATTTATGTACGCGCCACCACCGCCACAGAAATAGGGACAGGTGTTCTTCTCCGGAGATAGATTGAAGAGAAGGTTACCGAAAACGCCAGTCCAATGATAGCTCTCACTGATGCTTCCGCTGATGTCTCCGACACTGCCGGTGAACTCGACGTCTCCGGCCTGATAATCCACAACACCCACCAGAGCTAAATTCGGGTTAATCCCGTATTTCACGTTTCCCCAGAAACTATAGGTGACCTTATTTTGATATTTAACTCCCCAGTACTCTGTGCCCCAGTATTCGCCCCATTCATACTCCTTGAAAGCATCTCCAAATCCGAAGGAGTAGCCAAAGTGACCTCCAATTGCAAACTTGCCAGTTTGATCTATGGCGGAAGCCGAGTTGAATAAGACCAGCACAAATAACAGACTAAACAACAAGGATAACTTTTTCATTTCTCTTTCCCCCTTTTTGTTAAAAACTCAACATTAAGGATTATCAAAACAAAACGTTTTACTCTATTTTGATCATCACCTCCTTTGTTTTAGCTGGCTCCGATTTCAAGGAAGATAAACGATGCCCTTGCAAGATACCAACAAACCCGGCTTCTCCAAATCCCTTCCCTATTTGCCCCCTTTTATCATAATTATGTGATAATTCGGTCTTCTGAAAATGACCCTCATAGAGGATTGTTCCACCCCATTAAAGTCAATCATCAAGTTAGAAGCTTAGAACTCTTCCCTCCCCTTTTAAACTTGTTTGACAAAGATAGGTTAGATGAACTCTGCTTTTATCTTTGGCTTAATATCGGCTACAAACAAACTAACTTTAGCCTCAACACCTTCTGAGGATCTATACGCCCCCGACAGTACCTATTTGGATAGACCGTCGTATGGGGGAGAGTCTCTTTCCCTTTTCGGAAAGAATCTTAGAGGGACAGAGGATATGATCAGCTGCGCGTGTGCGTGATCCTGATGAGCATTTTTTCAGGAAGCAATTGACTTACCACTCAAAACTGGAGTGCAACAATTTAGGGTGCGAACCCAAAAGGAGCAACAACGGAGTCTTTCTATTCCGAAAGACCTTGCCATGTTTTATTTACAAAGGTCAAAACCTATTAACTATCCCAAAATGGATTTTTCCTTCACTCAATCTGTCTTTTTCCCCTATGCCATAGTCAATTCCAAAAAGCCCCACCTT
>LJVD01000043.1 GCA_001304225.1 candidate division Zixibacteria bacterium SM1_73
CTCCTCCCCTGATCAGTTGCGAGACCGGAGACCTTGACTAGCTTTGTTTGTGCGCTTGTTGCCGAAGTGTCAATACAAATGAAAAAATGTGCTTGACATTCTCGGAAGGGACGCATAATATATCCAGTGTTTAGTGACATTGTGCCTCTTCAGGTTTCTGGAGCAGTCGAAGTTGTGAGGGTGAAACGAAGAGGGTGGAAGCGCCGGGGAGAATGAGTGCGAAGCCGGGTCGATATTTTGTGAAGTTGGAAAGACTTGGGGTCTTATGCGGAACAAGATAATCCATAGTTAGCCCTTTAAAATTAATGAAGCTAATTTATATACATTATCCATGAAAGGAGATTTTTTATGGAGACCAAGATAAAACTTCAACTTGGCAGCAAAGCAGGACAAGAATTTGCCAAATTCCTGGAAAAAGAAATAAAAGCGGGAAGAATATCAAAAGAATATCAGGTACAGTTCAAAACAGGCGGGCGTGCTGCTGGTGGATTAGGTTTAGCAATACCACCTGAAGTAATCATTGCTTTTGCGTCTGGCATCACGGGAGCTATGGCTTCTGAAATAGGTAAGACATTATGGTCAAAAATAAGAGAATTTCTTGGGAAGAAACAAGATATCATACCACAGACAGAATCAGTGATTATTGTCCAAAACGAACAATTTGTTTTTAATCCAAAACAAATGGATGAAGAACCGCCTTCAGAATTAATTGAATGGGGAGATACATAATGGGAACCGCCTATGAGGAAGTTCTCAGTTTTCTTGAGATGCCGTCGAATTACGGAGCGATTCTAGATTGGGCTACAGGCATAATACGTGTAAATCGCAATTATGAGCAATGGGAAGCAATATGTCTCCGTAAGAAGAATCGTGCTCCAACAATGGATGATAAAATATTGCTAGAAACCATCACTCATGAGACGACTCATTTTTTGCAAATCTCAACCACAGGATTTCTGTATTCCTTCGCAATAGAACTATTCGGACAAGTTCGTAAGTGTGTTCCTGCCCCTATCACCGATTTTTCTGGAATTACAAGCTCACCACCTAAATTGATTTCAAAACAGATTTGTTCTACTCTAGATCGTCTTGATGTAGCTGGTGCAGAGGGAGTTACAATTCGATCAATTGTAGAGAGTGGGGCATTCCTTGTTCAAAAGAGGACTCATTGGCCTAATCTCACAGCAGAAGGTTTCGGAAAAATGTTGGATCGAGAATGCCCTGCACCAGAATATAGACTTGCTTATGACGTTTCAATGCGATATTTAGGGAAAGAGGCATTTGATTGTTATCCGATTATAGCTTATTTGTCACTTTGTACTGACTCCCCCCCTGACGCCTTTGTCATTTTATGTAAAGATACCGTCAGCAGAGGTCTTCGCATCGGAGAAGGTTTAGACGTTCCCCCTTTTTTGGAATTATTGAATATTATCGTAACTGCATATGGTTTTAAGCTAATTGGCACATCTGCCGAAGCTGCAGAGAATTTACCGAGGCATCCAATCTATACTCAAATGGTAATTCAATTGAATAATCTGTGTGAACAAAGCGGATTTAGCGTCACGAATTTCATGGCAGCACCATATCGTATTACTGAAATGCTTGCGATTGAATCAGTTCGTCCAATGCTATTTAATAAAAAGATGGATAGATACTGGTATCTATATGTTCCAGATCATTTCTTACCTACAATGTCAAGAGAAGAAAAGGAGTTGGAAACGAAAGCTTTATTGCTATTGGCCGCAATATCATCGAAGATATTGAGTGGTGTAGAATAGACTATACAAAGTGGGCTGCGTAGATAGTCCTTCGCTTGATAACGAATTCCGTTAGATAATTAATCATTAATACAATTTGTGAGAAAGGGGACGTAGAATGAAAAATGAAAGAAAAGTATGGAAAGTATTAGAGGTAGATAATAATTTATTAGAAACCTGCGATGTATCACATCTGATTAGATTATTTTTCAAAGAAATGAAGAAAAAAGGGGCTAGACTTCTTTGCGGTAAAGTAATTTTAACTTTCCCGAAATATGATGGAGATAAGAGACCTAATTGTATTATACCCGAAATAAGAAACTTTGTTCGACAATTACACAAGGAAGAAGCAAGATTCCCGTTTTATTATGTGGATGAAAAGTCGGTAGGGATGCATTTACAACACATTGCTTGCTTATCGCCTCTAGCCGATATTGAGTTAACGGAGAATGGAATTAAGTTTGGAGTAAAATTAAGTAATCCTACAATAATAGAAGATTATCTAAGCAATGTGAGTGTTTTCATGCAACAGCTTAATTACACAGAACCAGAAATCTCAGAAAGAATCAATAGTATTGCTATCAGTCTAGGAGTGCAATTTTAAGTTTGGTTTTTTAATAATCTCTCGTTGGTAACGGACGAGGCGTCCTGACGAAAAAGAGCTATGACCTGGTGCCGTGGGATGATAACATCCCACGGGGAGCAAGAGAGCGCCTCACAGCTGATTAATAGTTCGACAAGCTCACTACAAGTCGGATTAAGCTGATGCCGATGATTATAGTTGCGCCAGAAGCTATGTTGCTTCCCGATGGTGCCCTCTACCAACGGGGAATGAACGGCGGGGGAAGAACACCCGCCTTGAGCAGAGGAAATACTCAAAGAATCCGGAATTGGAAGCACCCGAACAGGAAATAAACCCAACAACAGCTTCAACGTGGTCGCACATTCCGCTGCGCTTCATGGCTGCAAGTGATCCGAGACGTTAGGTGGACAAATAGAGGATTTCAAAAATGTCAGAAAATGAAAAGAATGATCATGGTTTGTCTGGTGAAAGAACAAAAGACTTACAAAAGACGCACAGCGAAGACGGAGTTGATCTTACACTGATTCGATGGATGCTTTCATTGACACCAGAAGAGAGGTTAATAACATTACAGAACAACGTACGGTCTCTTAAGAGGTTGAGAAATGGAGCAACCAAAACCTGATTTTATTTATATCCTCCGTACATTATCAAAGTATGAAGTAGAATATATTATTGTTGGAGGAGTATGTGCAGTATTGCACGGTGCTCCAATATCAACTTTTGATATAGATCTTGTTCATTCAAGGGAACCAGGCAACTTAAAACGTTTATTGAAAGCCTTAGAAGAACTTGAAGCATGTTATCGCGATCCTGCAGGTCGAATCATAAAACCGGAAGAATCTCATCTTTCATCACCTGGTCATCAGCTACTGATGACAAAAGGTGGTCCTTTAGATTTGCTGGGTGAGATAGGAAAGGGGCGGGACTATAAAGAATTACTCAAGAATACTTTTACTCTTAAGATATCGGAAAACCTAAAAGTACGTCTTCTTACTCTTGAAACATTAATCGAAACAAAGGAAGAAGCCGCCCAAGAGAGAGATAAAGCTGTATTGGCTATATTACGAAGAACACTTGAAGAGAAAAAGAGAAATCAGGCCACCTAACGAGCCGAAAACCGGTTGGTTCGCTTCGCGTTCCGCAGGTTATCGGCAAATCGTTCGGTATAAAAAATGTAAATAGAACGGGAGACACCACCGCATCTTCGTCACAGAGGGGTGTCCATGATAAACAAAGAAGTTATTTCTTTCACGATTTCTTTTATATCTGCTGAGCCCCAAAGATGTGGATAACAAGCCCAATTCTCGAGCGTGCTTTCCATGTAACCTATTGGCAAACAGTCGCTTATATAAATTTCCACAAATTAATCACAGTTATTAACATAAAAACAAATCTCCTAAGTAATTGATAATTAAAGCAGCGGAAATCCATTGATATAAAGGTTGGACAGGCCCTTGCGGAAGGGGCATGTATGGGTGCATGGAGACAGGAAATATTTGTTGCGCTTTTAGGATGTATTTATTCCGATAAGTCAAATTAAATCATAGAGATAAATATAAAGACTGGTAAATCGCGGGTTTAAATTGAGAAAAATTACGGAGTTCTTTTCTGAAAGGTGTCTTTCGGAAGATATTAGTTGTTTCTCTGTAAGCTTGTCCGGAATCTTGTTTGTGCCGTTTTCTACTCACCCGGTAGTTGGGGAGTATCTTTCATATTGCATTTTCCCTGAAAGATGGCTCCCTCTTCAACGATCAAATTCTTGGTGGTGATTTCTCCCTCTACCACTGCTTTGGATTGCAATTCGATCTTCTCTGTGGCAACAACGTTTCCGGTCACATTTCCACCGATCACGGCAACCTTGGTATCCAAATCTGCTTCGAGTACGCCTCCGTTTCCAACGGTCAGAGTTTCGGTAGAGGAGATTTTTCCTTTGATCGTGCCTTCGATTCGGATCTCTCCTTCTACCTGGATAGTTCCTTCAATGATCGAACCCTTACCTATAATGGTATTCAAACCTGCTTCTCCTTTATTTTTTTTATTTTTCATGATAGCCTTTTGGTTCAGAAATTCAACGTAAAAACAGAACATACCGTCGGGCATGGGTACCCGACCTACGAACTTTTTAATCCCCCCTCACCTTTATCCTCTCCCCCAGGGGAGGGGACACAGAAAATCTGTTGGGCAGTTCGTATGAATTTGCATATGCGCTTATACGAGCGTGCGCATCTTTGATAACCCGACTCGCAAACTCGACCCATGAATCGCCTCCACGGTTCATTTTGGATTTAAAAAATCTTTTGGGTCAATAGGAATGTCGTCCTTCCTGATTTCATAATGAAGATGTGGTGCTGAGCTTCTTCCAGAGTTTCCAGAGAGTGCGATCACCTCGCCTCTTTTAACAAAATCCCCTGTGTTTACCAATATCTTGGAATTATGTCCATAGTAGGTAAGGTAACCATTCTGATGATCCACCACCACCAGATTCCCATATACATCATCCCAACCCACAAAGTTGACTGTTCCGCTGGCCGTAACTTTAACCTCGGTTCCTTCCTTTGCCGCAAAATCTATTCCGGTGTGTTCTCCTCCGAAAACATGTTCCTTCAGATAAAATCCTCTGGTGACCCAACCATCTATGGGTTCTCCTCTGGGAATATGCCTGAGGGAATCAGGTTCGACCTGAACTTCTTCCTCTCTGCTGGGCTGAGGTCTTTCCAATAGTTTCAGTCGAATCTCAGCATCTTTTGAAGATAAATGAGTTTCTCCTTCATTCAGGGGACTTGCTTCTTTTTCGAACGAGGCTAAGTTGGTTTCTGTTCTTTGCTCAGTTGCCGGTAGAGGATATTCAATTCCTGCCAGCTCTGCCACCCTGTGGGTGAATTTCCTATATTCCTGAAGCTCTTTTTCCAGTTCCATCACTTTGGCATTATATTTTTTAAGCCTTTCATTTTCTTGACGCAGCGATTTGCCCGCTACAAGGTTAGAGATGGCTCTACCGTAAAAGAGAGTCAAAACGATAAGGAGAACAAACCAGAAACCCAAGAGACCTAAAATCACCCAGGCTTTCCAGAAAGATAATCTGAATTTTATGTTCCTGGAGCTCCCTTCGGGAATTATTAAGAAGTTAAGGTATTTTTTTCGCATTCGTTTTCACCCACCTCACCCCCATATTCCCCTATTCAAAAAGTGAAGAGTGGTACTAAGGGGAGAGGTTAAGGAGAGCACTTTTTTTGCTGAACTCTTCATGTTCAGCTCAAATTTCTCATTTTTAATTCGTATCTCGCTCGCGCTCGGGACTGGCCTTTTGATGACGGACCCGAATATAATGACACTTTGGAGGTATTCCACTTATTTAGAGATGTACATGCAGAAGTTCCAATATCCGGGCTAATTCCTCCTCTGAATAAAACTCAATCTCAATTTTCCCACCTTTTTTTCCTTGAACCACATTCACTTTTGTCCCAAAAAACTGTTTTAAGCTATTTTCCAGCTCCAAAAACTTTGAGGGGGATTTTTGGAGTTTTCTTCTTTTTGCTTTTTGTTTTCTACCGTATATCAATTCCTCTGTTTTCCGGACAGAGAGACCATCTTTGATTATATGTCTGGATAAGGAGATTTGTTCCTTTTCGTCTGAGAGCGAAAGAATTGCCCTCGCATGTCCCTCGGAGAGCTCACCATTGGCGATGAAGCTCTGGACCATCTTGGGTAAGTTCAATAACCTCAATGTGTTAGCAACTGAGGAGCGATCCTTTCCGATTCTTTCTGACAGCTTTTTTTGTGAAAGTCCACATTCATTCAAAAGCCTCTTATACCCCTTGGCCTCATCGATGGGGTTCAAATCCTCCCTTTGCAGGTTTTCTATTAAGGAGAGTTCCAACATCTCCTCCTTAGATAGTTTCTCCATGACCAAAGCTGGAAGTTTTTCCATACCCAATTTTTGAGCTGCCAACAACCTCCTTTGCCCAGCCACCAATTCAAATTCATCTCCCACCGGACGAACCACCACCGGTTGAATTATCCCCTTCTCCTTTATGGATAAGATCAACTCCTCCATCTTGTCCTCATCGAACTTTGATCTGGGCTGATAGGGATTAGGTTTGATTTTATCCGTTCTTATTTGGACAAGATTCTTTTCGGGCTTGACCAGATCCTTAGGAAACTCAGGGATCAATGCATCCAGACCTTTTCCTAAAGCTATCCTACGGATTTCACTTCGTTCAATTTTGCTCATGGTTAACATCCTCTGAGATGAAAAGTTCAGTGAACAATCATTTAAAACGTTTTATCGTGCGGCAGAGGCATCACGCCTCTGCTTTTTCTCCAAGCCATGAAGAAGGCTTGCGTACGCGTAGCTTCGAGAAAAATACATGTTTTTGAATATTGAGGCATCAGATTTCCACCATATAGGTTTCCGGTTCTGAATGGTTCAATATTTCCTCTGCTAAACTGAGATAGTTTTCTGCACCTGTGGATGTCACGTCATACAGGATGATCGGCTTTCCGAAACTGGGTGCCTCAGAAAGCCTGACGTTTCTGTTAATGACGGTTTTATAGACTTTATCTGAAAAAAACCTTCTCGCCTCTTCTGCCACCTGTTTAGAGAGATTAAGTCTGGAGTCATACATGGTCAGAAGAATGCCTTCGATTTTGAGCGCTGGGTTTAGATTCTCCTGAATCAATCTTATGGTATTCAAAAGCTGGCCCAGGCCCTCCAGAGCGTAGTATTCGCATTGGATCGGGATCAGAACCGAATCTGCGGCGGTGAAGGAATTGATGGTCAGAAGCCCCAGGGAGGGGGGGCAATCGATCAGAATAAAGTCGCAGTTATCTTTTATCCCTTCTAAAGCCGAAGAAAGCTTCTTTTCTCTGGCTAAGAGGTTGACCAATTCCACTTCTGCTCCCACCAAACTTAAGTGAGAAGGAACCACATCTAAAAAAGGAAGCTCCGTTTTCTGAACGATCTCTTCTATAGGGATTCCGCCAATCAAAACCTCGTAGATGCTTTTCTCCAGCTTGTTTTTATCTATTCCCAAGCCGGAAGTGGAGGTAGCTTGAGGATCGATATCCACAAGCAAGGTCTTTTTTTCTGCCACTGCCAAGCATGAGGACAGATTCACCGCAGTTGTGGTTTTGCCCACACCCCCTTTTTGATTGGCAATCGCAATTACTTTACCCAAGCTCTTTTTCCCCTCTCCAAGCTTACAGGTTTACGAACATCTCCAATGTTTCCTCATAGATAACATTTCTTGTCATAAAAAGCAAGAGATTTTCAAAGAAAAAAATGCAGACGTCAAACATAAAAATATGTCTTTTGAAAAATCACCTCTTGGTCTCTCTTAGAGAAGGTGTCTTTTCCATTCAAGGATAGATTGAATAATGTAGTAAGATCGTCTGAACAAGACACAAATTCCCAGGAAATGATGTAATATCTTGGCTGAAAGTCTGTTACGGAGGTCATTCAGGGAGACCGTTTAGACCAAACAAATGACAATCTTCCTCAAAAAAATACTTGACAAACAGGAGGCTTTAGGATAGATTTCCTTTTGAATTATCTAAACACAGTTTTCTAACGTCGGAAAGCACATGGAAGTCGAATCTTGTTTTTTTTCTTCAGGAATCTACCGTCCCTTATTCTGCAGGCCAGCGGGCTGGATCCTGTCCAGGACGTAATCAAGAGTAGGAAGGAGGTGTAATCTAATATGAAATCCGTCAAAACATTATTCATTGCTGGATTAGTTTTGATCCTCACTGGTTCTGTAATATATGCGCTGGACTGCAACGTTTCATTCGAATCGGTTCTCAGGACGCAGATGAGCGGCTTCGGGCAAGCTAATGATTGGGTCATAGACAATCAGACAGACTTTTGTAATTTCTGGGATCAAGCTCACATGCTGATGTTTCCAACGCCACCTTGTCCTGATATCGACTTTTCCACCTACGTGGTTATTGTAACCGCCATGGGAATGCAGCGTAACGGTTGCTATAATACCGAGATTTACTGCATCGAGGAGGATCAACAAGGGAACTACACTGTCTATGTCAGGGACACTGTTCCTGGAAAAGGATGCTTCTGTCCCATGATGATGGTTTGCCCTCTTCATGCAGTGAAGGCACCAATACCTACAGGAACCGTGACATTCAGTCATAGCCAGTTTGTGATGAACTGCGGGGGCGGGGGGTGGAAGTAAGAAATACTCCAGCCCGCTGGTCTTGGCCAAAAAGATGAAGATATAGTTCCTTTGACATTTTGCTGAATCCTATGTGATTTTCTCAATCACCAGCTATCACAAAAAAAAGCATCTCCGAGGCTTCGAGTGAAGATACTGAATACAAACCATGTGCGTCTTGAACGATTAGATCTTTATGCAGTGAAAGGAGGGTGTCCCGCTTACTAAAGGTTGAATCTAAGAGTATATGAAGGCCGCTTCAATACGAGGAGGAATACTTGAAAAATACTTGGTCTTCAGAGGGAAGGAGGATAACATAAGGTCTAAGAAACTAGGCAGGGATGTGAGAAAGATAAAAAGGAAGTAGGTTATGTTTTAGCAAGAATGTTCACAATGGTGCAAGTACTACGCCGATTTATACTTGTAAAGGTAGCAATGCCGTTTCTAATCATTAAGCGCCATTTCGTATTTTACCAGTAAAGAAAAGGAGAGGACCAATGAAACGAATTGACAAAGTCCAAAGAGAGATAGCCGATTTGCAGAAGGCATATTTTCTTAGAGCATTGGTTTTCGTTCTTATCATACTTGGTTTTGGAATAATAATTGCGTTGATATTTAAGAATGCGGGAGATTGGAGATATGCGATAATTGCAGTAATTGGGGGTGGTGGAATAGGGAGCAGTTATCTAACTATTTTTCGTTCTATGAAACAGAGTGGTCCGTTGCAGAATCTGCAAAAATTACATGAAAAACTCTCTTTAGAACTTCCTCCAGTTAATGCAAATGTTATCTTACGCCCTCGTAGTGAGGATGATTACGAAGAACTGTTTGAGGGATTCACTGAAAGCGATTTTATCGGGTACAATGCCCCATGGTGGATAGAGAACCGCAGTGATCGTGTGTATGAGAAAGGGCTTCAAGTACACCTTGAGTGGTATGAAAAGGGCGTTACATCAAAATCCCTTTTCTATGACAGGGGCTCATACGAGCGTGCAGTGAAGTTCTTTAAGGATTTGGAAGAGAGAGCAATGCAGAAGGGAATTTCACTCGCTGGAAAGGCTGAGCTACAATACTTGCCCGCAGAGAGTATTCCGACGTATACTTTTTTCGCAGGCTACCGATCTGGGATTCCCAGGTGTATCCTTTATCCAAGCGCTACTTTGAAAAACGGGCTACCGGACGCCGTGGTAGTTGTTGATGGCGACGAGAATCTCCTTGCTATTATGTCAGACCATTTCGATAAACACTGGGATATCGCTCAAAAGTCAACAAACAGTGATTTCTGGAAACCAAGGAGTACCTCGCAATTGCGCGGCAACATATAGGTACCGCAACATGTAAAGAGGAGAGTGCACGGTGAGAGGAGGAATATTTGTAGTTCTTCGAAGGCCACAAGATACAGCATTTTTAAGATTGTCCTTAGATTCTAGTCTACCTTCTCTATCGCTGCCAACCATCGTAGTAGATCCATCTCCGTGATTTCAATTCTGACCGCATCTTTGATTCGGCAATCTTTCAGGGTACCAATTTCCTCAATTTCTCTTTTCACCCCTTTTCCTTTGTAAGCCAAGAGCAATCCGCCCTCTTTCAGAAAAGGCATGCTCAACGGGATAATATCTTTGAGCTTGCCCATTGCTTTTGCGACGACCAGATCAAATCTTTCTTTCAGGTCTGGGTGATCTGCAAGTTCCTCTGCTCGCCGGTTTAATATGGAGATTTTTCTAAGTTCCAAAACCTGGCTGAGTTTCTGGAGAAAGAGCGCTTTCTTGTGAATTGACTCCACCAACGTAGACTGAATATCCTGTCTAACAATGTTTATAGGAATAGAGGGGAACCCCGCTCCTGCGCCCAGATCAAGCAGAGTTGCCTGCTTAGGAAGATCAAGAAATTTGAAAATGGAGAGAGAATCCACAAAGTGTCTGATGATTCTATCGCTCTTGGCATCTCTTTTGGAGACAAGATGAATTCTTCTGTTCCATTCCAGAAGCAGAGCCAAATAAGCCTGGAACCTTTCAATCATCTCGTCAGAGAGGCTTATTCCCAGAGAGGAACAGATTTTTTTGAATTGCTCTACTTGGAGAAAAGATGGCATCTGAGGGGAATTGGCATAGGAAGAATGGGAATGTTTCACGTGAAACACCCATCAGGTTGGCAAGTTAACAGGTTATGAGGGGTCAACAGATTAAACGGATGCTTTCGTCGGTTTAATCCACTTCAGCCGTTGACCGTTTTGCAATATGTTGTTTAAGATGCACCATCAGAACTGCAATGTCACCGGGTGAAACTCCGGATATACGGGAGGCTTGACCTACTGAAATCGGGTTGACTCTCTTTAATTTTTCCAGAGCCTCCCTTTTGAATCCTATAAGATTATCATATTTGAAATCCTCGGGTATCTTCATCGATTCCAGTTTTTTGAACTTTTCGACCTCCTTTTTTTGCCTTCTGATGTATCCTTCATATTTAAGCTGAAGCTCAACCTGTTCATATATCTCCCTGGGAACCTCCTTTGCCTCCCAGTCCACCCTGAACAAATCCCGGTATTTCATCTCTGGCATCTTCAAGATTTTGGCCAAAGTCATCTTTCTGTTGTTTTCCATCTCGCCCAAAAGATCGGAAAAAGAGGACAAGGGTGCAAATACCCTTCTTAACCGCAATTTCTCCTTTTCGATTTTCTCCTGCCTGGATAGATATTTGTTGTAGATCTCATCGGATATCAAACCAAACTGGTGCCCATATTTCAAGAGCCTCTCGTCAGCATTGTCCTCCCTCAAGATGAGCCGGTGTTCAGCCCGGGAGGTGAACATTCGATAGGGTTCATTTGTCCCCTTGGTGATCAGATCGTCTATCAAAACGCCGATATAAGCTTCGCTTCTGGCCAGGATAAATGGTGGTTTGTCTCTCAGCTTGAGAACAGCATTTATCCCCGCCATTATGCCTTGTGCTGCCGCCTCTTCATAACCCGATGTGCCATTGATTTGCCCCGCAAAATAAAGATTCTCAATTAGCTTAGTCTCTAAGGTATTTTTCAGCTGAGTTGGTGGAAAGAAATCATATTCGATGGCATATCCGGTTCGCATCATCTTTGCATTTTCCAGGCCGGGAACGGTTTTCAAAGCTTCGAACTGCACATCCTCCGGCAGGCTGGTGGCAAAGCCATTAACATAATACTCATTCGTTCCGATTCCCTCAGGTTCCAAGAAGAGTTGGTGTCTGGGTTTTTCTCTGAACTTGACCACCTTATCCTCGATGGATGGACAATACCTGGGACCGATCCCCTTAATCTTTCCGCTATAAAGCGGCGATCTATCCAGATTATTTAGAATAAGCTCATGTGTTTTTCTATTCGTGTATGTCAAAAAGCACAATTTCTGTCTTTTTGGCGGTTCGACTTCGCTCCCTTCGACTTTGCTCAGGGACGGTGAGCAAGGTCGAACCGTCACCGCCCTGAACTTGTTGAAGGGCAGTTCCTTTGTTCGGATTGAGAAGGGTTTTGGGTCTTCATCTCCGTATTGGGGGATGGTTTTGGAGAAATCTATGGTTCTTCCGTCTAATCGGGGAGGAGTGCCGGTCTTTAGTCTTCCTGCCTCAAATCCCAACTTTACCAAGTTTTCTGTCAACCCTAAAGCTGGGAATTCTCCGGCACGTCCCGCCGGGAAATGTTCTAATCCTATGTGTATCAATCCATTAAGAAACGTCCCGCAGGTTAGGATGACTGCATTGCAATGATAAGTTATTCCAGTGGCTGTCACCACCCCATATGCCTTTCCATTCTTCGATAGGACTTCAACAATGGCATCCTGCTTTATGAAAAGATTCTCCTGGTTTTCCAGAGATTCGCGCATGGCCAGACGATAAGCAGCCCGGTCATTCTGCGTCCTGGTTGACCAGACTGCTGGACCCTTCTTTTTGTTGAGGATCTTTATCTGAATGGTGGTTTTGTCTGCAATAAAGCCAATCTCCCCGCCCAATGCATCTATCTCCTTGACCAGTTGACCCTTAGCCTGCCCACCCACTGCCGGATTGCAGGACATCTGGGCAATGGTCTCTTTATTCATGGTGAAAAGGAGGGTCTTTTGCCCCATCCTTGCGGAAGCTAAAGCCGCCTCACATCCCGCATGTCCGGCACCGACGACGATTATGTCATATTTCTCTTGGTAGGTTAGCATATGTTGAATAAAAATCGAGTTGTTGGATCGGCATACCCCTACCCCGATCCTGTTTTTGAATGGTCAAGGGTGAGGGTTCATCCTGAGGGGATTCACCCTGAAGGGCACCCTTGACCAACGAAACTATGTTATTTTTTTCACGTCAGCACATCGTTTCACGTGAAACTTTCTTGGTAGAGTCGCATTTATGTGACCCGACGGGTTCGATAAATCGAACCGCTACACTTTCAGCGTGTTAGGATTTCTGCGTGTTTTTCTCAATTCTGGACAATACCTCGAGCATTTCTTTCAAAAGTTCCTGTTCTGTGCGCTCACGGGGTCTATCCTCTGTCGTTACAGATTCTGACTTCACCAGGCTCACCTTTTGCATGACATCATCTCTAATTCTTTCGAATTCCTCTAAGCCGACCAATCTTCCTTCAGGTGAGGTGCTGGCGCCGTGACCGGCAGTTTGGACGTTTAGGTGTCCCAATGCGAAACGCCGCTCTAAGGGTCCTTGAAGTGTATTTACATTGGTTATCTTGTGCAGAGGGATCACCTTTCTTTTCTTCCAGAAGACGCCACTCTCCAATCTAAGATCATCCTCTGACAATCGGTATCTTAGTGTTTTAATATACGCAAGCAGATACAACTGAATTAGGATCACGGTCACTATACCCAAGATTGCTATGACAACAGACCAGAGATCGTAAAGATGCCGCGGTCTCTGCTTGATAATCTGAAGAACGACCACTGGCAGGGGACAGTAAATCAGAAAGAGGAGAAGATTAGTGAGTGTGTAAAGACTCTTCAATTTCGGGCTCGGTTTGATTTCCATTACGAGTGTTCCTTTGTTTATGATTGGTTTGCTCTACTGGATCCAGGTACCCTTTCCCCAATCCGATCTTCAAAAGGTCAAGGGTGGGGGTTCATCCTGAGGGGCATCCTTGACCAACGGATTTATGTTACGGTTCCCTGTATCTTTCCCAGTGCAAAATCTCCGAAAGCGCCTTTTTGGCAGGAGAAGGTGGCCATTTGACAGGATGGCCTAATGCGATCATCAAGAGGATTCGTTTTCCCTTAGGTATGCTCAACAATTCTCTAAAATGTTCTTCATGAGGTCGAACCTGTCCTTCGATCCAACAGCTGCCATACCCTAAGGCTTTGGCTGCCAATAAGATATTCTCAGCAGCAGCAGATCCATCTTCCCGCCAGTATTCATTAACTTCGTCCATCACAACTGCAATTATGGCAGAGGCACCGTCACATTTACCGTCCTCGAAGGTTTCGTATTTTCTGCTGGCATGAAAATGGTGGAGGACATCATCTAAGATTTCTCTTCTGGTTATCACAATAAAATTCCACATCTGCCTATTGGTGGCAGATGGGGCAAGCCTTCCGGCATCCACCATCCTTTCCAGATCTTCCTTAGGGATAGGTTTACCAGTAAAATTACGTATGCTTCTTCGGTTGAGAATAGTTTCAAATAGTTCCATTATTTATTTCTTCGCCTCGAATCGTTTTTACGTTTTTGCCATTTCCGTTTCGTCCCTAATTTTTTCTTCTTTCATTCAAAGAAGATTATGGGAATTGTGGAAACAAAAAATCTAATGAGTCTGGCAGATGACAATATAAACACAAATTGTATAAATGTAAAGAATCTTTTCTTATCTCATTCAAGAAGCTTGCTGGCTTGACGATAAAGAGCAATGAACAAAGCTAAAATCCACGAACCTCGTGAGCTTCGGAGTGATTTGATTTATTTGAGTCTTTAACCATCTTTCACCAAAAAGGGAGGGCAGAATGAACGGAGCAATGTTTAACAGCTTGGCTCGTTTTGTGGAGAGGAACTATCCACAGGTCTCGTTTTCTGACCTATGCCAAAAAGCATCTTTGAGAACCAATGTCTTTGCCGAATTGACCTGGTTTCCGGATAAGGATTTTGAGAAACTCGTGGAAATCTTGAGCAGCCAAACCGGGAAGGAGATCACAACTTTATGGAGAGAGCTGGGGAAGGAGACCTTTCTCTATTTTGCTGAGATTTTCAGCGACTATGTAAAAAACATTACAAGCTTAGATGAGATGCTCACTACGATTAACAAAATTCACTATGATATAAGCAAGGATGGCTTGGGAACTCCGCCAAGATTTGAATTCAAAAAAGTTACCGGTGACCAATTTGCCCAGACGGGTAAGCGTCTGCTTGTGATAAAATACACCTCAAACAGAAATCTAAACGATTTCTTTTTGGGTATGTTAGAGGGAGCGGCCAAACATTTTGAAACCAATGTGGAAATTATTGGTCGAAAGGAGAGGGGAAAGCTGGTCGCCCGCATCACTGTAAAACATCCGGATATGATCGCGGCTTGGGAGATCGAATCCAGGCTTTTTTCACTTTTGTAAAAAGGACATTAAGGGAGGTAAGGAATGAACCCAGAGGGGTTCATACCAGAAGGGAGGAAAAGAGATGAATAGGAAAACGTTCATTTTGATGATGTTTATTCTTTGGACGGTTGGTTGCTCACAGACGTCAAAACAGGTCGCAGAGATTCGACGTTTCCCCATTGACAATCTTGAGGGGATAATCACCCGGTCTGACGTTCAGATGGATAGGCAAATCTCAAGTGATGGCAATGGGTCTTTGCGAATCATCGCCACCCAGCCAAGATTAGTGCGGCTTTTTGAGACGGGGGACATCGACATCGAAGACGCACGTTTGATTTATCAGGCTAAAGTCCGGACGGAGGATGTGGAAGGTCAGGTGTATCTGGAGATGTGGTGTCATTTTGCGGGCAGAGGAGAGTTCTTTTCACGGGGGCTTCAGACCCCCTTAACTGGCACTACCGATTGGACCAGCGGGGAGACACCTTTTTTCTTCAAGAAAGGCGAAAATCCGGACAATATAAAACTTAATTTAATTATCAAGGGCAAGGGAA
>LJVD01000044.1 GCA_001304225.1 candidate division Zixibacteria bacterium SM1_73
TATCAAGACGACTATTATAAAATGGTCCTCTTTGGATTTGGGTTTGGTGGGATAGATAGTAGCGGAGGGTTGATTTTTGGAAAATACGTCTCCAAGACACATTTTATCATGCAGAGAGTCATAGAGTGGCTGAGAGGTCCCTTGCCAACCATCAATGTGCTATCTCCTAACGGGGGTGAGGCCCTGTTTGTTGGTCAGACTTATGATATCCAGTGGGATTACCTCTCCTTCGAAGATAGCGTAAAGATTGAATATTCAGCCAATGGCGGAGATGAGTGGTCAACCATAGCAGAAACCACCAGTTGTGATGGTGGTTATTCCTGGCTTGTGCCTGATACTCCCTCAGAGAACTGTCTGATCAGAATATCCGACGTGGGCAACGGGGTTCCCTGTGATACCAGTGATGCCTACTTCTCCATAATTGACTACATCTTCGGCGATGCCAATGGTGATGGTGTGGTGAATTCAGCAGATGTGGTCTATCTGATAAACTATCTTTTCAAGGGAGGACCCGCTCCTGAGCCAATGGCGGCTGGAGACTCAAATGATGATTGTGTAATTAACTCCGCAGATGTGGTCTATTTGATAAATTATCTGTTCAAAGGAGGACCTGCGCCGGAGCAAGGCTGTGCGGAATAAGAACAAATAATCAAAGCCCATCAGTTATATCAGCAGCAAGCCCCGCCAAAAAGCGGGGCTTCTTTTTTCACTCAACGAACAGCGTTACATGAAAGGAGTTGCATATAATGCGAAATCGATGTCCTTAGGAGGGAAGCAAATTTTTGTCAAGCCCGTTGGTGGGCAAAAATTATACAATCATTTTGCTGATGCTCTGATTTGATAATTCATTGTATGCGAATACCTTAGAATTTCCTCAACTCTCCAGTCTTCCCCAAAACTCCCCAAATAGCCCCTCTTCTCTGGTTCTCCTTTCAATGGCATCTGCCTTGCTCTCAAGCATATACGAAAAGTTGCTTGGTCTTACGGAATCAGAATTTAGAGAGCAAAACGGTGAGAAAAAAATTAACAATCCCTTTTGTGTCTTTATTGGCGCTCTTCCTTTTTGAATCCTCCTTCTCATTTGGTGGAAACATCAGCCCGGACTTAGAACTGAAATTAAGCATATCAAGCGTAGACGAGTTTCAATCATGCCTTCTGGTGATGAAAAGCCAGGTCAACACAGCACAACTAAGCTGTAAACTCACTCTTCGATCTGCCACTCGTAAGGAAAGACATGAGGAGATTTTGAATATACTTAAAAGCGGAGCATCTTCTTCACAAGCTGAGATCACAAATTATCTTCGCGAGAAGGTTAAACAGGAAAGTGTGAGAGAGTTTAAAACTTTCTGGATTACAAATTCCATTTTCCTCGTTGCGACTAAAGCTGAAATACAAAAACTCGCCTCTCGGGGTGATGTAGAAACGATATATGAGGATTATCCCATCAGCTTAGTTGATCCGGTGTCTGTTGAAAAATCCTCCAATAATCAAGCGGAAAAAGAGCGATGCTTCTCCGCCATTGGGGTAAGGGAGGTTTGGAACATGGGATATAACGGAGAGGGAAGATTGGTCTGCAACTTTGACACCGGAGTGGATGGGGATCACCCAGCTTTGTTCTCCAATTGGCGGGGAAATAATGAAGGGCAGGTTTCCGCTTCTTGGTTTGATCCTTATGGGTCTGATTTCCCCAAGGACAAGAAAGGACATGGAACTCATACTATGGGGATCATGGCGGGAATCTCCGAGGAGGATACGATTGGTGTGGCCTTTGGGGCGCAGTGGATCTCTGCTGCGGTGATTGATCAGGGAGTTGGTATTTCACAAACCATAAGCGATATACTTACCGCCTTCGAGTGGGCAATCGACCCGGATGGAAATCCGGAAACCATTGATGACGTTCCAGACGTTATCAGCAATTCGTGGGGAATTCCTCCCGGATACAAACCGCCCTGCGATCAGACCTTCTGGACAGCCATAGACAATGTGGAAAATGCTGGAGTTGTGGTTATCTTTGCCGCAGGAAACGAAGGTCCTGATCCTGCCAGTTTGAGAACACCGGCTGATCGGATTACCTCGCCTTTGAACTGTTTTTCCGTGGGGGCCATCGATGCCAATAGTGCAGGTTTCCCTGTTGCTTCCTTTAGCTCCCGGGGTCCATCTGGATGTGATAACCAAACTAAAAAGCCGGAGATCTGTGCTCCCGGGGTTAAGGTTTTATCCTGTTATCCTGATAATAAATATCGTCTGATGAGCGGGACCTCCATGGCTGCCCCATTTGTGGCGGGAGCGGTAGCGATCTTGAGACAATATAATCCTGATGCCACTGTTGATGAAATCAAATGGGCACTTTTGGAATCGGCATCAGATTTAGGTCCGCCTGGCGAAGACAACAGTTATGGCATGGGTCTGATAAACGTAAAGAGAGCTTTAGAACTTTTGCCCAAGCCCAATTCTCCTAATCTCTATTTGATGGATTTCCTTATCGAAGGTGGTAATCTTCTCCAACCCGGAGATCATGCAAGCATAATCGTTAACTTAAAGAATACCGGAAGAGATGTGCAAAACGTTTTCACCATTCTTTCGAGCCCTGACTCTTTAACTCAAATCACTTTAGACAGTGTCTGGTTTGGAGAGATAAGCAAAGGTGAAGAAGTCTCCAATGTAGGCTGTCCATTTGAGGTGGATTTCGACGAAAATATGCCTCAGGGAAGAAAGGTTAATTTTGTGTTAAATGTAGTTGGGGATGATCCAGAATATTCTTGTGAGCTTGAATTCTCCATAACGGTGGGATCCCTTCCTCCTTACTCTTTGGGAAATCACGACATAGGAAATTTCGTGTTCACCATCTCCAATTTCGGGCAATATGGTTTGGGAGATCACTCCTTTAATCCTTTAGGGGGGAAAGGACTTATTTACCCTAAGGATGGAAAAGACCTTTTATATGAGGCTTCCTTTCTCATTGGCAAGAGTCCAAATCAGGTTTCTGATGGAGCCAGAAGCGATGATGGCAAAACGCCTGAACAGGATTTTGAAGCATTTACTGGAGGGGAGTTAATTGTGAACACTCCAGGAACGATCTCTGATCAAGATGGATTTTGCATATTCTCAGACCAAAAGTCAGAAGATCCTTTGGGATTGAAGATCATCCAGAACAGCTTTTCTTACGCAGACCCGGAAAACAATGATTATCTCATTTTGGAGTATGTTATTAATAATGTTACTCAGGAGGCTGCGGAGGATTTTTATGCGGGGCTATTTTTCGATTGGGATATTCCCTTGAGTTCACCTGATGATGACAGGATCGGATTTGATTCTGTGTTATCTTTGTATTACCAGTATGATTCTGATGCTGACCTATACCTGAGTGTTGTTCCCCTTGGAGTGAACTCTCGAGGCGAACTCGCAAATTATTCCTTTGATTTTATGAGGCCGATAGACAATGCGTTATGGTTATATGATGGATTCACAGAGGAAGAGAAATATCTTTTCTTAAGTGGAGAGATAGCCCCAAATTCGGATTGGGAGGCGAAAGACTGGTCGCAGCTGACCTCCTTTGGTCCTTTCAGTTTGGCTCCTCAGGAGAGCATAGTGGTTGCTTTTGCCATTGTGGGTGGAGAGGGCTTAGCTCAATTGAAAGCTAACGTGACTTCAGCAAAGGAAAAATACCAGAGCATTGCTACAAACATAGAAGACCAAAATGGTAAGAAACAGCTTCCTGAAGATTTTTGCCTGGGCCAAAATTATCCTAATCCTTTCAATCCCACCACCGCGATCCCCTTTGAGTTTAGAGTTGAGAGCAAAGAGTTGAGAGTTCCCCACCCCACGACAGAGAATGGTAAATATTTTAGTCCACGGAAACAGGAGGTCTCAACTATCCATACTTCTCTGAAAATCTATAATATCAGGGGGCAAGTGGTAAAGACGCTTTTTGAAGGCGAGCTGCCTGCAGGGAGGTATGAGCTTATGTGGGATGGAAAAGATGAAAGTGGAGCTGAGGTTGCCTCCGGCATTTATTTATATAGGCTGAAAACCAGACAAGGGACAATCACTCGAAAGATGATCCTCTTGAAATAGAGTTCTACCCACCTCAAAACACAGTTCTAAACATTCCTTATTTGGATCTATCGAAAATCCATATTCTTTCCGAAAAGACTTGCCACTGGATTTGATCGCTCGTATATAATAGATGGTTTATCGGATGCTACCCATGATCTGGGTATAGAGTTATCATAAGAAAAGATGGAGTGAAATATGAAATACAATATAGCCAAAACGCTTCTTTTAATTTTCTTTTTGTCTTTGAGCTTAATCTCTGATTTGTACTCAGTATCCCTGACGCCTGAGGTGCTAGAAAAATTAAGAAAGGAAGGGAGGTTGGAGGAATGGGTAAAGCGATGGAGGTCAGCCGCAGAGCGGGGGATGTATGAGATCACTCCCGATACACCCATTCGGTCTGCCAAAAAGAATTTCGGTGATGTCGATACTTTGAGACCTTTGGTTCTCTGTGTCGATTTCAGCAACAATCCGAGTACTTATACTACCGGCGCATTCGACACGCTTCTTTTCAGCAGAGATTTTACCATTCCTACCGGCAGCTTCAGGGACTATTATTTGGAGGTCTCTTATGGGCAGCACGATGCTAACGGCGGAGTGTATGGGTGGGTTAGGGCACCTGAGGGTTATGACTATTACACTTGGGGACTGAACGGGATATACGGCCCTTACCCCCACAATGCTCAGAGATTAGTCGAAGATGCATTGCTTGCCGCTGATGATTCTGTGGAGTACTCCGACTATGATTACGATGGCGATGGATGGATCGACGGTTTGATGGTGGTTCATGCTGGTCCCGGGGCTGAGCAGACCGGTGACGATTGGGACATATGGTCCCACCGCTGGTCGTTGGACACCATGATGACTTTGGATGGGATAAAGATATATAGCTACACCATGCAGCCGGAGAAGGATATAGACCTGGGTTTGATCACTATTGGGGTTTTCTGCCACGAGTGGGGACACTTTTTGGGGATCAACTGGGAGGAATATGATAGGGACTATTCTTCAGAAGGATTGGGTAAATGGACCGTAATGGCAATCGGCTGTTATAATAACGATGGAAGAACTCCTGCACACCACAGCGCCTATTGTAAGTATTATTTGGGATGGGGAGACGTCATCCAGGTGCAGTCAAATCAAACAAATGTGGAGATTCTCCAGGCTGAGACCTCTCCTTTATCTTATCGGCTCTGGACTGATGGCGGGAGCGGTTCACAATATTTCTTAGTGGAGAATAGGCAGAAAACCGGTTTTGATTCCTCTTTGCCAGGTAGAGGCTTATTAATTTACCATGTGGATTCGATCAAAACAGGAAACGACCAGGAATGGTGCCCTGATTCCCTGCCTTCTCGACACTACAAGGTAGCTTTAGAGCAGGCAGATGGATTGTTCCAGTTGGAAGGATGTGATGGTCCCCCAAATGAGGGAGATGCAAGGGATCCTTTTCCAGGATCTTCCGACAAGAGAGCCTTTGACGATACTACTTGGCCCAGCAGTCACGATTATTATGATAACTCCACTCAGGTGGCGGTATGGGATATCTCGGATTCCGATTCTGCCATGTCCGCTAATTTAGACGTCACCTGGTCCCGGCCTTGCCTTTTTTTAGACGACTTTGCCTTGGATGATTCGCTTGGAGGGGATGGAGATGGAAGACCCGAAGCTGGGGAGACGGTCAGGCTTTACTGCACCATCTCCAATATCTGGCTTCCTTTAAATGGTGCTACTGTAACCGCTTCTGCGGACACCTCTGGAATAATTTTCACCCATCCTACCTCCAGCTTGGGCGACATTGGGACCGGCGGATCTGCGGATAACAATTCTGATCCCATAGTGTTTGACGTGGATTCGCTGTTTCCGGGAAGACCGACTGTCTTCACCTTGCGTGTGGAAGGAAATAGTGGTTCTTATAGCTATGATTTCGACGTTGAGGCTCGGGTAGGAAGTGCAGAGATTCTTATTGCAGATGATGCGGGCGACTATCAGAGCTACTATACCGCCGCTTTAGACTCTCTGAAGCAGATTTATGACATCTGGGAGGCCTACAGTAAGGCAGATCTGGATTTCTCGTTCAGCATATACAACTACCTGATCTGGTATACCGGAGATCACCGAACCGACCTTTTCACCCAAGCTCAGGTGGAGAGCTTAAAAAACTTTTTGGATAATGGGGGCAATTTGTTTTTGACCAGTCAGGATGCGGCAGAAGTCCTTTCCGGTTCAGCTAATCCTGTGTTTCAGGAATTCTTAACAGATTATCTTCACTGTAGCCTTGCGGATGATGGTTGTACCAAATATCTGGTTCTTGGAGAATCTAACGATCCAGTAGGAGACGAGTTGCATATCCATCTCCGGGGTTCTGCAAGCCCCGATAATCAGACCTCCAAAGACGTCCTTATTCCGGATGGCTCAGCAATCCCGATTTTTAAATACGCCAAGCACTCGCCGCCGTGGGAACCCGTTGACTCTGTGGCTGGGATCAGGTATCAAGGAGAGAATTACAGGTTGGTCTTCTTTGGATTTGGTTTTGAAGGAATGGACACCAGTGGGGGTCTGCTTTTTGGACAATATCTTTCCAAGCCACATTTTGTCATGCAGAGGGTTTTGGATTGGCTACAAGGACATACGGATGTCCCTGATTTTGAAGAAGAGTATGCCAGCATTCCTAAATCCATAGAACTTTTCCAGAATTATCCCAATCCCTTCAACCCTAATACCAGCATACAGTTCACTGTTAACAGGGGTCAGTCCCCTGTCCGTATCACCTTAAAGATTTATAATATTCGTGGACAGTTGCTGAGAACTTTGGTGAATGAGGATAAAGCGGGTGGCAATTATACCATCCTCTGGGATGGCCGAGACGAGGATGGCAAAGCGGTTTCAAGCGGGATATACTTTTATAAACTTACTGCAGGATCGTCTTCCGAAGTTAGAAAGATGGTGTTGCTTAGATAAATCCTTAGTCACTAGGCCTCCTTCAGTGAAAAGTTAACTGCTTTTTTTGTGCGTGGAGTCTAACTGCTCGATTAGTATATAAGGATATTAGCAGATGCGGAAAAAGGATTAATCGTCAGGTGAGGAGACAGCTTATGGATATGAAGATGAAAGAAGAATTCATTGCCCTTTGGAAAAAGTATTTCAACGGAGCAGAGCTCCCCATCGCTTTTTACTATACCCATAAGGTGGGATGCGCAAAGGTAATGGAGCCTTCATCGGGGCACAGATGTGTCATTTGCGATTTATCAGGGGTGCGAAAAGGAGAATCTCTTTGTTTTGATGCTGATTCAGTGGGCTGCGGTGGTGGAAAAAGGTATCTGGGGTTTACGCAAGAAATAATGCCTGACTTCGAGTATTTTCTCTCCTGTGGGATTCCTGGAAAGCTTGAGGGTGAGCGTTACAAAAAATCGCCGGAACTGGTTAGAGAGGTGATGAGGAAATTACCAGAGTTCAGAGCGCCGGGGAAGTTTATAGTTTTCAAGAGGTGGGATAAGCTTGAGGAGCCAGATAATCCTGAGGTGATTGTCTTCTTCGCTCAGCCTGACGTTCTCTCCGGTATTTTCACTCTGGCAAACTTTGACGAGGTCGATCCAGACGGAGTATTTACTCCCTTTGCCGCCGGCTGCGGTTCGATCGTTCAGTATCCCTACTTGGAAAAAGAGTCCGACCGTCCCAGATGCGTTCTGGGCATGTTTGATGTCTCAGCGCGTCCGTGTGTGTCTGAGAATGTCCTCACCTTTTCCGTTCCGATGAATAAGTTTGCTCGGATGATTGGAAATATGGAAGAAAGTTTTCTTATCACACCTTCCTGGGGTAAAGTGAACAAGAGAATAGGTAAAGCGTTAAAGGAGAAGTAGTCCTCTCAGATAATCGACATTAGGTTTGGGCTGATGAGAATGCTGACTTCACTGGGCTTCGTAACAGTCTATAGGGTATCATAAGAAGCATTATACAAACCGCCCCAAAAGGCGGTTTTTTTATATCTAAAATCTTGATATTGTATCTTATTTTGAATATTTTAAGTATAATATAGAAAACAAGCATTAAGCCGAAAGGAGTATAAAGGAGGTCATTTTTCGTATAAAAGAAAGGATGATTTCAATTAAGCGATTTCTGATAGAAGTTGTATGATATGTAGAAAAATGAACAGAAGTTTTTTCTTTTTTCTCATAATAACTATTGGTCTTTTCTTTCTGTCTTCCCCAGTTCCATCTGCTGAGCGGCCTGAAAAAGAGCCGAGCCGTAGTGAATGTGGTGAATCTACTCGTGGTGAGCGAAGTGAATTCACTGGTAGTGATCGCAGCGAATCCACTGGTGGTGATCGCAGCGAATCCACTGGTGGTGAGCGCAGCGAATCCACTGGTGGTGATCGCAGCGAATCCACTGGTGGTGAGCGCAGCGAATCCACTGGTGGTGATCGCAGCGAATCCATTGAGCTTTTGAATGCCGATTTCTCCGAGTTGAGAATGGAGAAGGATAATGTTATGCTCAATCTGATCGGCAACGTTAAATTCAAGCATGGCGAGGTTAATCTGGAAAGCGAAAGGGCGGTCTGGTATCGCACTGCAGGACAGGTAGTCTTCATAGACCATGTCAAGATCGAAGACCCGGATCAAATTCTCTTGGCAGATAGAGTGACCTACTCTAAAAATACAAGGAAGGTGGTAGCAGACGGAAATGTGCGGCTTTTAAGCAAAAAAGAGGATGCGATGATAAGCGGGGGACATGGAGAATACGATCGCACCACCAAGTTTGTCTTGTTCTCCCAATCCCCTGCTTTAATTTTGAAACCTGATAGAGGAGATACCACGGTTACCGTAGCCAGCAAGATTATGGAATACTATGTGGATGAAAAACGAGGAGTAGCTAAGGAGGATGTACAAATCACCAAAGGCACGATGAAAGCCAAATGTGATTCGGCGAGTTTGTTAAGCACAGAAAACAAGATAATCTTGGAAGGAAGACCGGAAGCTGAAAAAGAGAGAGATCGTCTGTCTGGTGATGGGATGGAGATTTATCTTCAGGATGAAAAGGTGGAAAGGATCGAAGTATTTGGTGATGCTAAAGCTTCTCACCTTGAACTGATGGATTCACTGAGTCAGCTCACCTCATATGATTCTCTCACCGATGCTGGAGGAAAAGAAAGTTTTCTTTCCAGTAAGAAGATGGTCTTTTGGCTGGAGGACGAAAGACTGAAGAAAGTGGAAGCTTCAGGTAACGCCACCAGCATATACTATCCAACCCAGAGAGGCCCTTCCGGTTCCAGGGAAAGTATATCAGGAGACAAAAACGAGGCTTCGGGGGATACCATTGATTTGTTCTTGTCCGATGATCGGATAAGAAGGGTCTTGATCAAAGGCGGAGCTTTAGGAACTTATTCTTTCCCTAAAGAAGAGACCCAAGATAGTTTGTCTTCAGATGGAAGTGTGGAAGACTCTATAAAATATTCCGCTGAGAGAATAGACTATTCGATTGAAAAGAGTCTGATCACTCTGGACGGAAAAAGCAGTCTCGAATATGGTCAGATTCTTTTGACTGCTGGTAAGATTCACTATCACACTGAAAAAGAGATTTTGGTGGCGGAGGGCGTTGAAAAAAGTACTTTAGAATCTGAAAGCTCCCAGCAACAGCGATTAATCGATTATCCGGTGCTCAAAGATGGCAAGGATGAGATAAAAGGGAAGAGGATGAGTTATGATTTGAACTCCAAAAGGGGAAAGGTTGAGGCGGGGGTAACCCAGGTTGAAGGAGGAACCTACCATGGCGAGAAGCTAAGAAAGATAACCGATGAGGTACTCCTGGCAGATAAGGGAAGTTATACCACCTGTGATAAAGGGGAACCTCATTTTCATTTCTACTCAAGGAATATGAAAATCATTGCTAAAGATAAGGTCATCGCTAAACCTGTGGTGCTATATATCGCAGACATTCCGGTAGCGGCAATTCCATTTTATGTGTTTCCAATAAAACCGGGTCGACATTCGGGATTCTTGACCTTCGATATTGGGAATTTGGAAGCGGGAGAAAGATTTGTTCGCAATTTAGGTTATTACTGGGCCGCCTCAGATTATTGGGATCTGAAGGCTGCCTTCGACTACTATGAAGGTTCTGGGTGGCTGGTCAAATCCCGGGTCAGGTATGCGGTTCGCTATCTTTTGAGTGGAAGCATTTCAGGATCATATCACAGGGAATCAGGTTGGAATCCATACGCGTATACAAAATGGAAACGCAACAGATGGGATTTGGTAGCAGACCACAGGCAGACCATAACTCCTTCAGTTAATCTTTCCGCTTATGGAAGTTTTTTGAGCGACAAGGACTTTTGGCGGGATCTGAACCTGGATCCTTACGAAAGAAGGAATAGGTCCTTGCGTTCGCAGATGAATTTGAACAAAAGATGGGCAAATACCAGTCTGACCTTAGCTTTAGATCAGACCGTTAATCTGGATACAGATGATCGTTCCGTCCTTTTGCCAACATTTAGGTTATCGAGATCGACCTTGCCACTCTTTCCTTACAAGGAGAAGGAAAAAGGCGAAAGCTCCAAAAGGTGGTATCATTCGATCTACTATTCTCTCTCTTCCAATTTCGTTAACTATTACTATAAGAAGGAAAGAACAGACTACTTTGATCGGAAAAAGTATATGGTTTCGGACAATTTTCTTAATCTCAGTGTTCCCCAAAAACTTTTCGGCTGGTTGGTGTTGAATCCTCAGTTCAACTATCAGGAAACCTGGTATTACATTTTAAGAACAAATATGAGTGATGATTTTCCCATTTCGGGCAATAGCTCTGCCCGACGGGGAACCTATTCAACCCGCCTTTCTGCCAGCACCACACTTTATGGAACCATTCATCCCAACATCGGGAAACTGGTGGGATTAAGGCATGTGATGACTCCTAATTTAAGTTTTTCATGGCGCCCCAGGTTTGATCGCAAGGAAGAATACAGAAGTTATACCGGTAGAGGCGGCGGGGGTGCAAGGCAAAAGGCTATGAGTTTCAGCTTAAGCAATTTGGTCCAGTTAAAGACCAAATCCCTATCTGACGGCAAAGAGGTGGAGAAGAAACTTGATCTTTTCACCTTGAACTTCAGCTCCGGTTATAATTTTTTGGCCAAAGAACACAAATTGGCAAATCTTTCCACCGCGTTGCGATCCTCTGCTATCAGGAATGTCGATTTCTCCTTTTCTGCCACTCATGATTTTTATGACCCAAAAACAGGCGAATTAAAACTGTTGTCTCCCCGCTGGACTTACTTCAGCTTTGATACTCGGTTAGGCCTTCATGGGAGCTGGCAGGAGACAAGGTCCAAGATAGGCAAGGAGTCTGAAGGATTTATCCCTTCTGAAGAAGATTTGCAAGCTCTCTCAGAAAGATTGACCCAGACCTGGAGTGTAAATATTTCACATCGCTTCAGCAAAACCCGGGGAGGCAGGGAAAATCATTGGGCCACCCTATCCCTTCGGCTTACTTTAACCAGACACTGGCTTTTGGATTATCTTAATCGCTACGATTTTGCAGAGAAGAAAATCACCGAACAGACCTTCGAGCTTTATCGGGATATGCATTGTTGGGAGGGAAGATTCACCTGGATTGTTAGCGGATACCGGGAGGGATATTATTTTCGCATAAACATCAAGGCACTTCCGGAGATAAAAATTGAAAAAAGCCGAAAAGGCATCAGGGAGATTTTCTTCTAAACTTTCAAACCCTTGAACTTTAATGCAGGAGATACTAACATGTCCTTCTTAAGAAGAGATCCCATCACCGGAAGATGGGTCATAAATACGGATAGAACCAGGGACAAATATCCCAGCTTAATTGAGATGGAAGAATTAACCAAAAAAGAGATTTGTCCTTTTTGTGAAGGGAATGAGACCTATACGCCTTCTGAGGTCTTTGCATTGAGAAATGAAGGATCTGAAAAAGATAAACCTGGTTGGCAGGTGAGAGTGGTGCCTAATATTTCCCCGGCTTTGAGAGTCGAATTAGAGCTGGAGCGAAGGGCAGAGCTGATGTATGACCTGATGAATGCAGTGGGCGCACATGAGATAATTATAGAGACTCCTGAGCATGTCCCCAATTTAGCTGATTTAGAAATATCGCAAATACAGAAAGTTCTGGAGGCATATAAACAAAGGATTTTGGATTTAAAGAAGGATAAAAGGTTCAGGTCGGTGGCAATCTTCAAAAACCACGGAGAAAGGGTGGGCTCTTTGCGTATCAAACATACTCATTCTCAACTCATCGCCCTTTCCATCACCCCCAAGAGCTTGAAGGAAGAATTGAAAGGGGCTAAGGAATACTTCGATTATAAGGAAAGATGCGTCTATTGCGACATAATCAGGCAGGAGCTTTCCACCAAAAAAAGGATCGTCGCCACCAATCCCCATTTTATTGCCCTCTGTCCCTTTGCCTCTCGCTTCACGCATGAGGTCTGGATCTTACCCAAAAAACACTCGGTCGATTTTGAGCAGATAGATGAGGAGCTGGCTGGAAGTTTAGCAGGTTTGCTCAAGGAGGTATTGCTCAGATTGAAAATCTTATTGGATGATCCTCCATACAATTACATCCTTCACACCGGACCCAACCGCACCCACCGCAGGGGAGGAGCCTGGAAGACCTTAGATGAGGATTATCACTGGCATATCGAGATAATGCCCTGCTACACCCGTATAGATGGCTTTGAATGGGGAACCGGCTTTTATATAGACTCAACCACCCCAGAGAAGGCTGCAGAAAACTTAAGAAAGGTAAAGATATGACGCAGCTTACAGGTTTTTTTGTCAGAATGGGGGAAAAGAATCTTTCAAAAAGTCAATTGCGACGGTCACATTCATGCGCTTGTTAGATTGTTCGATAAATCGAACGGCTACAGATTATCTTCCAATTGTTCTCTCCATGCTTATTATGAACATTGTCCCTTATATCCAACCCAAGACAAAAAAAAATCATCTGATAAATTTTCTGGTCAAGGTCACCACGAATAATACCAAAAGAATCCAGCCCAAAGCTCCCTCGATCATAGCAAGGGTTCTGAATTTGAAAAGCCGAATTCTTTTTGTATTGATGAGAAATTCATCCGTGGGCTGCCAGGCCGGAACAACTCCAATAATGAAAGTTTGGACGCTAAAATAAAGAGCATCAGAAACTCTCCGTCTGAAACGTTTGCGAACTATTCGATATCCTCTCCGTCTTCTTCGATGCCCAAATTCTTTTTGGATTTCTCTGATTGCGTTGGATTTAGTGTAGAAAACTGAAAAGAGGATAATTACTAAGGCACAAACAATAAGAGTTCTTGATGGCTTCACCCCATATCCGCAAGTTTGCTGAATGAACCAGTATTCGAGATATCTTTGAACTTTAGGCTTTTCTATCCTTTCATGGTCTTTTAAAAACAGATAAATCTCGTCGGCATCATCGAGTTGTCTTTGTTGTTCGAGGCATTGGAGCAGTTTAGAAAAAAGAGGGGGATAAAAAATAAGATGTCCGTCAAGTTGTTTCCATGTAATCCTTATCGTCTCAAATTCCGATAAAGTAAAATCTACCTTTTGCTTAAACCTAGTTTCGCGAAAATTCCACTCTTTCCGGAAAAGATTCTGGGCAAAAAGTACCAAGCTGTCGAATATACTTTCTTCAAAGCTGGCAATGCCACCGAATGTATTTTGCGAAATCGCGGCCATGTCGGAAAAACTGTCCCGCGCAATGATGACCCAGTCATTAAAGATATTTCCGTTGCACAAAAACACGCTTCTAAAAGAATTATCCACAAGTCTTACTTGTTTCAAGAAATGGGACCAAGCGATTAAGACTTCCTGCAAGAAAACGGAATTCCTGATATTTACTTCACCCTTGATAGTATCTATTTTTTCCATTGTACCACCCATAATGAGAGGGTTATATATTAAACAACTATCAATATTTACGCACTCTCCTCTTATGAGGGCTCGGGCTATGCTGTCAGCTGGAATCTTAGAACCAGGCAGCCAGGTTTTGGCGTTTGGGTCTTGTTTCGAGGGGATAAGGAAAATGAGGATGAAGAGAACACAAAACAGAATTTTTTTGGACATTTTAAATTCCCTCCTCTTTTGGGGTTTTCCCTCACAGCTGATTATTGGGATTAAGCTGATCGAAATGCTAAACATTCATACGAACATTCTCCCAATAATCCGTTCTAACAATCCGCTTAATCTGCTTCATCAGCTGTGAATTGAACCCGATTCTGCCTATGTTTTATCCTGTTCCAGTGGTCTGCCTGAAGGCAGACACTCCAATGTTTTATCTTTCTTTTTTTCATTCTGCTGACCGTGGTATCATCTTCTGTCTTATGCCCTTATGGACGTCTGCCAGGTCCGGTCATTATGCCCAAAAAGCAACCATGTTCAACTTTTTACCAATTCAATCGTATAATTAGTTGAGAGGCGTTTTAAAAGTCAAAGAAAATCTTGGGGTTAGAATTTGAAGATGGATTGAAAATTTTCAAACAAACATGACTGAAATAGAGTAAAATAACTTTTGGTAAAGAGGAAAAAATTTTAAAAAAGGACTTGACAAAAAAGGGTTAAGATATTATAATAGGTTTGCCGATAATAGATTTGGGGAGTTTTGAGTAGCAATCATCGGCAAGTGAGTTTGTTTTGAGTTTAAAAATTTTTAAAAAATTTACTTGACAAGTACCTAAAACCAGAGTAAATTGTAAATCTGCCGAATGAGGGTATTTGTCGGCAGATTTTTTTGTGTTTCTTTCCTTCTTGGTTAAAAAGAAGGAATGGTTCTCTGAAAACTAAATAGCGTGCGTAAGCGAAGAGGAAGGATCAATTCCAAGAGGATAAAAATCCTTGCGACCAAATCGAACAACGAAGATAAATATTTTTTTTCGGAGAGTTTGATCCTGGCTCAGAACGAACGCTGGCGGCGTGCTTCATACATGCAAGTCGTACGAGAAAGTTCTGCTTCGGCGGAATTAGTAAAGTGGCGAACGGGTGCGTAACACGTGGGTAACCTGCCTCAAAGTTGGGGATAAGCCTCCGAAAGGGGGTCTAATACCGGATAAAATCTTTTTCCGACATCGGAAAAGAATCAAAGGTTGCCTCTATTTATAAGCTACCGCTTTGAGATGGGCCCGCGGCTCATTAGCTTGTTGGTGGGATAAAAGCTCACCAAGGCTGCGATGGGTAGCCGGCCTGAGAGGGTGTTCGGCCACACTGGGACTGAGATACGGCCCAGACTCCTACGGGAGGCAGCAGTAGGGAATATTGCGCAATGGGCAAATGCCTGACGCAGCAACGCCGCGTGGGTGATGAAGTTCTTCGGAATGTAAAACCCTGTCAGAGGGGAAGAAACTCCCAAAGACAAATAATCTTTGGGACTGACGGTACCCTCAGAGGAAGCTCCGGCCAACTCCGTGCCAGCAGCCGCGGTAATACGGGGGGAGCAAGCGTTGTTCGGAATCACTGGGCGTAAGCGGGCAGATAAGTCAGGCGTGAAAATCCAAAGCTTAACTTTGGACCTGCGTTTGAAACTATCTGCCTTGAGTACGGGAGAGGAAAGTGGAATTCCTGGTGTAGCGGTGAAATGCGTAGATATCAGGAGGAACACCGGTGGCGAAGGCGGCTTTCTAGCCCGATACTGACGCTGAGACACGAAGGCTAGGGGAGCAAACAGGATTAGATACCCTGGTAGTCCTAGCGGTAAACGTTGGGCACTAGGTGTTGTCCCTTGACCGGGGCAGTGCCGCAGCTAACGCATTAAGTGCCCCGCCTGGGGAGTACGACCGCAAGGTTGAAACTCAAAGGAATTGACGGGGGCCCGCACAAGCGGTGGACCCGCACAAGCGGTGGAGTATGTGGTTTAATTCGACGCAACGCGAAGAACCTTACCTGGGTTTGACATGCACTGGAAAACTCAAGAGATTGAGTCCCCCAGCGATGGGTCAGTGCACAGGTGCTGCATGGCTGTCGTCAGCTCGTGCCGTGAGGTGTTGGGTTAAGTCCCGCAACGAGCGCAACCCCTGTCCTTAGTTGCCACCTTTCCTTTAAGGGAGGAGCACTCTAAGGAAACTGCCAGTTATAAGCTGGAGGAAGGTGGGGATGACGTCAAGTCCTCATGGCCCTTATGTCCAGGGCTACACACGTACTACAATGGCCGGTACAGAAGGATGCAATACCGCGAGGCAGAGCAAATCCCCAAAGCCGGCCTCAGTTCAGATTGAAGTCTGCAACTCGACTTCATGAAGGCGGAATCGCTAGTAATCGCGGATCAGCAGGTCGCGGTGAATACGTTCCCGGGCCTTGTACACACCGCCCGTCAAGCCATGGAAGCCGGGGGTACCCGAAGTCGTTTTTCTAACCTCTCGGGGAGGAAGACGCCTAAGGTAAAACCGGTGACTGGGGCTAAGTCGTAACAAGGTAGCCGTAGCGGAAGCTGCGGCTGGATCACCTCCTTTCTAAGGAGTCGCCATAAAGGTGTGTAAGTCATCTTCTTGGTTGGCTTTCTTTTTCGACTTATGCACGCTATTTAAAGAAAAAGGCTTTAGCCCAACTCTATAGGTTCACAGTTGGTGGTTCATGGTTGGAGTGAAGTTCTTATCCGTATGCATTCATGCGAATCTGTGAGCCATTGACCGTGAATCATGAACTGACCCTGCGGGCCTATAGCTCAGTTGGTTTAGAGCGTCCGCCTGATAAGCGGGAGGTCGGTGGTTCGATCCCACTTAGGCCCACCAGAAAGGCGTAAGAAGCTAAAACAAAAAGTTCATAGTTGATGATCAGCAATTCCTGGAAGTCACAACGTAGACTATGAACTGTTTGTTATTAAGTCATTCTGATAAACGAGACTTTCGGGGATATAGCTCAATTGGGAGAGCGCCGGCTTTGCAAGCCGGAGGTTACCGGTTCGATCCCGGTTATCTCCACCAGACGATTAGATTAAAACTGTTGGCAGATATTGAGATTTAGTTTTGCCTCTCAGGCAAAGCTAAATTTGGTCTTTGATAACTTCATAGAGAGCTAAAAAGCGGGCATCTTCAAAAAGGTTTGCCTTAAAACTCGAGACCAAAAGGATTTTGATCAAGTTACTAAGGGCACATGGTGGATGCCTTGGCACAAGAAGGCGATGAAGGACGCGGTAAGCTGCGATAAACCTCGGGTAGCTGCAAACAAGCTTAGACCCGGGGGTCTCCGAATGGGGAAACCCGTCCCGGGTAATGTCGGGACATCCCCCGGTGAATCCATAGCCGGGAGGAGGCAAACGAGGGGAATTGAAACATCTTAGTACCCTCAGGAAAAGAAAGTGATAACGATTCCCTCAGTAGCGGCGAGCGAAAGGGGAAGAGCCTAAACCGGTTTGCACGTTAAAGCCTGCACGCGTTGTGCTGCCGGGGTCGTGGGAATTCAGCTTGATTTGGGTGCAGTCCGAGTCGAAGAGTTACAAATCTGTGTCTTAGCCGAACAGTATGGAAAGACTGACCACAGATGGTGACAGTCCAGTAGGCGAAAAGATTCAGACTCTTT
>LJVD01000140.1 GCA_001304225.1 candidate division Zixibacteria bacterium SM1_73
AGTATTAAATGCGATGAAGGATTTCAAAAAAATCGCCCCGGGGGTAGCAGACAGCTTAAAAGAGCTTCCTTTAGAAATCAATCCCTCTCCCGTTCCCATCGGCGAAGCGCCATATTTCAGTGAGATGATCAGACAATATTTGGAGAACAAGTATGGCGAAGATGCTCTTTATCGTGGAGGGCTTTCAGTTTATACTACTTTGAATTTGGATCTTCAGAAGGCCGCCGAGGAAGCATTGAAGACGCAACTGGATATGCTTCAGAAAAATATGGAGAGCAGCCATACCCTGCAGGATACAAATTACACCATGGTGGTAATGGATTCCAGTGATGCTGAGCCAACTGAAAAAAGGGTATATAAAGAGATTCAGGGAGCCTTTGTGGCTTTGGAGAATAGGACGGGCAATATGCTGGCATGGATAGGCGGGAAGGATTTTAAACAAAGCCAGTTTAATCGTGCAGTCCAGGCAAAAAGGCAGCCTGGCTCTGGGTTTAAGCCCTTTATATACACAACTGCTATCGACAACAGAGCCAGACCAATCGATATCATGTATGATACTCCCCTCATCCTTATGGGAGAGGATGGAGAAGAGTGGAGCCCGGAGAATTTCGACCGGATCTTCAGAGGACCGGTAACTCTTAGAGAGGCTTTGGCTAAGTCCATAAATGTCATCTCAGCTAAGTTGATACAAGAGGTTTCTCCCCAACAGACCATCTTCTACGCTTCCATAATGGGAATCAAATCCACACTTTCACCTTATCCTTCTTTGGCTTTGGGCACTTCAGAGGTGACCCTTCAAGAAATGGTCTCAGCTTTCTCCGTCTTTCCTAATCAAGGAATAAAGGTTCAACCCAAATATATCCTCAAGATCACCGATCGCTATGGAAACATCTTGGAGGAGAACAAAACCTCCAAGAAGGAGGAGGTCTTAAGCGCACAAACCGCTTACATAATGACCACCATGCTCGAATCCGTAGTCAATAAGGGCACAGGATGGGGTGCCCGAGCAAGAGGATTTTATCGTCCAGCCGGAGGAAAGACCGGCACATCGGATAACTGCACCGATAACTGGTTTATCGGCTTTACTCCCCAGATCACTGCTGGGGTATGGATAGGCTATGATGATAAAACGGTGATAGGGGAAAACGTTACCGGGGCTCATACTGCCTTACCTGTCTGGTCGGATTTCATGATAAAGGCTCATGATACTTTAGGGGTTGAAGACTTCGGGGTTCCTCCAGGAATAATCTTCGAAACTGTTTGTCTGGAAAGCGGGCTTTTGGCAACCGATAGATGTCCCCGCATCATAATAGATGTTTTCACCGAAAATACCGTGCCCAGAGAATATTGTGACCTTCACCCCTCCGAAGGACTCCCGGATACTTTAGGAATGGAATTGTTCGAGGTAAAGGAGCAAAAGCAAGAGAGAAAAGATTGGATACATTTTTAGGGAACCTCGATTTCAGAAAATCGACCTACAAACTAAAAGACCCCAAAAAGTCCGAATGGACTCTTTGGGGTCTTTTTTAAACAAGGCTTAGTTTATATCTTAGTCACATTGGTTGCTTGTGGACCTTTGGGGCCTTCGATGATATCGAAGCTAACTTCCTGGCCTTCGCGCAAGGTCTTGAAACCTTCGTCCTGGATAGCCGAGAAGTGGACAAAGATATCCTTGCCGCCATCCTCTTGTTCTATGAAGCCAAATCCCTTGGCATCATTGAACCATTTTACCCTGCCTGTTGCCAAACGTTTTCACCACCTTTCAAAAACTAAGGTTTAAAGCTTCCCCAGCCCCATATAAGCATGTATGGCTTACGTCGTGGTTGGGATCCTCTATTCTTCGAATTTTCTCCAGCATATATAAAAAAAATCCACGAAAATCGAGCTTAAGTTTTCGTGGATTGAAAACCTCAAGCCAAACAAAAACTTACTTCAACTTTCTTACTACCTATCTCGCTTTAATAAAATAAGCGCTAGAATTTTTTTGTCAAGAAAAATCTTTCAAAATCCACAAAAATATCCGACTTTAACTCCGTGCTTTTTTTATCTTCATCGGAATAATCGAGGAAAAGTTTACCTGGATAATCAAAATCGAACTGGCATTCTTTGCGAAATCCCCAAAAGTCCATGGTTTTTCAAACCTTTTTCACTACACAAGTATAATCTCGCCAAAATCCTTTAATAAAGCCAATAATTTACTGAGTTTCTGTTCTTGATTACAATCCAAGTCTAATGATCAGAAAAGCCAACAGGGACAAGCCAGCTCCAAAACAGAAGGCGAAGCTCACTCCCACCGATTGCCACAGCCAACCGAAGAGCAAGCTGGCCGGAAGTGCAGTTAGTCCGACTGCACCATGAAAGATGCCATAGGCGGTGGCTCTCTTCTCCTCCTCCACCAGATCCGCCACATAAGCCCGCATGGTCCCATTTGCCAAACCATAATAAAAGCCATAAACGGCAAATAATACCCAAGCATGATAAGATTGGGTGGCAAAGGCAAAACCAAAATAAACAGCGGCATAGACAAAAAATCCAGATAGAATCAAATTCTTCCGACCGATTCTATCGGAAAGCCACCCAGCCGGTAAGGAGACTGAAGTATAAACCAGGTTTAAAACCAACCAGAGAACCGGCATGTAAAGCACATCTATGTTCAAATCCGTCGCCCTTAAAAATAAGAAGGCATCGCTGGAGTTTCCTAAAGTGAAAATGGTTATCCCTATGACGAAAATTTTGAATTTCCGATCGAAACCGTAAAACCTGGGACTGGTCAAACCGGATATTTTCTCCCTCACTTTCCTTCTCTCTTTAACAAAGAAAATCAAAAGCAGGACTGGAAGAAAAGCCGGGATGGCGGCAATCAGGAAAAGCGCTTGGTAATTTCCGTTTACCAAGGGAAGAAAAAGAAAAGCTAAAAGCGGACCGACAACTGCCCCACCTGAGTCCATCGCCCGATGAAAGCCAAAGGAAAGACCTCTTCTTTCTTCTTTTGACGACTCTGCTGTCAAGGCGTCTCGGGGAGAGGTTCTCACTCCCTTTCCGAAACGATCCAAAAATCTTAGGGTGAGAACCTGCCATCCTGCGGTAACCAGAGACAAAATCGGTTTTCCCAAAGCTGAAAGACCATACCCCAAAACTACCAAAAATTTTCTTTTCCTTAACCTGTCCGACAGCCATCCGGAGAAGATCTTTAAGATGCTGGCAGTGCTTTCCGCAATCCCCTCGATCAAACCTATGAAAAGCTTGCTTGAGCCCAGAATATCTGATAAGAAGATGGGCAATACCGGATAGATCATATCTGAGGAAACGTCGGTTAAAAAACTCACCAATCCAAGCACAAAGATATTTTTAGGAATTTTGGAAAACATTGACTTGGAGAAAGGTGGTGGGTTCAGGGCTCAGGGTTTAGAGTTTAAGGGACTGTTGAAGAACCCAAACTAGAGTGCCCGTCTGGGCGGTTTTCTTGAGGGTTTAACCGGTGGAGGCACAAGAATATCTGATTTAAAGAAATCGCGAAGGCAAGCTTTTGCACTCCAAAAACACTTTTTCAACAAGTCCGTAAAGTTTGACCATTGGTTTATGTTCGGAACAAAACCTCTTCTTTTTCAAAGAGTCTTTTGGTCACGAAAATGGAAAATCCGGCATAAATAAAGGTGGAAATGAAAATCAAGAGGATGAAACCCCATTTGTAGGTGCCCAGTAAAACTTCCTTTGCAGCTATAGAGATATTGACTATTGGAATGAAGACCAAGCGCCAATCTAATTCGAATCCGGGCAGAAAGGAGATCATGGCTGGAAGGATCACCACGAACATGAGAGGAGTAATATAACTTTGTGCCTCCTTATAGCTTTTGGCGAAAAGGGCAACGGACAAAAGCGCTGAGCTGAAAAGACAAGCTATGGGAAACATCAGCGCCAGAAGCAAAAGTATGGACAAAGGTTTTATGCTGAATTGAATCTGTTGTTCGGAAGCAAATTGTCCGATTTTGGCAAATCCAAAGCTGGCAGTAAGGCTCATGCTGGTGGTGGATAAAATTATGGTTATCACCGAAGCGGTTAAAACCGTCAAAAACTTGCCTGTGGCAATGTCCAGACGGGAAACTGGAGTGACCAAAATCGTTTCCAAAGTTCCTCTCTCCTTTTCTCCGGCAGTCAAATCTATGGCCGGATACATAGCGCCGCTCATAGCTAATATCACAATAATATAAGGCAGAAACCTCGCCAACATGAATCCACCCATCTTCTCCTTGGGTGCAAGATTCCTTTTGCTGACTTTTATGGGATGCAATAAGGATTGGTCAATTTGGCGTTCCCTAAGCCTGGCTGCTACCACACTATCCTGATAATCTTCCAGTCTATCTTCTAGCTTCTCTGAGGTGAATTCTGATTTCAGTTCCGCGGCATCATAATAGATTATCGCTTCGGTGCTGTCTTGTTCTCTTATCTTGTTTTCAAAATCATCCGGGGCGAATTCCTTCCCTATGATTACGATCCTGGTGACCTCAGCCTCTGTCTTCTTTATCATCATCACCACCACCGCACTCATTCCAAACATGAGGACCGGGAAAAGAATAATGGGGATCAAAATCATTGAGATTAGGGTTCGCCTGTCCCTCAAAGTATCTAACATCTCCTTTAAATAGATTGTCTTTACCTTTCCTAAATTCATGGTTAAAAGTCTAGAGTTAAGAGTATAGAGTAAAATTCAATCATTGGGCTTTTTTCAAAGCAAACAAAAACTTACTTCAACTTTCCTGCTACCCACTATTTGGTGTGCCTATCTACCGGATTCTGACCACTGAGCCTGTCGAAGAATGTCATACTGAGGCGTTAGCTGAAGAATCTCTTTGATATATATGGAGATTCTTCCCCCGCTATAGGTGTGAACCGTATGGTGTACGCAAAAGGCAGGGCGGGAATGACAGAAGCGATATTTCATGGCTTTTCGGACGGGCTCCATTGGTCACTCTCCCCGGTTATCTCCTATAATCTCAACGAAAATATCGTCCAACTCCTTCAAGCCCGTTTTAGCCTGAAGTTCATTTAAACTTCCCACCTCCAGAATTTTTCCTTTGTGAATGATAGCAATATCATCGCACAATTTTTCTGCCTCCCACATGATGTGGGTGGAGAAAAGGACGCACTTATTCAGCTTTTTCGATTCCTTGATAAACTGGATGATGCTCCGCGAAGTCACCACGTCCAGACCCAGAGTTGGCTCGTCTAAAATCAATACCTCTGGGTTATTGACGAATGTTCTGGCAATGGAGACTTTTTGCTTCATGCCGGTGGAAAGCTTATCTATTCTGGTTTGCCTGAATTCATCCATATCAAAAGTGCCGAATATCTCCTCCACTCTGCCTTTAAGCTCGCTCTCTTCAATATTATTGAGCCTTCCAAAGTAAGTCACCGTTTCCTCGGCGGTTAACCTATTGTATAACCCGGTATCGTTGGATAAAAATCCAATCTTTTCCTTAACCTTCTCTGGCTTTTGAATGATATCATAGCCTGCCACTTTGGCAGTTCCTGAGGTCGGTTTCAAGGTTGTGGACAAGAGGCGCATCAGTGTAGTTTTTCCCGCCCCATTTAAGCCTAAAAGACCGAAGACCCGCCCCAACCTGCATTTTATGTTGACTTGGTCCACCGCCCTAACTTCCCCCCTTTTTTTATCACGAAATATCTTAGTTAGATTAGAGGTAGTGATCATGTGGAAATTTATCCATAAAAATTTCTGTTTTTTTTCTTTTTTGATCTACGGGAGCCATGCCAGCGAGTTTTTTGAGATCGGTCTTGTGGTAAGGTAAGAAAAGGAAAGCAAGTTGTGTCCACTTTTTATCTGAATGGTGAGTCCCCTCTGACTCTTTCCTCCCAAGTGGGATCTTTAACTTCCCCTCTGAGGGTGGAATGAACCAATCTGTAGACGCCATAACCATCTTCATCTATGAAGATAAAATAAACTCCGCCTTGCAGTTCATTATAATTCCATTGTTCCCAGGATTTGCTTTCTCTGGTTAAAGGGTGTCTTTCTATTTCAGTTGGTTCACCATAGAGAATATAAACCCTTCCCATATCCGTATACCAGCCGTCACCGGATTCTCTGGTCCTGGAAAACTGGAGGTTAGCATAATTCATTCGTCGATAATGCTCGATTTTAAATTCATTGATGGGCGTATCCGGATTTGTATCTCTTTTTCTCCAAAACTCCTCAATGTATCTTCTTTTGCCCTCTAAGGTGAGCTGATCGAACATATCCAGCTCCCCAGCGGTGGCTATATAAGCGACATCCTGCTTAAACCTCTCAATTTCATTCGGGGAGAACAAACTCTTTTCTTCTTCTGTCTTTCCGCCTAAAATTGTGAAATTTTTGGCAACCGAAGCCTTCTGTTTACTCTCTTTATCTTGCGCTTGGACTTGAAGGATGTAGTTTCCCTGAGGGAGGGTGGAGATGTTTATTCCGCTTAACACCACCGCAGAATTTCCTGGCTTTTTTCGGGTTTGATTCCCAAAATCCTTTACCTCCTTCCCCCTGGAATCCAACACTGCGAAACTTAAAACATAGTCTGGATCAGCATCGGGCAAAACGGCCAAATTATAAAGTTCGGCATAGAAATACATCATTCCTCTATCGTGGGTGAAAGTTCCCCATGGATTGGGCAGAATTTTTCTCCCCGCTTTTGTAAATCTGTGGGTGCTGGTATCCGGTTCTACCTGGAAAGCTAATTCCAGATCGCTCAATTGAAGATTTTTTTCTCCGAATGCTTTCACCTTTAAGTCCAAGCTTGACTCCCCTTGATATTCAGAACCCAGATCAGTTACCGAAAGCTTCAAAAGATAATCACCCGGCTCCAAAATGACTTCGGCTTGATCCAAGATCATATAATCTATTTGTGTCTCCTCCCATCGGTTCACCTTGGAACGGCGGTTCCACATCCGGTTTTCCACCAAATTCTCCTGTTTGTCCTCAATGGTTAAGTTCAGAAAAAGTCTAGCCTCGTAAGTTTGTGCCTCTTGAGTAAATTTAAACTCTCTTCTATTAAACGAATAATAGATCTCCACGTAACTTTGATTGGTATCAGGGAAGTTTCGGAAACAGGCGTAATCCAGCCATACATTCAGATTATCTTGACTTTTTTGTGGAACAGCCTCCCCACTAAGTGGAAAAAGGCACAATAGCAAAGCTAAAGTCAATGAGAAAGCAGAATTGAGCTTCTTTGACCATTCCCAAGAGCAGGTGTTGGAGTGAGAAAAGATATTACGCAAGTCTGATACCTCTATGTAAAGGAGGGAGGAATTTTCTTTTGAATCCCTTGTTTATTTCCGATATTTTCTGATTAGTCCATCATAAGGAGGTTGGAGCTCATATTCACCGTCTCCCCGGTCCACAAACAAAAAGTGCCGATCTGATTTATAATAGTGCCACCATTGATAAGCTTTCATCTCCATCTCGAAGGGATACTTTTCAACCTCATCCGGATGTCCATAGATGATGTAGATTCTCCCCATATCGGTTTCCCATCCCTCTCTGTTGGAGATGACGAAATTCTGATTGGCGTATTTCAGTCGACGGTAGTATTCATCCCGTAACTCATTTTCGGGAGTATTAGGAGTAGGATCCTTCGATTTCCAGAACTCAAGCCATTTTTCTATTCTCTCTTCCTCTTCGGCCTCCCTAAGTCTCTTCATCTCCTCATCTGTGCCTGCGTATCTTAGTTGATCGATGAACTTCTGGTAATCATTCTTCAACATGCTCAAAAGTGACCATTCTATTTGGAAAGGTACTTCAATTTTCAATTTTTCTTTCTTTTCATCCAGTAATCTGACGGATAAGAAATAATCACCTTCCGACAATTGCTCCAAGGAGAAATTCTCGAAACGGTAAATCGTCTCAGGTCCTATTTGAACTTTAACGGTTTCCTGATGGGAAAAACTATGAGTGGGGCTATATATTTCATAAGCCAGATGGTATTCTTTGGGTTGCTGGGCCCCCCCATAGATCTCGTAATAGATGCGCAAGGTGGGATCAGGATCTCCGAAGTTTCTGTCCACACTTGGGATCACTACTTTCCCCCTTTTTTCGAACTTTGAGCTCTCGCTGCTGTCTGAGACTTCTCTGACTAATTCTATGTCAGAGAACATTAACTTCTCCTTGCTTCGGGAAGGTATGGTGAAGTTTTTCTCCAGAACTGACTCAGAGCCGGAATTGCGATCTATAAGTTTCATCCTTAATTTATATCGCCCTGAATATAAAGACAAACTCATCATGTTTATCAGGAAATCATCTGGGGATTGAGTCTCCTCATAGGTATGCACCACGTAATCCTCCTCCATGGTGGTCCCGGTTACCTGCTTATTGACCTTGTTTAATACCAAAAGCTCAATCTCGTATGAGGCTTTGAATTTGTTGTCGTATTTTACAAAAGTCAAACCCTGGTTGAAAATCTTGTAATACACCTCTAACCTATATTTCTCCCCGGTCTCCTCCCTGAAGCTGGCATAATCTACAAAAAAGAGAGGTCCACCGCCCTCCTCCAGGTAACCGAAATCGGTCTGGCCAGAAGCTAAACCAAAGATGAAGGTTACCCAGCAACAGAAGCTCAATATTTTAATGATCTTCTTCATAATCTTCCCAATAATATACGATAATCTACTTTAACCTATTTCGCAATAAAAAAATAAAAACACGATGGAAATCTTGTGACGAGTTTAAACCTCAAAAAAAGAGCGATCTATCTCCGAGGAGCCCGCTTTTGGAAATCACTGCTCCCCTAACTAATTTAACAGATTTCCAAAAATAGATCTTCTATCCTTTTCATTTTATCGTCAAATCAGCTCATAAGATAAGACTTATTTTGGTTTTCATCAATCT
>LJVD01000045.1 GCA_001304225.1 candidate division Zixibacteria bacterium SM1_73
AAAAGCTTCTTTCTTAGAAATCTGAGGGTAAAATCTCAGCTGGAAGGGATATTGCATGTCGACTCGAACTGTTTGGAAGCTCAAACCAAAGCCTACCAGCCTTTGATTGAGATTCTCCGCAAGATAAGACCCTATTTGGAAGAGTGTGATTCTTGTCTTAAAAAAAAGTTTGATCAAGCTTTGGGGTCGATTTTGCAGGGGCGTAGCAACAAGGTTTTTTCCCCTCCGCAAGAGCAACATTCCGCTCATCAAAAGATCATTGAATCCTTGATCGAGCTCTGCCAGATATCTGCTTTGGCTTTGGGGTGATTGACAACCTCCAGTGGGCAGATTCTCAGACTCTGAGATTTCTTTCCCAATTTGGTCAAGAGATAGAGAAAAGCAAAATCTTCTTAGCTTTAGCTTTCCGCCCCGAGGAGATAACAGATATAGCCCCCTTGAAGGAATTGATGAACCAGTGGGGAAAGAAAAGATGGTGCAAACATGTAAAGCTGGATCGCTTAGATTGCCAGAAGACCAAGACCTTCGTCTGCTCCAAGCTTTTGAAAGAGAGATTTCCGGAAGACTTTTTTTCCTACTTGCATCAAAACACCTCAGGTAATCCCTTTTTCCTGAGCGAGTTGCTCAAATATCTTTTGGAAAAAAATATCATCTGTTTGAAAGACCACGGTTGGGAGGTCAACTCAGAGAAACTGGGACAGACTGTGGTACCCCATTCCATGGAAGCCGTGTTGTTAAAGAATCTGGGAAGATATGATCCGGAAACCCTTGGCTTCTTGAATGGGGTGGCGGTGATGGGAAAGAGGTTCGATTTTGAGCTTGTAAAAAAATTGAATCTGGTTACTGAAAAGGATTTGTCTAAGATTTTATTCATCCTGGTGAAAGATCAGGTTTTCATCAAAAGAGAAAGCCCGCTTCGGGGAAGAGTTTATTATCAATTTGCCAATCAAGGTTTACAAGGTCTGCTTTACCAAAAGTTCGATGAAAAGAAGAAAGTCCAGTTACACGGAAAGATAGCGGAGTTGCTGGAAGAAGGAGGGTTTGAGGAAGATGAGGAGACTATCTTCGAGGTTGAACATCATTATCTGAAAAGCCACCACCACCAAAAGGCTTATCAATATGCTCTTTTATCTGCCGAGAAGATGGCTCAACGGTTTGCTAATCAGGAGGTTTTACAATACTTGGGTACTGCCATTGAAGCCGCCTCAAAATTCAAGGATGAAGAAGAGGTTAAAAGAAAAAAGTTGGAAGCTTTAATGAGGCGGGCAGATTTTCATAAACAGATCGGCGAATTAAATCAGGCTTTGAAGGATTACAAGGCCATCTTAAGACTAACCAAAAACTCCCCCTACCTGAGAATGATAGCCGAAACATATAACGATTTAGGTGATACTTATCGCTTAAAACATGATTATAAAAAAGGTTTGTCCTGCCTCAAGAAAGCACTGGGACTCCGCGAAAGAATAGGTGATTCCCTTCAGATAGCTAATACCCTACACAATATGGGACTCATTTACAGGATAGATAGTCAATATCGAAAGGCTCTTTGGGCTTACCAGAAGGCCTTGCACATCTACAAAAGCTTGGGCAACAAGTTTTATATCGCTTCCACCTTGAACGGTATGGGTGAGCTTCATCGAATTTGTCATCGCTATGAACAAGCCAAAAATTTGTTACAAAAAGCCTTGGAGATTAAGCAAGAATTGGACAACAAAGAGGAGATAGCTCGAGGTTTGAATAACCTGGGAGCAACGCATTTCGATCTGGGAGATTATGGGCAGGCAATCAATTATTATCTTGAATCTTTGAAATTGAACGAAAAGATAAACAACAAAAAGGAAATGACTTTCAATTTGGAGAACCTGGCGGAGGCTTATCGAAAGACCGGAGATTATGAGAACAGCTTAAAATACGGACAAAAGGGATTGGAGCTGGCTTTAGAGATAGACTTTACGGAGCGAGCCGGGCGCATATTCAAAGAATTGGGTCTAACTTATTTTGAATTAGGTCATTATCAAAAAGCCTATGAAGATTTCTATCAAGCTAGGACTATAGCGAACAAAATAATAGACAAGGAATTGCAGGTCTTAATTCTGATAAACTTAAGTAAACTCTTTATGATTTTGAATGATAATCAAAGAGTCGAAAAATTGTTGGAAGAGTCCCTCCGGATAATCAATACTATAAATGATGATAGATCTTTGGTTGGCGTTTATCGGATCAAAAGTTGGTTGAGAAATAAAGAGGGGAAGTCAGAGGAGTCCATAAAGCTTCTGAACCGGGCTATGGATTTGGCAAAACAGGCTGATTCGCAAGAGGATCTGTTCACTTTGAACCTCGATTTTTGTGAAATTCTTCTGAACCTGAAAGAAGAGGAGAAAGCAAAAAAATATTTGAATGTGGCCGCTCGCTTTATGCGAGACCAATCTGCTGGTTACATATCATTAGAACCTGAGTTCTTCATGAACTTGGGAAGAACAGAGTGGCTAAGTGGCAATCTAAGCGAAGCGGAAAGAGATTTTCAAATTGCCCTGGAGAAGGCGAATAAACTAGGAAGACCAGAACTTTTATGGCAGATTCACCATCTTTTAGCCAAACTCTTCTTCTCCAAACATGACTTTGAAAAGGCTTACAAGGAATCAGAAAAAGCGGGGAACATAGTGAAAACATTAAGTGAAAATATAAGAGACGAAAAGCTTAGGAGGAGTTATCTGGAAGATCAGAGAAAAAAAGAACTGCTTTCCGATTTGAAAAATGCAGCAAAGGTTTTAGTTGGGAATCTTGAAGCCTAATTAGGTAGATTTAGCTGAGACAAAAAGTGAAAGGCCACCCTGCCAGATGGCGGAGCAGCCTTTCTTAAAGGAGGTGCTGGTCAAAAAATTACCAAGGATGACCACCTACAGAGCCGCTCGCTGGAGCAATCCTTTCCTCCAGCTCCTCAACCTCTAACACCAATTCCTTCAGTTCCATCTATCTCACCTCCTTAGGTTTATCAAAGTGAAATGATCATCTAACTATATTGCTGTGCAAATTTTACACAATACCCGTCAAAATAAAGATTCTAATTCCACCACAGCCCAGGAGGTAACGCAATCCATGTCTGCAATCCTAGACAATCATACTTTACCTTCCCAAAAGTCATTTAGAATATCAGTGCCACAGCCAAACTTGTCAAGCATTTTTTAACAAATGGGGGATAGAAAAATCGAAAATCCTATAGTTGCACTCAAGATATAGGGTAAATACCCTATGACCAGGCCCAGACCAACGAAACCCGATTTCCCTCACCGACAGGTTTTTGAGAATTCATTTAAGATTTAACAATCATTTTGCTCACACACAGCCACTCAACATATTCCCTAAAGCTCTATCAAGAAATTATTTTGTTGCTCTCGGACCTCGCAATAAGGGGGAGAGGTAACCGACTGATTCAGCAGGGACTTATTCGACTCATAACCCAAATGCCTCACAAGAGTTAGATTTTAAGAGGTCCTCTTTCTTCAGAATGAATCCTGAATATTGATGCACCAAGATGAGCCCGGGATCAGGTGTTTTCCGCATTTTCAAAAAGCTTCAACAGATATGGTTTTTGTTTTTCGAACTCCCGGGCTTGTTTTTCGATTAGCTGTTCTTCCTCGCCATCCTTAAATCCACCCACCTCTTCGCAATAGGCGGTTACTCTGCCGAAGTAAAGAGGTGCCAGCATTTCGATGAGACGTCTTCTGTTCCTTTCCCACTTGCTGTAAATGCGGATAAATTCATAAAGTATCTTTGCCCACAAGGTGGGATCAAACAGAGTTTTTTCTCCTTTTTTGGTCTTATCCTTTATCTTAATTAAATCCGAATAGCACTCCTGGCTCAAATTCTTTTCGTAGAATCCCTGAAAGTGTTCCACGCCCTGGGTGAATTCCCTTCTCAGTTTTTCCATGGAGACCGGCACGGGACGCAGCTCTATCTCGCTTTCGGACTTTCCTACGATCTCCAGAGGCTGACTTTCCACAGCAGTCGACCATCGATTCCTGTATTCACAGGCCAAATAAAACAAAGTGCTCACCACCTGCAGGAACATTGCCCCCAAATCGGTGCTGGGATCTTTGACCTGGTGCACCTTGGCGCCAAGGTCTGTTTGCACTATCTTTTCTTTCCGGATAATAGCAGCCGTGCTTACCCATATGTCTATTCCGAAACGGGTCACATCGGTTCTCCACACATCCTGTGTAGCCAGAGAAGTTGCCAGATGGCCTGATAGTCCGAAATCTCCGCCTATTGGTTGGCGGAACTGAATCCCATAAAGCGCCCGGGTGATGGGATAAACTATATGATTGGTTATGGTGCCGTCATATTTGTATCTTTTGTAGTAGGGAGCAACGAACCCAGCTTTTCTTTCCAATATGGGCTGAGCTAAAAGCTTCACCCAATCAGGGGCTATGCTTTCCAAGTCGGAATCGACCACCACGCAAGCTTCGGCTCTGGTTAACCCGGTTATCTCAAAAATCCCACGAAAGGCGGTTCCTTTCCCGGCAAGTCCCCGGTAAATGCTTACTATTCTGTTTATCCCGGGTGGGATAGGTGCCGACTGAGCATTTTCTCTGGCATCATCCAATGATCCCCCGTCGGAGACCACTATCAAGCTTTTTCTCTTGGGAAAATACTTCTTCAGTCCCTCTCCCACAGTGGAAACTATGTGCGCTATGGTCTCCTCTTCGTTGTAACAGGGTATGCCCACAACGATATCAGCTTTCCCTATTCTCTCCAACTCGTCCCTCACAGTTTCTCTCACGGCAGTATCGAATTTCATCTCTGTTAGCTCTTTTCCTTTGGTTTGGTGGACCTCAAAAGAAAATAACCCAAAAGGATGAAAAGGGCAAAGGAGAAGACATCGGCAAATGAGCCTAACCAGGTCGATCCCCATCCTTTTGGCTTTCCTACAAAGAAGGCATAAATCGCTATGCCCACTCCCAAAAGCCCTTCACCTGCTATCAAACCAGAACTCAAGAGAATACCCTTTTCTCTCCTTTGGGCGAGCTGTGTTTGATCCCGCTGGTATCTCTTTTCCACAAATTGGCGTATGCACCCTCCTGCAAATATGGGAGTCATGGTGGACAACGGCAGATATAATCCCACAGCAAAGGGAAGCGACGGCAGGGAAAGGAGTTCAACTATGACCCCAAAGGCCACTCCAACGAAGACCAAACTCCACGGTATCTCTGCAGAAAGCACGCCTTCTATTACCGTTTTCATCAAAGTAGCTTGTGGAGCCGGCAAATCCGTGGAGCCAAATGAATAAGCCTTATGAAGGACAACTACAGCGGCACAAACGGCCAAAACAGAAGCACAAGCACCTATAAACTCTCCTATCTGTTGTCGGTTGGGAGTTGCTCCCACCAAGAATCCGGTTTTGAGATCCTGGGACGTGTCGCCGGCTATGGAGGCGGCCACACAGACCACAGTTCCTATAGTTAACGCGGATACCATTCCCACGGTATCAGTCCAGCCCAAGAGCGAGAAGAGCAAGCTGGTGCCTAAAAGGGTTACTATGGTCATGCCTGAGGTGGGGTTTGAGGAGACTCCCACCAGTCCTACAATCCGGGATGAGACGGTAACAAAAAAGAAGGCGAATACACCGATACACACAGCTCCCAAAAGTCTTATGCTCAAAGTCTCCGCGGTGCCCAATATATGAGGAACAACTACAATTATCAGCAGGATTATTCCCACTCCGGTCAACGTCACCAAAAGTGAAAGATCACGATCAGTTCTCTCTTTTATCAAAATCCGTTTCTGCAGGGTGGACGTGACCTCCGATAATCCCAGTTTGAATGAAGCTATCATGGTGGGAATGGATTTTATGATAGTCATTATGCCTCCGAAGGCAACTGCTCCCGCTCCAATGTATCTGATGTATCTGTTCCATATCTCTGTAGTGGTCATCTCGGCTATGGTTTTCACGGTTTCCGGAAAAAACGGTCTTTCGAAACCTTCCCCGAAATGAGCGATCAGCGGTATCATCACCACCCAGGAGATCATGCTCCCTGCTACCATTATAGAGGATATGCGAAATCCCAGGATATAACCGACTCCCAAAAGTGCCGGTGTAGCTTCAATTCCCAATAGAGCCTTTTTCAATTTGGGTATGCCGACGTAAATTCTATCCTTCCAAAGATGAAGAAAGCCTATGAAGAATTTATATACCGCACCCACCACAAGCCCCAAAAAGACGTTGTGGGCCTGCGCTCCTCCAGCTTCAGCCGCTATAAGCACCTTGGCGCAGGCAGTTCCTTCAGGATAAGGAAGCTTTCCATGTTCCTGCTTAATTAAATATCTTCTCAAGGGAATCATGAATAAGATCCCCAAAAGCCCGCCCAAAAGTGCCAGCGCTGCCATTTGCGCTAGGCTCGGAGCCAAGCCCCAGAGAAAAAGTGCAGGGATGGTGAAGATGACCCCGGAAGCTAAAGAAGAACTGGCAGACCCTACTGTTTGAGAAATGTTATTCTCCAAGATGGTAGATTTCCCAAGAAAATTCTTTGTTAACCTGAAGAAAGCCACGGTCATAACCGCCACCGGAATGGAGGTGCTCACCGTCAGCCCTGCCTTCAAACCAAGGTAGGCGTTGGCAGCCCCGAACATTATTCCGAACAATGCGCCCAGAACGACCGCTTTGACCGTGAATTCTGTTATGCTTTCTTTTTTGCTTACGTAGGGTTGATAATCCTCACCGGAAACTTGGTCAGGATCACTTGGATTTGATTGATTTTTGGATTCGGCCATAATATGCTTAAGTCAAAGTTAGGTCTTACCAAACCATGTTGGGGGGAATGTATACAATGGATTTCATTTTGTCAACAAAATCCGGTCAAAGCATGGGAAATGAACAGGCACTAGTGAGGAGAAGAATTAAAGGCCCCACCTCAGGTAGGGCTTGGAGAAAAGGTATTTATCCTGAACCGTGAACCATCAACTGTTTTTAGTGGAAACGGGGGGATAAGTTTGTCCTGATCCCGCAGGGCGAAGGACTTGTTCCTGGCTCTTAACGCGAGCAAAACCGCGAAGCCAATACTGCTTTCTTTTCCCTGCGCCATCCTTTCACTTCTATTTCACGTTTGCAGGCAGAGGATTTATCTGGATGTTCCTCAAAATAGATCAATTTTACGGGCACTCTGGTTTTTGTGTATTTTGCTCCCTCTCCGTTATTATGCTCTTTTAGTCTTTCTTTCAGATTGTTAGTTATCCCACAATAGAAAGAGTCGTCTCTACATTTCAAAATATAAAAATACCAGTTCATCTTTCATTTAAGGGGTTTCATTATGTGGTTGGAGAGCCCTTCGTCGCTTCGCTCCTCAGGGTAAGTCCTTCCTCCCTCTGGTCGTCAGGATAAGAACCTATAATTCGCTGCGCTCATAAGAGGTTCTAAGGCCGGGGGGATAAGCTTGTCCTGAGCCCGCAGGGCGAAGGAAACCGCCGTCCGAAATTACTACTCCTTTTCCTACTTTTCTAAGTCCCACCCTTCGTCGCTTCGCTCCTCAGGATAAGAAATTCTAACTCACTGCGTTCGTAAGAATTTCTAATGGAGGCGGGGGGAATCGAACCCCCGTCCGAAGGCACAAGACAAAGACTTTCTACGTGCGTAGCCTGTCTTTATTTATTCGCAAAAAATCACGCCGGCAAGCAGGCCTGACCTCTTGCTATCTCAGTGAAATCTCGCCTGACCTCCCCGAGCCAGAGACCAGACCAGCTTGTTTTAGTCGACGCCTGTTTCCGAGCCAACAAGCAAACTCAGAGCAGACGAGCTACCTATTTTTTAATTAGGCAGCCAGTGCATATGAATAGTCTGCACTTAAATTGTGTCCCAATGGATTAACGAGGAAATTGGGTACCTCGGCACGCTTATCTTCTCCCGCTACCTCCGTCGAAACCAGGTCGCCCCCATGGAATTCGGTTCATAGTGAACCCACAGAATAATACGGCAGGAAAATCGAAAAGTCAACGAAAATATGTGAGCGAATTTGTAGCGGTTCGATTCATGGTCACATCCTGAGCCTATCGAAGGATCGAACCCGGAGTCTCAATTCCCCTTTAATTCCCCCTTTATAAAAGGGGGATTGTTTTAGTTCCTCCTTTATGAGAGGGGGATTAGCTTTAACTCCCCCTTTGAAAAAGGGGGATTCAGGGGATCATTTTTAATTCCCCCTTTGAAAAAGGGGGATTCAGGGGGATTATAATCTTAATTATTGAGGTTTGCATAAGTTTTAACTTGATCCCTATGTAACTACAAGTTGTCCTAACTGACTTTGGTCAGTCTTAGGTGCTAACGCCACTAAAGTGGCTGAGAACTACAATATATCAGAGATTTGGCGAGCTAATCCCCCTTTGATTCCCCCTTTACAAAAGGGGGATTTGCCTTAATTCCCCCTTTGTAAAAGGGGGATTGAGGGGGATTTTACTTCAGCAGGTCGCAGAAATGCGACCGCTACGGTTTACCTCACCCCCTTTTGTCCCCCTCTCCATAAAATGGGGAGGGGGAATAGGGGGAGGGGTTTGCGCTACAAATCCTCTCCCGAAGATCGGGATCTGCCTATGGCAGACAAATGCCTCCTTACAATCTCTGCATTGGGTTTGTCTCCGATTCTCTCCAATGTTTTTAAGCTCTCTTGTTGGGGCAGGGGTTGAATCCCAGCCCCAGCAGAGACAACCCCCACACTGTAGCGGAAACCTTTAGGTTTCCATGACGATAAGGAAGAAGCATAATGGAAGGCTGAAGCCTTCCGCTACAAAAATCCGCTGAATCCGCTTCATCCGCTGACAGTTTCATACTGTTGACCACCCTCCCTACAAATCCTTCAAATGCTCCCTTACAAGTTCAGCATTCGGTCTATCTCCGATCTTTTCAAATACTTCCAAAATCTCTTCAAATATTTTCTTTGCCTCCTCCTTCTTCCCCTGCATCCTATACAAAACAGCTATGTTTAGTTTTGTCTGTGTCATACCACGCTCATCCCTAAATCTTTCGAATCCTCTCATTGCTTTATCATAAAACACCATAGCTTTGTCCCCTACTCCCTTCTCACGATAAACATTGCCTAAGTTGCCATAAGTCTGAGCCATCCCATGCTCATCCCCAATCTTTTCTTTAATCTTTAAACTCTTATCATAAAACCTAACTGCCTTATCCCATTCGCCTTTGTCCTGATAAAGTACTCCCAGATTATTAAAAGTAGTTGCCAGCCCATGCTCATCACCAAGCTTTTCTAATCCTTTTGATGCCTTATCATAAAATTCAATCGCCTTATCCCAGTCGCCTTTGGCCTTATAAACCAATCCCAGATTATTAAAAGTCTTCGCCATCCCATGCTCATCACCAATCTTTTTATCTATCTTTGAACTCTTCTTAAAAAACTGAATCGCCTTATCCCAGTCGCCTTTATCCTTATAAACCACACCTAGATTATTAAAAGTACTTGCCACCCCATGCTCATCACCAATCTTTTCTAATCCTTTCAACGCCTTATTATAAAACCCAATCGCTGTATCCCATTCGCCTTTGTCCTTGTGAACCAATCCAAGATTTCCCAGCGCGGCGGCTTGACCATGTTCATCCTTTGCTTTTTCTGCGGTGTCAAGTGCCTCTTTCCACCCACCGAGAGCTTGATCCCATTTGTTTTGTGCATGAAAACAGTTTCCTATTAGGAGCAACAAGACTGACTTCTCACTTCCGTCTGACTCTAAAGCCAAGCATTCTCTGAATGATTCGATTGCTTTTTCATATTTATACTCTGCCATCAAAGAGATTCCTCTCTCGAAGAGAGCTTTCTTCTTTTTGTCTTTGGTTTCTGGAAGACCATCGAGATATATAGCGACCTGCTCCATTTCCGTCTTTATTCTCTCGATGTCTCTCTGGAGTTGGGGAGGTATCTTTGGCTTTCGTGATTTGATCCCAAAATAGAGGGTCGCAATTAGGGCAATTACTCCGATGATTCCAAATACTAGCTCCATTGGTGTTTCTTCCCTCTTCTTGGAGATTTGTCGGGCAGCCTTCGGCAGCCCGACCTACACCCCCCGCCCCACGGGTCACATAAATGCGACCCCTACTTTTCAAGCGGTGACCATTCGCCGATGTGTTCTACATAAACTTTGCATTTGCCTTTTGAGGTCCATTTCTCGTTGGAGTTGTATCCCCACTCCAAGTATTCTGATCCGCCGCCGCCGGTGGTGGTTACCAGATAGGCGTTTCGTAAGTTGCCGATGGCGCTGGCCTGATCCGCCGGCAAGTCTCTGTCGCCTGCGGAGGGATCGACCGGTATCCAGCCGTAATTGGGAAGATAAATCTCCACCCAGCGGTGAAAAACCTCGTCCGCTGAAGCGTCGTCGCCTCTTATGACCACAGAACCTACATATCTGGCAGGAATTCCGCTGGCGCGGCACATGGAAATGTAAACGAAGCTGTACTCAGAGCATGAGCCGGTTCCCCTTTCCAGCACGGTGGGGGCGATGTTCCAGCCGCCGGCTAATTCGTATTCGATGTGATCGATCACATAGTTGAAAATCTTCCGGGCAATCCAATAGGGATTAGTCTCATCTCCCACCGCCTTCCTAAGCGACTGCTGAATAAAAGGATCGGTGATCGAAAATTTGCTGTCGTCGACCAGGTATTTCTCCTTTATCGAGCTAGGAATGTCCTCTAAGTTCCCCACCTTTTCCGGAAAGACAAAATATCTGGTCTCGAAGATCTTAGCCTTGACCTTCATTCCCACTGAGACAAATTCCGTAGTTTTCACATCCGCCAACTTATAGTGAGCTACTTTCTGACCCCATTTGTCAGTCAAAAATTCGTAGGGCTGGGGAGCATATTCGATCTGGGAGAGGAGTTCCTGGTTATCCCGGTTTTCAGGCACAGCAATGTAAATATCCAAATCGTTAATCGTGCCTGGTCCGTAATTTCTGAACTGATGCGTATACTCCAAAACCTGCTCTTTTTCATCCGTGCGGGAAAAGGTCTGGTCATCAAAGATTTTGAGCTTGTAGATTTGATCAGTCTGGTAGTCCGCATTCCACAGATTCTTGCCATCCCAAGCCAAGCCGCGAGCATAAGCAGCGGGTGCATCAAAAAACAAGATCACCTCACCTTTATCCGGTGTGATCATATAAATCATGTTGCTGATCCTGTCGGAGACCCAGAGGTATTTGCCGTCATAGGTTAGTCCGCAAGGGTATTTGGAGGGAGCAGGGATGGTGATAATGGTAGTTCCGTCCTCTGTGCTGATCTGGTGAATCTTGTTTTCTCTGTCATCTGCAATCCAGAGATATTTCCCATCCCAGGCCAAACCTTCTGGTCGGTCACAGGGAGCCCACAGCGTCTTAACGGCAACGCCAGTTTTGGGATCGATCTGATAGATATAAAATGTTTCCTCCGATGCATCCAGGTTCCACAGAAATTTTCCGTCCCAGGTTAGCCCGATGGGACGGTACCCTGGCGAAGATATGGAGTCGACTGCTTTTCCATCTTTGGGATCGATCTTGTAAATCATGTCCGTTTTGCGGTCGCAATTCCAAAGATATTTGCCGTCAAAGGTCAAACCGGTAGGGCATGAGCCGGGAGATGCAAATTGCGTCTCCACATCGCCGGTCACTCCAAAGGCATTAATGGAAAAAATACAAAGATAGAGAAAGAAAAAGAATACCATGCCATAGCTAAGCTTTTTCATGGCGTGTTCCTCCTTTTAAGGGTTGGGACAATGGTAAGTTTCCGATTTGTCTACAACTTGATTCCCCCTCACCCCCTGCCTTTGGTGTGAACCATGCGATTCATACCTCTGACGGGATTTTCAACCTTACCTTCCTCCCATAAGGGAGAGCAAGGAAGAAAGAGGACAGTCTCGTATTAGAAGTTAACGTGATTGTATTAATCCTTGAAATAGTAAATTTTCCAGGTTTTGTCCTTTTTGTAGAGTTTGGTTTTTGTGTAGAGGGTCAATCCGGTTTTTTGATCCACGAAGGTCACTTCAACTAAAGCCTGGTCACCCTCAACTTCCTCCTTGTTCACCACGATCATCTTGTTTTGCCATTTCAGGCGAGTGGCGCCGCTTCCCAAGAGCTTGTTCCTCAGCTCTTCTTTGATTTTCGGGAAAGCCTCAGCTCTTTGTTCGGGCGGCAGGTCTTTCAGCTTCTCTTGAGCAAACCTGTCCAGATCCAGATATTTTTCGATGGTGGTGGTATCATCCTTGTTAACCGCCTCCATGAAATCCATAACCACCACCCTGGGACTGGGACCTCTGCCACAATGATAGCTTGATGAGAATATCAAGAAAAAGAGGAGAATAAGAACTTTCTTATACATTTTGCTCCTTTATGTTGAGACAAATGAATTTCTTCTTCCTTCCCAAAAAATGGAATCATTAAACAAAGATACCGATTGGGTAGCAATTGTCAACAGATTTTTCCATTTCTCTTTTTGTGATTGAAAGGCTTGCGCCTTTCATGCCTTAAGCAGATTCCCTGCCAAGGGCGGGGTGGCACCTTCGGCGGAAACTCTAAAGAGGATGGATTCGCAGATGGAGTGCAAGCACTTGCGTGTATCGAATAATCATTCTATACATTATCTGTAGTTCGGACAGGGTTGAACCCCTGTCCGCAACAAGGGTGGAACAGGTTGACTCAGAGAGGTGCAACCCCCCACCCTAACCGAGATTATAATCCCCCTGAATCCCCCTTTTACAAAGGGGGAATTAAAGGGGGATTACGATTCCTGGGACCAACGGTTCCGATCCTTCGGCCCCTCGGTTTTACTCAGGATGGTAAGCCTTCAACCCTGAACTCAGACCGAAAGGTGAAGGCGAACCATAAACTCACTATGAATGAATTGCTACACTCCGGTAATTCCAGCAGCGTTTTTTAGGAATAAGGTTCTTCTCCAAAGGAGTTGCTAATTGATGACTCTATGCTCCACAAAAAAAGAGCCAGCACCTGACTTAAGTTAGGTGCTGGCTTTCGCTCCACCTGTTACCCTATCCCAGACAGAGGAAAAATTCCTTAAAATGACAATTTCATAAACTCCTTGAGATGGTTCTTCATATGAAAAACTCCGATGACTAAATTGTAGAAGAATCGGAAGCAAAAAGGTGGATGGGGACTCTTAAGTCGCTATTCCCATCTCTATTTTACTCTGCCATTCCTCTACTTTACGCGAATATTCATTCAAAAGTGCTTCAGCCTTGGCTCGATCTTTGGCTTCAGCATATATGTGAAAGAGGGCTTTTTTTCGATCCGGCGTGATTAAAACCCATGAATCGTCATTTACGATCCTCACTCCATCTACCAGCTGCCGATTGAGGTCTTCCGTGTATTTTAGAAGCTTTCTCATTACCTGTCCCTTTTTTCCCCAAGAACAAGGAACCGCTCGTCTTACCATGAAGAATTTGTCCCATTTTTTTCTTAAGACTCCCAGGCTTCTACCGTTTTTGGCTAAAAGTTCCAGAATTTTCGCCACGTCAAACATGGCGTCAGCCCCTAATTGGAATCCTGGGAAAATGAATCCTCCTCTGGTTCCTCCCACGAAATCGACTCCCTGATCGGATAGAGCATCCATCATGGCCAGGTGGTCGTTTCTCACCCGGATCACCTCCACCCCATACTCCTGGGCAATCTCCTCCACTCCCATGGAAGCTACCACTGGAACCGCAATCTTTCGTGCTTGAGTGCATCGCAAGAACAGAGAGGTTACAATCAAAAGCAAAAGATCGGGGTTAATAAATTCTCCTGCCTCATCCACCACCGATAGCTTTTCTGCACCTGGATCAAAGAGAAAGCCGACATCAGCATTCAAAGACTTGACAATGGAGGAAAGCTGTTGGATAGACTGCTTGATTTTTTCATCGGTTCGGTAAAGCTTTTTCGGGTCCAAATAGGCGTTCAGGGAGATCACATCGCATCCCAAGGAGCCAATAATGGAAGGAAATATCTCACAGGCTCCTCCATTGGAATAGTCCAAGATCACCTTGAAATTTGCCTTTTTTATCTTTTCCGTGTCAATTGCTTTCAGAAAATCTTCGCGGTAGGATTCAGTAACCCTTTGAGGAAAATCGAGTTGCCCGGTCTCTTCAGGTGCAGCCCTTCTGAAGTCTTCTCTGAAGAAAAGCCTTTCCACAGATTTAGTTTTTGAGGTAGAAAAATCCTGTCCATCCCCATCAAAGAAAATGACATCGATTTGCCTTTCGTCCAGAGGGGAACGTCTGACATGTATTCCTCCCTGTTCTCTGCCGAATTTCAACTCATATCTGACCACGGGAATGGGAAGAGTCCTCAAGTCATGGACGTTCACCCCTGCAGATAGAAGCCCACAGATTAAGGCTCGATGGATCATGCGGGAGGTTTTGCCTGCATCCCGGCTGGTGACCACCACCCCTCCCTTGCCCACCACAGCACCAAAAGCTGCTCCCAATTTGACCGCAAACTCAGGAGTCAACTCCACATTGCCAATTCCGATCACCTTGGCATCGGTGAAAAGCTCCCGGTTCCATCTTTCCCCCCAGACCAAGCTGGAGGAAAGGATGGAACCCTCCTCCACATCTTTGCCGGGCCAGACCTTCACATTTGTCTTGACCTTTGCGCCTTTTCCGATGTGACAGTTTTCTGAGACGATGGAATTCTCGAACAAAACTGCCTCATCTTCGATTCTGGTATTGTCGGCTACAATGGCTTCGGTTAAGATGCTTCGTTTTCCAACTTGGGAGTTTTTCCATATTATGGAGCGATCCAGATTGACCTCCTCTCCGATCTGGACGTGGTTCCCTATCACGGAATTGTAAATGAAGGAACCGGAACCGATGTGGGCGTCATTTCCTATTATCACGGTTCCTTTGAAACCTACCTTCTCGCCAACCTCCACATTTTTTCCTACCCAGATGTTGGTACCTTCCCTGGGCAGCAGATTGCCATCTATCTCCACCTTTACCCACCCCTCCAGAATATCTTGGTGAGCCTGGAAATATTCCTCTAAGTTGCCAACGTCCCGCCAATAGTTTGGAGCTATGTATCCGTATAATCTCTTGTTTTTTTCCAACATGCTGGGGAAAAGATTCTTGCTGAAATCGAATTCCTCATGATAAGGAACGTCTCGCAATACCTCCGGTTCCAGAATATAGATCCCGGTGTTGACCGTATCGCTGAAAACTTCTCCCCAGGTGGGTTTTTCCAAAAATCTTGAGATTTTGCCATCCTCTTTGGTTATCACTACCCCGTAGGATAAGGGATTTTGCATGCGGGTGAGAACCATGGTAGCGGAGGCTTTGTTTTCGATGTGGAAATTGATGGCACTTTTCAAATCCAGATCAGTTAGAACGTCTCCGGAAATGATCAAAAACCTTTCTTCCAATAGATGCTCTGCATTTTTCACGGCTCCTGCGGTTCCGTAATCCTCATGCGCCTGAACATATTCAATCCTCACCCCAAATTTAGATCCATCCCCAAAATAGCTTTTGATCTCCTCGGGCTGGAAATAAAGCAAAGCCACGATATCGGTAAGATCATGCCTTCTCAGAAGGTTGATGATATGCTCCATTATGGGTTTATTGGCCATGTAAACCATGGGCTTGGGGAGGCCCAGGGTGAGTGGCCTTAGGCGGGTGCCAAATCCGCCGGCCATGACGAGGTCGAGGTTTCCTTTTTTGGTGCAGTTATAAGCTTATATATCAGCAACTCTTTCGAAGATGCTCCAAAAGGTTACTCTGAAAGACTGAAATCACATCCCTGAAATCTTTGAATTCAAAATAGTCTATCTTTTCTTTTTGGCAAAAAGTTTTCAGATCATTCTTGGCAAAGACAAAATCTGCCTCAGCAACGGCGCATTTGTCCGAAAGTCCGTCGCCTATATATACGACCTTTTGTTTCGCTCCTCTTAAATTCTTTAAATGATATTTTTTGCAATTTCCGCAATTCCCACATCCTTTATCGTAATAGGGAAACTGGGGGATCAACCTTCTGCCTTGGAACCTAACGGTGTTCGAATAAAACGGGATGTCCTCTAAGTGGTATTTTTTGAGAATCAGCTTGATGTAATAATCGAGGCCATCACTTAATATGGCTAAATCCATCCTCTCCCTTTTACAAAGATCGACAAAATCGAGAAAATTTTCATCGATTTTCTGGGACAAAGCAAAATTTTTCAACTCTTTTTTGGTGATTTCGATCAGTTCGCATTCTCTCTCTAAGCACTCTTTGGAACTGATCTCCCCCTTCATCCATTGCGAAACCACCCTTTTGCTTTTTTCGCCGGAAAGACTATTAAACAGAAGGGCACCCACATCATTTTGGGTGATGGTCCCATCAAAATCTACCAGAACTAAGTAATTCTCACTTTTTGGCTTCATGCTAAGACAAACGAATTATTTCTGTTATGAAGTTGCCCCTTCACCCTAATCCTCTCCCCCAAGGGGAGAGGAAAGAGTGAGGGAAATCAAATAAAAATGGAAATGATGCTTGTCAAAAGGATTATCAAAACGCCCGATGCTACCAGGACATATTTATAGTCCTTTTCCAAAAAGAAGGAAAAGCCGGCGGTTATCACCCGGAACAAGGGTGTGAGCATCATTACCAGAATTCCGAGATTCACAAATGCTAACGGATTTTTTTCTTTCACCTGAGAAAAAAACAGGGAGAAGGATAAAGGTTTTGATTCTACCCCTCCTGCAGGAATTTTGGCGAAAAGCAAAAGTGCAAGCAAACCGACAAGCAAAAAAGCTGCAGCTAAATAAGAGCCGAGTAAAAGAATGTTGCCCACCCAAATATCGATCTTATCTTTTCTATCCTTCATCGTTTCTAAAATAGAAAATGAAGATGAAGTCCTTTAAATAACATTTCAACGGACAAGTATAAAAGCACTATTATGAAGGCCTTCTTCAGATATTCCGTTTTTATGAGATGGAGTATTCTCGATCCTATCAAAGCTCCGAAGAAGACTCCGATCATGGTCGACCCGGTGACGAAAAGATCCACCTCTCCCCGGGCATAGTAGACAAAAGCCCCGGCAGCGGCGGTCACTCCGATCATGAAATTGCTGGTGGCAGCGGCTATCTTCAAAGGAATTCCCATCAAAAGATACATGGTTGGGACCTTGATTACTCCACCTCCCACTCCCAAGAGTCCGGATATATTCCCGGCAAAAAACGAAGCACCCATGCCCAAAGGCAAGTTCATGATTGGATATTCTTCTGGAATTGACGAATCTGATTCAAAGTTCATTTCAGCTCTTCTGCGGCTCATGGAAAAGGCTATGTAAAGTAAAAGAAGAGAAAAAAGAATGGCTAAGACCTCAGACTCGATGAATCCTGCGACCAGTCCACCCACAATAGCTCCGATTGTGGTTGCCAGCTCCAGAGTCATGCCCAGCCTGATGTCAGCCATGTGCTTTTTAACATATAGGCTCGCCGCTCCGCAGGAGGTGGCAATCACACAAATCAGGGACGTTCCCACAGCCTCCTTGATAGGAACGCCAAAGACCAAGGTTAACATGGGGATGATCAGAATTCCACCGCCCAAACCCAGAACTGATCCAAAAAGTCCCGCAATCAGTCCCCCTATGACCATAAAAGGGTAGTCAGTCAATTTTCTACTTCGATGGATTTACAATCTTCGTGACCAAAAGATCCAACTATATGTTCGTTGGTGAAGAACACCAACAGAGAGCAGGGGTTCGGGAATTCACCCCCGCCTTTGGCAGGGGATCTTGTTGACAATTCCCGAACCAACTGATACTACACATTTAAAGAGCTAAAGCTTTGCACTCCAGCATTATTTCATTGCCAATAGATTTTTGTACTCATCCGGATCGGAGAGAATCTCGATT
>LJVD01000141.1 GCA_001304225.1 candidate division Zixibacteria bacterium SM1_73
CCATTCCATAAGGATAGCCGTAGCCTGGGGGAAAAGGATATCCGTATGGCATCCCGTAGGGATTTCCGTAGGGCATCACTGGAGGATAAGGATATCCACCGAAACCACCAAATCCTGCTCTTCTCCATCCACGGCCTCTTCCAATGCCGAATCCTCTGCCGAAGCCTCTGCCGAAACCGGCTCCGCGTCCAAATCCAAAACCTGGACCGGGGGACATGAAACCTGGACCGGGGGACATGAAACCCGGACCGGAAAACCCTGCACAGTAACCCATACCTCGTCCCGTCATGGGACCGAGGCCCCAAGGACCTGTTCTATCTCCTCTTGGCATCTTGTTCACCTCCTTTCTTTAATAATTGATTTATTGGCATTTTTCACACAGTCCATAGAACTCAATATTGTGATCCTGAACCTTAAAATTGTATTTCTTGGCTAAAGTTTCTTCTGTTTTTTTCGTTAATTCCAATTCTTCATCTATGAAATCATTGTAGTCGATAATTCTCCCGCAATTTGTACACAGGAGGTGATGGTGGTGTTTTTTCTTTTTTTCAAATTTAAACTCGTACCTGCTCGGTCCATTACCAAATGTAAACTTATTGATGAATCCCATTCGGACTAATAAATCTAACGTGCGGTAGACCGTTGTTAATCCAATGCCTGGGTACATTCTATAAAGAGAAGCGTAGATTTCCTTGGCAGATAATTTCTCGAGGTACAGTCCACCGAGAGACATGCGCTCGGAATCTGTGCCGCCATTTATGAGGACCGTGCATAACAACCTTTCTTAATGGTAATGAAAACCATTATCATTAATAATTTAAATCAAAACTTGCAGCTTGTCAAGAAAAATCTTCATAAAATTTTCATATTCCAGAGGAGGAAATAATTATCGCTGTTAAGAGGCAATAACTTTATCAAGTAGCATGAAGAAAGTAGAAAAAACTAGCCACCATTCAAGTTTTAGACACATATATTTTAGGTTGAACCGTTTTTTTTCTTTATAGTATACTTAATTTTAGAGATAAAACTTCCTCTAAATTAAGCATGAGAGTGCGACCATTTCCTTTGAGAACAAAACTTGTCTTAAGCTTTCTTATTGTAATCATTATCGGAGGATTATTATCTTTAAGTTTTGGTTCGAGATTAGTTAAAAACACTCTCATTGATCAAGCTCAAGCAAAAGTCAAACATGATCTGGCTGCCGCTTGGATGGTTTTCAAAGAAAAGCTAAACGATATAAAAGAAATAGTCAGGCTTACTGCCGAAAGTGAAAGCGTTAAGGAAGCCATAAAAGAAAATAACAAAGATACCCTCCTTAAGTACCTGTGCAGGCTAAGAGAAGAGAACGGATTGGATGTATTGACGCTTACAGATCACAAAGGAATTGTGATTGCTAGAACCAGAAATCCAGAGGTTATCGGTGATGATCAGTCTCAAGATGAAATAATAAAATGGGTTCCCCAAAGAGGTGTTTTAGCCTATCCCCAGATTGTCTGCCGAGAAGAACTAATTAAAGAAGGAAAAGATCTGGCTGATCAGGCCTATATGGAATTTATCGACACTCCTAAAGCAGCTCCAAGACCTGAAAACAAAGAGACAAACGGAATGATGTTGAAGGCAGCCTCTTCTGTTGTAGATGAAAGAGACAATCATCTGGGTATCCTCTATGGAGGAATACTGCTCAACCGTAATTATGAAATTGTTGATAGAGTGAAGGAAATTGTCTATAAAGGAGAGAAATATAAGGGCCGTGATAAAGGAACTGCGACAATTTTTCAGCATGACCTCAGGATCTCCACCAACGTGCCCAATGAAAACGGGGAACGAGCCATAGGCACGCGAGTTTCAAAAGAAGTTAACAATGCTGTGCTCGTCGAAGGCAATCCCTGGATTGCCAGGGCATTTGTGGTCAACCTCTGGTATATAACAGCCTATGAACCAATTAAAAATATAGATAACAAAATTATCGGCATCCTTTATGTCGGGATGCTCGAAAGACCTTATATAGACACGACTAATCAAGTCATGCTTACCTTTATCATTATAGCCTCCCTCTGTGTTGTCTTGTTGTTGGTTATACTCTATTTTTCTACAACAAGGATTACCAATCCTCTCCAGAAAATGGTGGTTGCCACTCAAAAAATATCAGCGGGAGATTTGACGCATAAGGTTGAGGTGAGCTCAAAGGATGAAATAGGTTACTTAGCTGATTCTTTTAACCAAATGACAGCTGACTTGAAAGCTGCTAATGAAAAACTCATTGAATGGGGGAAAACTCTGGAGAAAAAAGTCGAAGAAAGAACAAAAGAATTGACAGAGATGCAAGCGCATCTCATTCAATCTGAAAAATTGGCCTCTTTAGGGAAGTTAGCGGCTGGCATCGCTCATGAAATAAATAATCCGCTGGGCGGTATCCTTATTTATAGCCATCTTCTGCTCGAGGACTTAGATAAAAATAGTCCTCATTATGAAAACTTAAAAAAGATAGTCAAAGAAACTTCACGGTGTAAAGACATCGTTAAAGGTCTCCTTGAGTTTGCCCGTCCCAAAGAACCAGAAATGACCCTGATAGATATCAATGATATCGTGGAAAGATCGCTCTCAATAATGGAGCGCCAGGCTCTCTTTCAAAACATAAAAATAAAGAAAACGTTCGCATCTGACTTGCCCAAGATCGTTGCAGACAGCGCTCAACTTCAACAGGTGTTCATGAATATTATACTTAATGCAGCAGAAGCCATGGACGGAAATGGGATTCTTACGCTCAGTACATCTTTCAACGGCAGTGGAACGTTTATAGAGGTGAAATTTTCAGATACTGGCCATGGCATAAAGGAAGAATACAAGAAAAGACTTTTTGAGCCTTTCTTTTCCACTAAAGAGGTTGGGGAAGGCACAGGTCTTGGCCTTGCAATAAGTTACAGCATTATTCAAAAACATGAGGGGACAATCGAAGTTCAAAGCCAGCTTGAAAAAGGATCCACTTTTATCGTCAAGCTTCCCCTCAAGAAAGAGATGGAATGAGAAATAAAGCCAATATTTTAATAATAGATGACGAAGAAGCCATCCGAGACTCCTTCAGCCAAGTCCTCAAAAGAGAAGGATATGGGGCGAAAGCAGCTAAGGATGGAAAGGAAGGCTTAAAATTTTTTAAGCAAGATTTCTTTCACGTTGTCCTCCTCGACCTAAAATTACCCGGCCCTGATGGAATGGAGATCCTCAGAAGAATAAAAGAAGAAAATCCAGAAACTCCTGTGATTATCGTAACCGGATTCGCAACCATTGAATCTGCCGTTGAGGCCATGAAACTAGGTGCATTTGATTATTTAGCAAAGCCTTGTAGCCCCCAGGAGCTCCGCTTCATCGTCAAAAAAGCTTTGGATAGCCGAAAAGTTTTCTTCGAGAACATATACCTGCGCGAAGAGTTAAGGAAGAAAACTGAATTTGATATGGTCATCGGGAAAAGCAAGGCTATGGAAAAAGTCTTAGATATCGTAAGACGAGTTAGCCCCTCTGAAAGCACAGTTCTTATTACAGGCGAAAGTGGTACTGGAAAAGAACTTCTTGCCAGAGAGATTCATAACCACAGTCCTAGAAAAAATGCACCTTTTGTCGTTGTGGACTGTGGAGCACTTGTCGAAACCCTCTTTGAAAGCGAACTTTTCGGCCACGTGAAAGGATCCTTTACAGGAGCTTATGAAACAAAACATGGAAGATTTGAGGTGGCCAATGGTGGGACGCTCTTTTTAGATGAAATCAGCAACATAGGTCTTAATATCCAGGCAAAACTCTTGAGAGTCATTCAGGAAAGAGAAGTCACTCGTATTGGAAGCACGAAACCGATAAAAGTGGATGTTCGCATTCTGGCAGCCACAAGTGAAAATCTGGCAGATTTGGTAAGAAAAGAAAAATTCAGGGAAGATCTTTTCTATCGTCTTAGTGTCGTCCCTGTTCATCTTCCTCTCTTAAGGGAGAGAAAGGAAGATATTCCCTTTCTTGTAGATCACTTCTTGCAGAAATACAATAAAAGAGCTAGGAAAAGTATCAATAGCGTATCTCCTGCGGTCAAAAAAGCGTTGATGGACTATGATTGGCCAGGGAACATCAGGGAATTGGAAAACACCATAGAGAGGGCTGTTGTACTCTCTAAGGGAGATGAAATCGGACTCGAGGACTTGGTATATCATGGAATAAGTGCTAGCGCTCCTTTATTCCATTCGGTTGGGAAAAAGTATAAACCACTTGATGAGATAGAAATGGAATATATTAAAACTGTCCTTCAAGCTCAGCATGGGAATAAAAGCAAGGCAGCGAAAATCCTGGGTATCGACCGCAAAACGCTATTGACCAAAGTGAAGAAATACACCATCCAATAAACAACACCAATAGCAAAGGGGAAACAATACCCATTTCCAAAAAGTGGGATTGATAAATCAAGCCCCTACAATATATATAATGTGTGTTTGGTAAATTAAACACCCGCTCCTGGATGAATCATGTCCCTCCAGAAGCTAGGTCAAAATTGAACAGAAGGTGGGGAATAATGACGCACTCTATCCTTCGATCATTTTCATCGAAAGGGACGTTATCATTATAAGAGACTCTATTTCTTTTTAATACAATAAGTTAACAAAATTGCGCAGCATCCATTTATTTATTAAAAAAAGGCATGTAATTTGCATAATAAAAAAAGTCATAGAGATTTAACAATATTTGCTTTTTTCTATTTGCTGAAGGAGTTATTATAATATAATGAAAACAAGAGGAAATGAAAAATGAGGATAATCAAACTAAAAAAGGATAACTTGTTTCCCTTCTTGGAAGTCATTTCTGAGGAGGCTGACCTTTGGGCGCCGGCAAAGAAAGGGGACAGGCACATCTTTAAAGTTATCGATGATTTTGCCCAGATCGAATTGAATAGCACAAGAACCATCCTCCCGCCAAAAAAAATTTTTCTCCCTCCCTCCTTCGATATGTTCAGTATATCTGAAGAGGGATACAAAGAGGACTTCTCCCACATAACAAAAAAAATCCTTTTTGGC
>LJVD01000046.1 GCA_001304225.1 candidate division Zixibacteria bacterium SM1_73
AAGTGGTGAACTTAGCAGACGATTTGGCCTTAGCCATGCGTGCCCGAAAGGTGAGAATCGTTGCCCCGGTTCCGGGTAAAGCCGCCATCGGGGTCGAGATTCCTAACAAGAATCCACAGATGGTCTACTTAAAAGAGATACTTTCCTCAGCGGCTTTTCAAGATGCGGAAACGAAGCTGGCCATCGCCATCGGAAAGACGATCTCCGGAGAACCATTCGTCACCGATTTAGGTAAGATGCCTCATCTGCTGATAGCAGGAGCCACCGGATCTGGCAAATCGGTGTGCATAAATGCGATCACCACCAGCCTTTTATATCGACTTCCCCCAGAGGAGATCAGATTCATCATGATCGATCCCAAAATGTTGGAGCTTTCCGTTTATGATGGTATCCCCCATCTGGAAAGATCGGTGATCACCAATTCAAAGAATGCGGAACATGTGCTTTCCGAGATTGTAATAGAAATGGAGGAAAGATACAGAAAGTTGGCCAAGGCTGGGGTGAGAAATATAGAAGATTACAATGCAAAACAAAAAAGGGATAAAATCCTGCCTTATCTGGTAATCATTGTGGATGAGTTAGCGGATCTGATGATGTCCTCCTCCAGCAACCGCACTGAGGCATTGGTGACTCGCCTTGCTCAGATGGCTCGTGCGGTAGGGATTCATTTGATCTTGGCTACACAGAGACCCTCGGTGGATGTGATCACCGGTTTGATCAAGGCCAATTTCTCCGCACGTATTGCCTTTCAGGTCGCTTCGAAGATAGATTCCCGGACCATCCTGGATGTGAACGGGGCGGAGAAGCTCTTGGGAGCAGGAGACATGCTTTTCATTCGGCCTGGACATCCTGAACCGACAAGAATTCATGGAGCCTATGTCTCCAGCCAGGAGACCCAACGAATCGTTTATTTCACAAAGGCACAAAGATATGAGGTGGAGCCCATCCGAATATTATCTGATGAGTCAATTGAGCAGATGCCCGAAGAGGAAAAAGAAAAGGATGAAGATCTATTTCGTCAGGCGGTGGAGTTAGTCATAAGGCATAAGCAAGGATCGGTATCCCTCCTGCAAAGAAGATTAGCAGTTGGATATCAAAGGGCGGCTCGGCTGATCGACCAATTGGAGGAGGAGGGGATTGTCGGACCTTATGACGGAAGCAAAGCCCGGGAAGTGTTAGTAGATGAAACTTATTTAGAAAGAGAGGAGTGGACAAAAAGAAAAACTCATAACAAAACTAAGAGATAAAACTCTCCTCTCCTGTTGTCTCGTCAGACGGGTATGCCTGATCTTGATGTTTAGCTTGGGTGATGGCGACAAGATAAGGGCGTTCGGACGTAAGGTTTGAGTCATGATAAGAATCAAAATGAAAAAGCTCAGTTTTTCTCTGGTCCTGCTAATGATTTTCCTTTTTTGCTCTGGGGCTTTTGCCATCACCTCTGAAAAATTAGCCCTCCAGGTCGAAGAAAAATATAGGTCCTTCAAGGACTTATCCATGGATTTCACCAAGACCCTAAAATCTGAGATCTTTGAAACTGAGAGAAAGACCAAGGGAAAAATGTATTTGAAAAATCCGGATAAGTTCAGAATAGAAACCAAGGAAGAGATCATAGTCACAGACGGTGAATTTTTATGGAATTATTCGGAAGAGAATGAACAGGTTCTCAAAAGTAGATTGGACAGATCAAAAAACATCTTCAAACCTAATCAGTATCTCTCCAATTTCAGAAAAGAATATAATGCGAAATCGACCGGTGAAGAAAAGATAGATAAAACTGAATGCTATAAGTTGGTATTGACTCCCAAAAAGGAAGACTCATTCATCACAAAGATGACAATCTGGATCGACCAAAAAAATTTGTTGGCAAAAAAATTGGAATATCAAGATTCAAATGATAATGAGATCACCTTGATTTTTGACAAGATAAAAACTAACCAGGGCATTAAAGATTCGAAATTTGTATTTAAAACCCCAAAGGGGATAGAGGAATTGGATCTGACTGAATAAGGTCAAAAAAGATAGGCGAACTGGTATAAGGTCATGAGGTGCAAGTCGGGCTGCCTGTGGTTTGCCCGACAAGTCGTTTTAATACATGAATAAGAGAAAAGAATCGAAGATCAAGGTTAGTTTGACTAATTTAGGCTGCCCCAAAAACGAAGTGGATGGGGAGAGCATGGCAAGTCTCCTCTGTGCGAAAGGTTACCAGATGACAGAGGAAAAGGAGAGGGCCGATGTTCTTATTCTAAATACCTGCGGGTTCATTGATTCTGCCAAGGAGGAATCGATAGACGAGATTTTCAATTTGATTTCTATGAAGAACAAAGATGAAAAGAAAAAAATCATCGTCTCTGGATGTTTAGCGCAACGTTATCCTGAGGAATTATGGAAAAACATTCCCGAGATCGATGGACTTTTGGGTATCGGTGATATTTTCGAAATCAACAAGCTATGTTCCTCCATTTTAGAGGGAAAAAGGCTTTGCCTGGTTAGCTCTCCAGAGAAGAACAACGGTAGGAGAACCATAAAAAGGAAAGTCCAAAATCGACCTTATGCGTATATAAAAATTGCCGACGGATGTGACAATCACTGCAGCTATTGTGCCATTCCAAGCATCAGAGGAAAATTTCGAAGCAAAAGGACAGAAGGTATTCTAAAGGAAGCACGCCAATTAGTAGATTATGGTGTCAAAGAGATCAACTTGGTGGCACAGGATACCACCTTATATGGCACCGACATTTATGGAGAAAAAAAACTTCCCCAGCTTCTTTACCTTTTATCTGAGATCCCAAAACTCAGGTGGATCAGGCTCCTTTATACTCATCCGGCTCACTTTTCGGACGAATTGATCGAACAGGTAGCTTCAAATCCGAAGGTGTGCAAATATGTGGATTTGCCTTTACAGCACATCTGCGATGAGATTTTAACTCAGATGAACCGTAGGGTCAAAAGAAGGGACGTGGAACAACTGATCTTTAAACTGCGAGAGAGAATCCCTGGCCTAACTCTGAGAACTTCGCTTATTGTGGGTTTTCCAGGGGAGAAGAAAAAACATTTCGAAGAGTTGGTCGAGTTTGTGGAAGAGACCAGGTTTGATAAGTTAGGAGCTTTCCCTTATTCACGGGAAGAAGAAACACCTGCCTATAACTTCAAAAGTCAGCCTTCTTCCAAGCTCAAACACCGGCGACTTGATCAACTGATGCTTGCTCAACAGAAAATAGTTTTCGAAGAAAACAAATCAAAGATCGGAAAAACCTTTACCGTTCTAATTGAGGCCAAATCGAAAGAGAGGAATGGTTATTTTCTGGGCAGAAGCCAGGCCGAGGCACCCGAGGTGGACGGAGTGATTTTAGTAAAAGGAAATAACCTGAAAATAGGTGAATTTGTGAAGGTGAGAATCGTAGATTATTGCGGTTATGATCTGGTAGCCAAAGTTGTTTGAAATTGATTGGAGATTTGTGTCAAGCAGACTTCGCCATGTTTGACCTACAACTCTCGTGTGGAAGAAAAAGATGAAGATAGCCGAAGTGTACTGCAAAAACGCTTTGTCCAGGTCAAAGATTTCAGGGATGGATTATGCTTTGAACCCTTATATTGGCTGTGAACACGGCTGTGTCTACTGTTATGCAGAGTTCATGAGAAAATATACTAATCACAAGGAAGAATGGGGAGAGTTTGTGGATGTTAAGATAAACATCGTGGATCGCCTTCGTCAGCAGATCAAAAGAACCAAGCTCGGAACCATAATGATTGGCACGGTCACCGATGCTTATCAGCCTTTAGAGGAAAAGTATCAGTTGACCCGCAGATGTTTGGAGATTTTGGCCGATTTCGATTTTCCGATAACCATTCAAACCAAATCCGACCTGGTCTTAAGAGACGTTGATATCTTAAAGCGGATGAAAAACAAAGAAGTGGGTCTTACCATCACTTGTGTTGATCCAAAAGTCGAAACATTATTTGAACCCAAAGCATCGAAATTGCATAACCGTTTTACGGCCTTAGAAGAACTGAAGGAAAACGATATTCCCACTTTTGTCTTTTTCGGACCGATCTTGCCTTTTTTCTCAGATCGTGAAGAATCCATAAAATCTCTTGTTAAAAAATTGAAGGAGATGGGAATCGAAGAAATCTATTTTGATAAGATGAACTACCTGAGTGGAAAGTGGAAAAGGATGAAAATCTTTTTGACGCAAAATTTTCCTAACGCCCTAAATTATTATTGGGAAGTAGTAAAAGACGGAGAGTTATACTCTGCTAAATTGGAATCCGTTTTGGCTCGTAGTTTAGCAGGTTTTTCGCTAAACGCTGAAATTTTGTTTTAGGACCCTTCTTTTCCGCTATCAAAGTAAAGGAGTCTTTATGCCAGTGGGAGTGAAGATTATCAGAAAAATCGGGGTAATAGTCTCTAAACCCGTCGGCTTTCTCCTAATCTTGCTTTATATAGCTCAGACCAGTCTTATCGTTTATCTGTTTCATGACAAATTTGAAAAGGAAAAAATTCTAAGGCAACAACAGATGAAGATAATGGAACTGGAGGAGAAACTTAAGATTCTAAACATCATCGAGGAATTTCAGGTGGGATTTAACCAGAAGGAGGTAGGTGATCTCACTCAGGTCATTTATAACGAGAGTAAAAAATATGGCTACGATCCGCTTTTGATTTTAGCTTTGATCTTAACGGAAAGCTCGTTCAGAAAGGGACAGATCTCGACAATGGGAGCACAAGGTCTAATGCAAGTAAAGCCTTCAATAGGATATGATCTAGCCCAGAGAAGGGGTTTGAATTGGAAAGGGGAGCTTTCCTTATTTGAGCCAGCTTTCAACATTCAATTGGGCACTTTATATCTGTTCGAGCTTATCCTAAAATTCAAAGATGTGAAAAAGGCAATCGTGGCTTACAATCTGGGCGATACCGCCCTAAAACTCCGTTTAAGATCAGGCCAAAACCCTCCTACTTATTTCCTTCGCAGAGTGCTTAAAAAATACAAGGAGCTCATGGAAAAATATGATCGGCCCAATAGCTGAAAACCGACCGCCGTCCGCCGTCGACTGTCCGCAAAAAAACAAAGTTATTTTGACTTTATTGGTGATCTTTCTCACTATTTCACTTCCACTTCAAGTTTTCGCAGAAAACGAGGAACTGAAAAGAGAAAACCCGGTTTCCAACGAGGAGTTTCTGAGGGAATCGGTGAGGAATCTTCTTGACAAGGCCTTTCTTGATTTCCCCCGGGCAGAGTCAAAATTTATCTTTGTGAATTCGGAAGAAGAAAATCCTGCCAATTGGCTTTTGGAGGATGAACTTGTTTCGCATCTTCGATCCCTGAATTTTCAAGTCGCCTTGCATCCAAGTAGTAGACAAAATGAACGGCTAAATGCTTGGTCATTATTCTATCGTATCATACAAATGGAGCTTTCCTATCCCCAGGTGAAAAGAAAGGGATTCTTTGGTCACAAAATGGTTACCAGAAAAGCTAAGCTTAGTTTTTCGTTCCGTCTTGAGGAGAAGGAGAGTGGAAAGATACTGTGGACCAGAAAGGAGACTGAAGAAAGATCAGATATGGTGAAGAAACACGACATAAAATATTTGAACAATGATTCCTATTCCTTCTTGAGCCCTTCTTTGCCGGAAGATACGCAAACAAAATACTTAGAGCCCGCTTTGGTAGCAGCGGTGGTGGGAGGTTTGATTTACCTCTTCTTCGCCAGCAGATAAAAATTTAATAAGGCAAAAAATGTTAAATACTTTTTCTCTCCCCGTTTGTCTACATAAAGCCCTATTCGGAGTAGCGAGATCGTCAAGATGCTTCGCACTTTTCTCGCGTAAACGCAGAGAAGGCTCTGCTACTCCTGAATCATCTGTATCACACTTCTCAAAAGCTATTAAACTACTGTGGTGTATGTCTCTTCTTCTTTTGCTATTCTTAATGGCTTGCGGACCCAAGCAGACCAATCTGATTTTGGATGCTGAGGACCAGTTCGCTTTAGCCAAAAGGGAATTTGAAAAAGAGCACTATAACCAGGCGGTTATAGAATTTCAAAAGCTCATCTTCAACTACCCTGGAGCAGCTTTCATAGACTCAGCTCAATACCTTTTGGGCATGTCTTATTTCAATGAGCAGGATTATCCCTTAGCCGTCGTGGAGTTCAACAAACTCTTATCCTCCTTCCCCACCAGCCTGCTTTCTGATGACGCCGCTTTCATGGTGGCTTTTTCTGATTTTAAGATGTCCGCAAGGGCGGAGCTGGATCAAAAACACACTGAACAGGCGATCGAAGAGTTGCAAAGGTTTCTGGATGACTATCCGGCAAGCGACCGGATGGAGGAAGCCCAGGAACTGCTCAGAGAGTCTCGTTCCAAACTCGCCAAGAAGGCTTACAAAAACGGACGCCTCTATTTCAAGATGAAGAACTATGAATCAGCTCTGATTTATCTTAAAGATGTTGTAAACGGATATCATGATACCAAATGGGCCGCCCCTGCTCAGTTTCAGATAGCAGAGGTCTATTTCAAGCAGAACAAATACGATCAGGCAAAAGAAGAATATCAGAAATTTTTAGAAGATTTTCCTCAAGACAAGTTGGCAAAAAAGGCCAAAGAAAGATTGAAGAAGCTGAATTCAAAAGAGACACACGCAGAAAAGTAGTTTTTTGTGATGACGAATCCGAAAAAACTTGGCGTTTTAGGGGGGACTTTTGACCCGATTCATATGGGACATCTGGTATTGGCAGAGCAGGCAAGAGAACAATTTCAACTGGAGCAGATCATCTTCATTCCTTCTGCCAGCCCGCCACATAAAACAGAACAAGAACTTTCTTTGGCTATCCATAGATTTGAAATGACCAAATTAGCTTTAGAAGGAAATCGGTATTTCTCCGTCTCAGATATTGAATTGAAAAGGAAAGGATTATCTTACACGATCGAGACATTGAGAGAATTAAAAGGTCTTTATAAGGATTCGGAGATTTATTTTTTAACCGGGTCGGATGTTTTGGAGGAGATAACCACCTGGAAAGATCCGGAAGAGATTTATAAATTGGCGAGGATCGTCATTGCGGTAAGACCCGGATTTGATAAATTTGATCCTGAAAATCATTTTGCTAAAAAGAGCGTCATCGTCAGAATAACAGGTGTAGACATCTCCTCGACTCAGATCAGGGAAAAAGTGAGAAATGGAGAATCCATCAAGTATTTGGTTCCATCAAAGGTAGAGGAATATATAAAAAAGAAAAATTTATATACAACATGATCGTCCTTGTTCGGGAGGAGTTTTAATCTCTTCCCGATTCAACATTTTTCTCGGCGAACGACAAGAACCAGCACCTAACTTAAGTTAGGTGTGAGTCTTGTATAGGTCCGCCTGAAGGCGGACACTCCGTTTTTCAACTTATATCTATGCCCAAAAAGAAAAGATTATATTTGATAGATGGATCAGCTTTAGCCTACCGCTCTTATTTCGCTTTCATCCGAAACCCTCTGATCAACTCTAAGGGAGAAAATACCTCGGCAGTCTTCGGCTTCACCAATTCCATCATGAAAATTCTGAAGGACGAAAGTCCCGACTATATAGCAGTGGTCTTCGATACCAAAGCCCCGACCTTCAGGCATGAAATCTTCGCAGATTATAAGTCCACTCGGACCAAGATGCCACAGGAGATGTCGGATCAGCTTCCGCGGATAAGAGAGGTTACAGAAGGGATGAACCTCCCCATTTTAGAAGTGGAAGGATTCGAGGCGGATGATCTGATGGGAACTCTGGCAAAAAAAGCTAAAGCAAAGGGACTGGAAGCCATCCTGGTCACTGGGGACAAAGATTTTCTTCAGCTGGTTGATGATGATATCAAGGTACTAAATCCAAAAAGAGGAGGCGAAGAGCCGGAGCTTCTGGACAGAAAAGGCGTGGAGGAAAAATTCGGAGTCCCGCCTGAAAAGGTGATTGAAGTTTTGGCTCTGATGGGAGATACCTCTGACAACATCCCCGGCATCCCGGGAATTGGGGAAAAGACGGCACTTGAGCTGATCAAAGAATTTGGGGATGTCGAAAAAGTCTTGGCACATGCAGACAAAGTGAAGAGGAAGAATATTCAAAAGAACTTAAAAGAACATCCTGATCTGGCTCGATTGTCCAAAAGGCTGGTAACCATCGACACCAATGTCCCCTTTAAATTAGATTTGAAAAAATTAGAAAGAGAAAAGTTTGATCTTCCCAAACTGAAGGACCTTTTTAAGGAGCTGGAGTTTACCAAGCTTCTACAGGAAATAAGCTCGCTGGAAACCAAAGAGAAACTGGATTATAAAATCATTAAATCAGAAAGAGAACTTAAAGAGCTAATAGCTGACTTAGAAAAAATTGGCGAATTTGCCGTCGATACCGAGACCACCAGCCTAAATCCGATCGATGCCGAACTGGTGGGCATATCCATATCTTATAAAGAAAAAGAAGCTTTTTATATCCCAGTTGGTCATATTAAGAAAAAGGAAAATTTAGATTTATCCATAGTGATTAGAAATTTCAAAAAGATTCTGGAAGATGAGAAAATAAAAAAAATCGGACACAATTTAAAATTCGATCTGGAGGTCTTCAGGCGTTACGGAATTGAGCTTAAGGGGATTCATTTCGACACCATGATCGCCTCTTATCTCATAAATCCATCTTTCAGACAGCACAATTTAAATTATTTAGCTTTGGAACATCTGGATCATAAAATGATTCCCATATCGGATTTGATTGGCACGGGGAAAAAGCAAAAAAGCTTTGCCGAGGTTTCTATTAAAGATGCCTCTGTTTATTCCTGTGAAGATGCGGATTTCACCTTGAGGCTGAAGGAGATTTTTTGTCCCAAGTTAAGTCTGCTGTCATTGGAAAAACTGTTTTTTGAGGTGGAACTTCCTCTGATCGAGGTTCTGGCAGAGATGGAGATGGTGGGAGTCTCGATTGATACTCGTCATCTAAAAAAGATGTCCAAAGAATTGAGCGAACAGTTGGACGATTTGACCCAAAAGATTTATAATTTGGCTGGCAAGGAATTTAACATCAACTCCACTCAGCAACTGAGCAAAGTCTTATTTGAAGATTTAAAACTCACTCCGGTGCGTAAAACTGAAAAAAAGACGGCCCAGTCAACCGATATCGGAGTCTTGGCAACATTAGCCAAAGAACATCCCTTGCCAAAAATCCTTCTGGATTATCGTCAGCTTTCCAAATTGAGATCAACCTACATTGATGCTCTCCCAACATTGGTAAACAAAAAAACCGGAAGAATACATACCTCCTTTAATCAAACCGTAACTGCCACAGGAAGGCTTTCCTCTTCCGATCCAAACCTTCAAAATATTCCCATAAGAACAAATTTGGGAAAGCAAATCCGAAGAGCTTTCGTTCCCAGAAATTCTGATTTCCTCATCATGTCTGCTGATTACTCGCAAGTTGAATTGAGGATATTGGCGCACTTCTCCCAGGACAAGACTTTGATGAATGCTTTCAAAAGAGACGAAGATATTCACAACCGCACTGCCAGCGAGGTCTTCGGGGTTCCCATAGAGAAGGTTACCGAGGAAGAAAGGGGGATAGCCAAAACCACCAATTTTTCCATCATTTATGGGGTGAGTGCCTATGGTTTATCTCAGTCCACCGGCTTGACTCCCCAGGAGGCAGCTATGTTCATCGACATCTATTTCAAAAGATACCCCCGAGTGAAATCTTACATAGATGAGATGATCGAGCTTGCCCGAGAACAGGGCTTCGTCACCACCCTTTTGGGAAGAAGAAGATATATCCCGGAGATCAATAGTTCCAATAGACAGAAAAGGGAATTTGCAGAGAGAACCGCCATAAATACTCCCATTCAGGGGTCAGCCGCTGATCTAATCAAAGTGGTGATGATCGACATCGCAGAAAGATTGTCCGAAGGATCCGCCTTCGGCGGAAAAGACAAAAAATCGAAGATGATTTTGCAGGTGCATGACGAGTTGGTGTTCGAGGTTTTCAAAGATGAATTGGATTTTGTGAAAGAGATGGTGAGGCACAGGATGGAGAACACCATTCAGCTAAATGTGCCGATTAAGGTGGATATAAACGCAGGTGAGAACTGGCTGGAGGCAAAATAGTCAACTACTCGTTGGTCAGGGGTGCCCTCACCCCTGACCTTTTGTTTTTGGTTCAGGGTAAGGGCACCCTGAACCAACTTGTCATCATCTGTCAATGAATTTAACGGATGGGGGAAAATTAGCATATCCCTTTCATCCGTTGACAGCGACTTCTCCCCCCAACCCCCTCTCTACTTTGTGGAGAGAGGGTGTGGGGGTGAGGTTAAGAATGATTCTAAGACCTATGATTCTAATCGGAGTAACCGGCGGCATCGCTTGCGGAAAGACTGAAGTTTGCAAAGTCCTTCGGAGAAAGGGAGCAATCATTCTATCCGGAGACGAATTTGGAAAAGAGGTGGTTGAAAAAAATAAAAAGGTCCGTAACCAACTGGTTCGGACCTTCGGCAGAGCGATTCTCAACAAGAATAAAACTCTAAACCGCCGAAAACTGGGGCAGCTTGCCTTTGCCTCAAAGGAATCAAAAGACAAGCTCAACAAAATCATTCACCCCTACTTGCTGGAAAAGCTGAAAAAAAGAATCGAGAATCTAAGAAGAAGACGCGATCTAGGCCTAGTGGTAGTAGACGCAGCCCTGATCGTGGAATGGGGACTGCATAATGAATTGGATCATATTATCTTCGTCGAATCCAGGAGAGAAGACAAGATCAGAAGACTGCACAAGCACAGGGGTTATTCCAGAGAAGAAGCACTGGATAGAATTAAATCGCAGCTCCCTGAAACAGCGAAGAAGAAATTAGCTAACTTTGTAATAATAAATGACAAAGGCTTACCTGAACTGAAAAAAAAAGCCGAAAAAGTCTTCAGCCGGCTCGTAGGTACGCCCCCTACCCGAGCCACCCAGTCAGGCTGAAGCTTGACAATTCAGGAACCCCTTCCGCAATTGGCTTCATAAAAAATCCCGCCAAAAAAGGTTGACAAAGGAACTTGAGGTGTTATATTACTCGGTTATGTTACAAATTTCACAAAGTCTGAGTGCTGAATTTTTGACTGCTGAATTTTGGAGGAGATATGCCCATAGTTGACTCTAAAACTGGAAAAATCAGGAAAAACTATAGTGTGGAGGAGTTAATTGAAGCCGCCAATCTGATGCGCGGATATAATATGATTTCTCTTTGTGCCGCTGGCTCCGGACATTCCGGGGGAACCATGTCCATTATGGACATCACCGCTGCCCTCTATCTGCATGTAGCCAAACACGATCCCAAGGACCCTTTCTGGGATGGCAGGGACAGGATTGTCTGGTCCACCGGACACAAAGCCCCCTCTCTTTATTTGGGGTTGGGAATGGCAGGTTATTATGATGTCGAAGAGGTGGTGAAGCTGAGAAAACTTTATAGCCCATTTCAGGGACATCCACATTGGCCCAAACTGCCGGGAGTGGAGGCATCTACCGGATCGCTGGGACAGGGCTTGAGCATAGCGGTGGGAGTCGCCTTAGCTGGGAAACTGAATAATAAGGATTACCATGTATTTGCTCTCACCGGTGACGGAGAACATCAGGAGGGACAAATCTGGGAAGCGATCATGGAAGCCGGCAATTATAAGTTAGATAATTTAACCAATGTGCTGGATAAAAACCGGCTCCAGATAGATGGCTGGGTAGCCGACGTGATGGACATCGATCCTATTGTGGACAAATACAAGGCTTTCAAATGGAACGTGATCGAGATCGACGGACACAACATGAAGCAGATTCTGGATGCTTTTGAACGGGCTAAGGCTCATAAAGGTCAGCCCACGGTGATCATCGCTCATACGGTCAAAGGAAAAGGGGTCGACTTCATGGAGAATGTAGCCGGCTGGCACGGAAAGTCACCAGTTTGCGAGCAAATGGAAAGCGCTTTGGTGCAATTGAAACTCGATAAGAGGCTTGATAAAGACAAATTGTTTAAAAAAGCGGACGACTATCAAGCCGAAGCGACCAGGAAGCTGGAAGCAAAAATGCCCAAGTTCAAAAAAGATTATTTCTGGAACAAACAGGACGATATGAAGGTGAAGATGGATCCTACCCGAAAGGGCTTTGGCAGGGCTTTAAACAAAAATGGAGATGATGAGAGGATTGTGTGCTTGGGTGCAGATATTTCCGGGTCCATTGCAATAAGTGATTTTTATAAAGACCACGACGAAAGAAAAAGCCGGTTCTTGAGCATGGGCATAGCGGAACAGAGCGGAACCGGTGTGTCGGCAGGATTAGCCAAGGAAGGCAAAATACCGGTCTTCGGGACCTACGGCGTATTTGCTGCAGGAAGAAATTTGGATCAACTCAGGACCACGGTCTGCTATGGCAATTTCAACGTTCTGATCGCCGGTGCGCACGGTGGAGTTTCGGTGGGGCCGGATGGAGCCACCCATCAGGCTTTGGAGGACTTGTTCCAGATCTGCGGTCTTCCCAACATGCACGTGGTCGTTCCATGCGATTCTGTAGAAACCGAGAAAGCGACAGAATATCTGCTCTTTGAGATAAAAGGCCCCAAGTATGTTAGATTCGCGCGGGAAGCCACGCCCATCGTTACTACCGAAGATACCCCGTTCAAGTTTGGAGAAGCAAACATCTACAGGTATAGAGGGGAAAAGGAAAATTTCATAGATGCCTTCGAAGTCAAATTATCATCCGAATATGTTTCTGAAAACGAAGATTTGAGTATTATCGCCTGTGGTCCTGAAATTCCCGAGGCTATGCGAGCCGCCTGGATATTAAAAGAGGATTTCGGAATAGAAACCAGGATAGTAAACATGCACACCTTAAAACCCCTGGATAAAAGAACCATCATCAAGGCGGCAGAAGATACCGGGATAATAGTCACCGCAGAGGAACATCAGGTTGGCGGGTTCGGCAATTTAATCAGTGCGGTCGTTTCTCAGGCCAACGAGCTTTATAAGAGACCTATGTTATTCGGAATGATTGGGGTCAAAGACAGATTCGGTGAATCCGGCGCACCCTGGGAGCTGATCAAGGAATTCGAGGTCTCAGCCGAACACATCGCCCAAAAGGCAAAAGAGCTATTTGACATAAAAAAGAAAGGATAAGAAATCACGGATGATGAACGACGGACTTGTGGTGAGCTTGCCCTTAACCATGTGGTTCAGGGCTTGCGTGCAGTGAGTCTTCGACCCTGAGCTCAGACCGAAGGGCAAAGCCGAACTGTCGAACCATGGGGAATAGAAAAAATTCGTCACTAATCATTCGTGATGGTTCGACAAGCTCACCACAAGTTAATCATTTGTTTTTTCCGGAGGATTGTCATGAAATTGGCACAAAGAATGTCAAGACTGGGAACAGAAACCGCCTTTGAGGTTTTAGCCAGAGCCAGAAAGTTAGAGGCAAAAGGAAAGGAGATCATTCACTTGGAGATCGGGGAACCGGATTTCGATACACCAAAAAATATCGTCGATGCCGGTATAAAGGCGTTAAAAGAAGGATATACGCATTACGGACCATCGGCTGGGTCACCTGAGTTCAGAGAGGTGATCGCAAAATACATATCCAGAACCAGAAGGATAAACGTGAATCCCGATCAGGTAGTGGTGACGCCCGGAGCGAAGCCGATCATGTTTTTCGGCATCCTGGCCTTAGCCAACGAGGGAGATGAGGTTATATATCCCAACCCCGGCTTTCCCATTTACGAATCGGTGATAAACTTTATCGGAGCAAAGGCGGTTCCTATCCAATTGAGAGAGGAAAACGATTTCCGTCTGGACACAGATGAGCTGAAGAAGCTGGTAACAGATAAGACCAAAATGATCATCATCAATTCCCCGCAAAATCCCACCGGGGGAATTTTGACCAAAGATGATCTCAAGGTGATTGCTGACATTGCCCTTTCAAAAGATATTATGGTCTTGGCGGATGAGATTTACAGTCGCATAATATATGAGGGAGAACACCATAGCATCTCCTCTTTCCCCGGAATGCAGGAGAAGACCATAATTCTGGATGGCATGTCCAAAACCTATGCTATGACCGGATGGAGACTGGGATACGGGGTGATGAGAGAGGATCTGGCGGTTTTGATTGCCAAATTACAAACTAACTCCAATTCCTGTACTGCCAGCTTCACCCAAAGGGCAGGAATCGAATGCCTTACCGGTCCGCAGGATGAGGTAGATAAGATGGACTCTGAGTTTAGGAAAAGAAGAGATGTTATCGTGGAAGGTCTAAATTCTATTCCTAAAATCAGCTGTAAGACCCCTCAGGGTGCATTTTATGTATTTCCCAATATAAAACAGATCGGCTGGAAGGCCAAAAAGCTTGCCGACCATCTTCTGGAGGAAGGCGGCGTGGCTGTCCTTGCGGGAACCTCTTTTGGAGAATACGGGGAAGGCTATCTCAGAATCTCCTATGCTAACTCGGTCGAAAATATAAAGAAAGGAATGGAAAGAATAGAAAAAACTCTGTCCAAGATATAAATGATTAATGAAGGATGACGAATGAAAAATTGGTAATCCGTCATTCTTGATCAGTTATTCTTCTTTCCGGGGGGCCATCATACTCATAGTTCCAAACACCTAACTTCCGCATGGGTCTTTCTCTGGTCAACTCCTCATAGGCATGAGCGACCAAACCTGGAACACGAGATATGAGGAAGAATCCCTTTCCCAATCTCCAGTCGAATCCCATGTCAGAGATGACCGCGGCAATTGCTCCATCCACATTAATGGGTAGTTTTCTCCCCAACGAGTTTCCTAATTCCACTTCGATCGCCTGAGCTAATTCCATATGCTTTCCAAAAAAATTCAAATCCTTGGCAATCTGGAAAAGCTTCACCGTTCTGGGGTCGGTTTCGTGCAAGCGGTGACCAAATCCAGGAATCCTTCTTCTTTTGTAAATGAAGTCTGAGACCAGTTCTTTGGCAACAGATGAGATCTCGTCTGTCCTCTGTCCTCCTTGCCCAATCCTGCAATATCCTGGCACATCTCTCTATTGCTCCACCATGCACATCCCCGATAGTCAAAATTCCACCTGCCACCGCCGAATTCAAGGGGTTTCCTCCGGAGAGAACCGAACGAGCCGAAAGAACCGACGGCGGAGTAACCCCATGATCTACGCTGGAGACCAAGATCGCCCTCATCATCTCAGATTCCTCCTTGGTGGGAAGTTCTCCTTTTAAAATCAAAAACACGGCGTCAGAAAAGGAGAGCTTCTCCATCATTTCCCTGATGTCATATCCCCTTACCCTTATCTCTCCCCTTTTGATCTCAGTTATTGCAGTCTTCCATTTATCTTCAGTCATTTTTCTCCTCCGCTAAGATTAGAATTGAGAATCATTCTACAAAATAAAGTCAAACTCCAGAGAAGTCAACAAAGAATTAGTCTTCTGTTATTATAGCAAACGAATTAAGTAAATTGACATAATTCCAGACGGGTCTCCATCACCCTCACCCCCACTCCCTTCCATCCTTCGACACTGAGTCTTCCTTCGATATTGAGTCTCAGGACAAACTGCAGGACGAAGTATGAAGGGTTGGCTACCTGAGGGTCTATTGTAATCCATAGGTCGGGTTGGGACAACAATCCTATTGTCGGATGTCCCCTGCGGATGAACCCTAACTGCCTGATTTCTTAAGGATCGAGCCTAACTCAAAATAGCATGGTCTCTAGTGAATATTGCCACCAAAACACTGCAAGAAAATGCAAGAAAAGCCGAAACTTTTGCTTGACAAGCCAAAAATATCTTATTATAATAGAATTGAAACTAAGTAAAAAGCGAAGTTGCTATATTCTCCTTGGAAAGGAGGATGTTATGCGTCATATAGTAATCATTTCAATCTCGATTCTGTTATTGTCAGGTTTGGCTTTTGCTCAAGAAGATACTTTGATACTATTAGGAAGCACAGAGGTGGGAGGCTATGCCGTATCGGCCTGTAACAAACATGCCTTTTTAGCCGATGGGGGGATAAGGGTCATTAATTATTCTGATCCATATAATCCGGATACGGTTACCCGTTACACAGAACCAGCACATGACATAGATATAAGAGAGAACTTAGCTTATTATGTTGGAGATTCATTATATATAAGGGACATATCAAACCCCTTGGAATCACGACAAATCGGGTCGTGTTGTTATTGGGGTTATTCATTCAGAGTCCATGTATTTGATACTTTGGCTCTGGTAACTCACACCACCGCGCCTCAGATAGTCATTCTAAGAATTATAGATATATCCGACCCAACCGACCCACAGGTATTGTCCACTAATTATCCTACCGGTGATGGTTGGTGGTCCCGAATGGATGTCTGGAAGAAGGATAATTATGTGTATTGGGTTGATTGGGCTCTGACCCAGAGACATGGTATGACGTAGGCCAGATCACGGTTTTGGATATTACCGACCCCACAGAACCGATTCCCATAGTAGTGGATACTTGCTTACCCAGAGCTCCCACTGCTATCTGGATAAAGGACGACTACGCCTATGTGTCACTTGACGACTATTTTGCGGGCCCTGAAGTGTTTAACGGAGGGTTGATAGTGTTGGATGTTTCTGATCCTTATAATATCGATTCTCTGGGATTTTTTGAGATCCCTGGTGAAGCTTGTAATGTCCACATTAAAGGCAACTTCGCTTATGTTTCAGCGGAATGGGATGCAGTTTATGTTTTGGATGTCACCGATCCCACAAATCCCACTCTGGTTACCTATTATGATACCCCGGGAACTCCCAGGGATGTTTTTGTGGATGAACCTTATGTATTAGTTGTTGAGCACAATTCCCTTTTAGTCTTCGAGGCCAGTTTCTTGAGCGTGCCCGGAGATGTCAATTCAGATGGAATAGTCAATAGTTCTGACATTGTTTATTTGATAGACTATCTTTTCAAGAACGGATCTGAGCCATCAGATCCAAACGCAGCCGATGTTAACTTCGATTGCCAGATAAATTCGGCTGACGTTGTCTATCTCATAGACTATCTGTTTCGTGGTGGACCTCGTCCGCAGTATGGTTGTGTTTCTTAAAGGTGCTCAAGAAGATACGCTGATTCTGTTGGGAACTAATCCACAGATGGGAGGCTATGCTGTTGCAGTTTACAATAAGTATGCTTTTGTGGCGGCATATGATTCAATTAAGGTCGCCAATTATTCTGATCCGAGCAATCCTTACTCAATTATCACCTATCCGGGAAACTTACTAAGGGATATAGAGATAAAAGACAGCCTGGCTTATTATGTGGGAGACTCTCTATATATAAGGGACATCTTGAACCCTTTGGAATCACAGCAGATTGCGTCGTGTGGCAATTGGAATCACTCTTCGTTCAGAGTCCATCTATTTGACACTTTAGCTTTGGTAATCCACAGTACCGCGCCCCTGATCTCCCTTTTAGAAGTTATTGGTATATCCGACCCGACCGATCCACAGATATTGTCGACTAATTACCCCAGCGGTGATGGCGCATGGGGACGGATGGATGTCTGGAAGAAGGATAATCATGTATTTTGGGTCGATTATGCTATTGACATTGAGACATGGAAGGAAGCAGGCCAGATCACGGTTTTGGATATTACCGACCCAACAGAGCCGATTGCCATAGTAGTAGATACCTGTTTGCCATCTGTTCCCGCTGCCATCTGGATAGAGGATAATTATGCCTATGTGGCACTTAATGACTATTATGCGGACTATGGAGGGTTGATAGTGATGGATATTTCCGACCCCTATAATATCGATTCGATTGGGTTTTTTGCGATTTCTGAGGCAAGAGTTTACAATGTCTTTATTAAAGATAACTTTGCCTATGTTCCAGCAGAATGGGATGGCATTTATGTTTTGGATATCAGCGATCCCACAGACCCCACTTTGGTCACTTATCATGACATCCCAGACACCCCTAATGATTTTTTTGTAGATGAACCTTACGTGTTAGTTGCTGGGCACAATTCCCTTTTCGTCTTCGAAGCCAGTTTCTTAAAGGCTGGAGATCTCAATTCAGATGGAATAGTCAACAGTTCTGACATTGTCCATTTGATAAATTATCTCTTCAAGAACGGACCTGAGCCATCAGATCCAAACGCAGCGGATGTTAACTCTGATTGCCAGATAAATTCGGCTGACGTTGTCTATCTCATAGACTATCTGTTTCGTGGTGGACCTCGTCCGCAGTATGGTTGTGTTTCTTAAAGGT